>JAVLAV010000045.1:0-18387 GCA_031580735.1 Marinobacter sp.
CGGTGTGCAGGCTGAGGATCCTGAAGCGTCTCAGGAGCCCAAAGGTTCCGACGACGGTCATCAATCCGGCGTCGGGCGGCCTGCTGGCGAGCACTGATTCGTCGATAATAGGTACTGATACCACACGCCGCCCGGTTCCCGGGCGGCGTTTGTTTTTGTCTCTCCTGTAAAGCATCAATCTCCGGACTCTGCCTTATGAAGATGAATTTTGCCGGCCGGCAACTCGATATGTCCCTGTGTCATGTGATGGGTATCCTCAATGTAACCCCGGACTCCTTTTCTGATGGCGGTCATTTCAATACGCCGGAAGCGGCGTTGCTGCGAGCCCGGCAAATGGTGAATGACGGAGCAGGGTTTATTGACGTGGGCGGCGAGTCCACCCGCCCGGGTGCTTCCCCGGTATCCACTCAGGAGGAGCTTGACCGGGTGTGTCCGGTGGTAGAGATGATCGCCCGGGATCTGGATGTCGTCGTTTCCGTGGACACCAGCAACCCGAAGGTGATGGAAGAAACAGCCCGGCTGGGCGCCGGCCTGATCAACGACGTTCGTGCGCTGCAGCGGGAGGGCGCGCCGGAAGTGGTAGCGAAAGCCGGAATCCCGGTGTGCGTCATGCATATTCAGGGCGAACCGGACACCATGCAGGACGACCCGCGCTACCGTAACGTGCACCGGGAGGTCAGTCTGTTTCTGACCGAGCGCTTGCGTGTGGCGGAGCGGGCCGGGGTGCTGCCGGAGAATGTCATTCTTGATCCCGGTTTCGGTTTCGGGAAGAGTGTTGAACACAATGTCCAGTTACTGGCCAGTCTGGACCAGCTTCGTATTCTGGGCCACCCTTTGCTGGTCGGTCTGTCGAGAAAATCCATGCTGGGGGCGATCACTGGTCGTGACGTCAATGAGCGGTTGCCGGCAAGCCTGGCGGCCGCCACAATATCGGCTATGAAAGGTGCAAGCATCCTTCGGGTGCATGATGTTCAGGAAACGGTCGATGCCATCAAGGTGGTCGCCGCAGTGAAGGAGGCTAATTGATGTCCCAGCGCAAATACTTTGGTACCGATGGCATTCGTGGTCGCGTTGGCGATAGTCCCATTACGCCGGATTTCATGCTGCATCTGGGCTGGGCAGCGGGCCAGGCATTCAAGAAAAAAGGGCAACGTAACAGCGTACTGATAGGCAAAGACACCCGGTTGTCCGGTTACATGTTCGAATCTGCGCTGGAGGCGGGGCTGTCGGCCGCCGGTGTGGATGTAAAGTTACTCGGCCCTATGCCTACCCCGGCCATTGCCTATCTGACCCGCACCTTCCGGGCCTCGGCCGGTATCGTTATCAGTGCTTCCCATAATCCGCATCATGATAACGGCATAAAGTTCTTTTCATCCGCCGGAACCAAGCTGGATGACGCGCTGGAAACTGAAATCGAAAGCTGGCTGGACCGGCCTATCGAGGTCTGTGCGGCGGAGGAGCTGGGCAAGGCGACCCGTGTGGACGATGCCCCGGGTCGGTATGTGGAATTCTGCAAAAGCACTGTGCCCAATGAGTTCACTCTTGATGGTCTTCATATCGTGCTCGATTGCGCCCATGGCGCCACCTACCATGTGGCGCCCAAGGTGTTTCAGGAGCTTGGTGCCCGGATAACGACCATCGGAGCCGAGCCGGATGGCCTCAATATCAATCTGAACGTTGGCTCGACCCATCTTGATGCACTGAAAAAGACCGTTGCCGAAAAACAGGCCGATATGGGTATTGCCTTCGATGGTGACGGCGACCGCGTGCTGATGGTCGACAGAGACGGCTCGGAAGTTGATGGCGACGAGTTGCTGTATATCCTCGCTTCCCACCGTCATCAGGAAGGGCGGCTGAATGGTGGTGTGGTAGGCACGTTGATGACAAATCTCGGCGTAGAGCTGGCCTTTAAGAATGCCGGTATTTCATTCGAGCGGGCAAAAGTGGGCGACCGATATGTCATGGAGCGGCTGAAGGCAAACAACTGGCTGGTCGGAGGGGAAGGCTCTGGCCATATGGTGATCCGCGACTGCACCACCACCGGCGACGGCATTGTCTCAGCCTTGCAGGTGTTGCTGGCCATCCGGCGCTCAGGCCGGACCATGAAAGAGCTTCGCCAGGGAATGTGCAAGCTTCCTCAGAAGATGGTTAACGTTCGTGTTGCTAAAAGGTTTGATCCGCTCAGCCGGGAGGATATCGTAGAGGCCGTGCGCCAGGCAGAAGAGGCTCTGGGTGATGCGGGAAGAATTCTTTTGCGTGCCTCGGGAACCGAGCCGTTGATCCGGGTGATGGCTGAGGGCAAGAACGCCGAGGACATCGGCCGGATTGCCGATGAGCTCGCGGTTGTCGTGCAGCGCTCAAGGCCCTGATTCACATGGCCTTCGGCTTGTGCGTGTGGAGGGACTGCTGTATAGTTCGCCCTCGCTTAATTCGGGGCTGTCGAGAACAGAAATGCGTCGCAGGATAGTAGCTGGAAACTGGAAAATGAACGGGTCGCAAGACCTGGTGAAACAGTTGGTCGGTGCTGTCAGTGCGCAGGCTGGCAGCTTCGATGACTCGGCCGGGGTTGTCATTATTCCCCCGGCTCTGTACGTAGGTCAGGTGCTGGAATGTGCCGGCAACACCCTTGAAGTGGGTGTCCAGAATGTCGCTTGCTGGCAATCCGGTGCTTATACCGGTGAAGTCTCGGCAGACATGGCCAAAGACATTGGTTGTCGTTACGCCCTGGTTGGGCATTCCGAGCGCAGGCAGTTGTTCGCAGAGACGGACAATCTGGCAGCCGAAAAGGTCACCCGCGTACTTGAAAGTGATCTGACAGTTATTCTTTGTGTGGGTGAAACGCTCGAAGAGCGTGATGCCGGTCAGGCCGAAGACGTTGTTTCCGGGCAGGTTCGTAAAGGTCTTGCTCGTGTTACTGCAGAACAATGGCCGCGAGTGGTCGTTGCCTATGAGCCAGTCTGGGCGATTGGCACCGGTGAAACTGCAACCGCCGAAGATGCTCAGGCCATGCATTCGCACATTCGATCAGTGCTTGAAGCGATGAATGCGCCAGCAAATGAGATTTCGGTACTTTACGGCGGCAGTGTAAAAGCGGATAATGCGGCCGCTCTGTTCGCAGAGCCCGATATTGATGGTGGTCTGATTGGCGGGGCATCGCTGAAGGCCGATGAGTTTTTAAGTATCTGCCGGTCTTTGCCGGTGGGTGCGTAAGCCGAAACGTTTACGAGAGTCTGTATGGATTGGATGGAAACACTGGTAGTTGTAGTTCACGTCGTGATCGCCGTGGCGCTGGTGGGCCTGGTTCTGATCCAGCAGGGCAAAGGCGCAGACGCAGGTGCCGCATTTGGCGGCGGTGCATCACAGACTGTATTCGGCAGTCAGGGTAGCGGTAGCTTCCTGACCAGGATGACCACCCTGTTGGCGGTTGTCTTTTTTGTAACAAGTTTTTCACTGGCGATCTTTGCCAAGCAGCGTGCAGAAGTGGCGGGTGAAGCAGGGATTCCTGTTGTTCAGGAGTCGTCTGAGTCTCCAGCCATTGATGAAGCGCCTGCGGAAGGTGAGTCTGCTGGTAGTGAAAGCGGGAACGGGGAGTCTCAGCTCCCTGAACTCGAGTAAAGAATGATGCCCGGGTGGTGAAATTGGTAGACACGCTATCTTGAGGGGGTAGTGACGAGAGTCGTGCCGGTTCGAGTCCGGCCCCGGGCACCATATTAAAGAAAACGGCTTGGCACTCCCAAGCCGTTTTTGGTCAGTCCTTGACCACTCCGTCTGGCAGTTCTATACTCCGGCGGTTATCGGAGTCTGTGTATTTTACGGGCTTCCAGGCAGGCCAGGTGTCTGTCTGCAGAAAGCAGCTTGGGGCTGTCTTTTTGCGAATTCTTGCAACAAAAAGCCCCGATTTCAGGGGCTTTTTGATTAAGGGGCCTGGCGTAAAAGGGCCCTGTGCATAAAAAGGGCTGATCAACAGCCCTTTTTTTGTTTGTGTACTTTGAAAATCTGAAAATGGAGGCGGCGACACTTGTCAGCCAAGCTCAAACAACTGGAAGAGATTCTGCGCCCGGTCGTGGAAGGATTGGGGTACGAGCTCTGGGGGATCGAATTCCGTTCCCGGGGCCATGAATCCATGCTTCGTGTCTTTATCGATGATACCGAGAACGGTATCAGTATCGAAGACTGCGAAAAAGTCAGCCGGCAGATCAGCGGCGTGATGGATGTGGAAGACCCCATCCAGACCGAATATACCCTGGAAGTATCTTCTCCAGGGATGGATCGGCCGCTGTTCCGGCTCGAACATTACAAAGAATTTGTCGGTCACACTGCCAAGATTCGCCTGCGCATGGCATTCGAGGGGCGTCGAAAGTTCCAGGGTCTGATCAAGGGTGTAGAAGGCGATGAAGTGGTGATTGTGGTCGATGACCACGAATATCTGCTGCCGTTCGACAGCATTGATAAAGCCAGCATCGTACCGGCTTTCAAGTAATTCGCTTGAATACGTTTATAGAAGTATCGATCATTTTTAGGGCAGGGCAATCCAATGAGTAAAGAGATCTTGCTGGTAGTGGAATCCGTCTCGAACGAAAAAGGTGTTGAGAAGGATGTGATTTTCGAGGCGATTGAACTCGCGCTCGCTACCGCTGCCAAGAAACGCTATGAAGACGAGGAAGCGGATATCCGGGTTGCCATCGATCGCCGCACCGGAGAATACGAAACCTTCCGCCGTTGGCTGGTAGTGGACAACGACGCGGTTCCTGCACTGGGTACCGAGCTGACCCTTCAGGAAGCCGAGGAAATTGATCCCGAGCTGAAGCCTGGCGACATGTATGAAGAGAAGGTGGATTCTGTGGCATTCGGGCGCATTGGTGCCCAGGCCGCGAAACAGATTATCTTCCAGAAAGTCCGGGAGGCAGAACGCACCAAGATTGTCGACAGCTACCGCGATCGTGTGGGTGAGCTGGTGTCCGGAACGGTTAAGAAGGTTACACGTGACAACGTGATTGTCGACCTGGGCAGTAACGCAGAAGCCTTGCTTCCCCGTGAGCAGCTGATTCCGCGTGAAACTTTCCGTATGGGCGATCGGGTACGTGCCCTGTTGCTGGAGATCCGCACTGACCATCGCGGCCCACAGCTGATTCTCAGCCGTACTGATGCGCAAATGCTTATTGAGCTGTTCCGTATTGAAGTGCCGGAAATTGCCGAAGATCTGATTGAAATTCGTGGTGCCGCCCGTGATCCGGGCTCTCGCGCCAAGATTTCTGTGAAGACCAATGACCGCCGTATTGATCCGGTTGGTGCTTGTGTCGGTATGCGAGGCTCCCGCGTCCAGGCCGTTTCCAACGAGCTGGGTGGAGAGCGTGTCGATATCGTGTTGTACGACGACAACCCGGCACAGCTGGTGATCAATGCCATGGCCCCGGCCGAAGTGGCATCCATCGTGATGGACGAAGATCGTCACACCATGGAAGTAGCGGTGGCAGAAGACAATCTGGCTCAGGCCATTGGTCGTAACGGCCAGAATGTCCGGTTGGCAACAGAGTTGACCGGCTGGATCCTGAACGTCATGACCGAAGAAGAAGCCGGAGAGCGTCAGGAACAGGAATATAACCGGCTTCTTGATCACTTCATTGAACATCTGGATGTCGATGAAGAGTTCGCCGGCGTGTTGATCGAGGAAGGTTTCACTTCTATGGAGGAAGTGGCGTATGTGCCAATGGAAGAAATGCTGGCCATTGACGGTTTCGATGAAGATGCCGTAACCGAGCTCAGACGTCGCGCCAAAGACGTGCTGCTGAACCAGGCACTGGCCAGCGAAGAAGCTCTGGAGGGCGCCGAGCCCGCAGAAGACCTGCTGGGCATGGACGGCATGGATCGCGCTCTGGCATTCAAGCTTGCCGGTATGGGCGTGCGCACGATGGAAGATCTGGCCGAGCAGTCAGTTGATGACCTGCTCGATATCGAAGGTATGGATGAAGAGCGTGCCGGTCAATTGATCATGACAGCACGCGCACCCTGGTTTGAAGACCAGGCCTGATTCGGGAGAGGAGGACCAGTATGGCTGAAGTAACGGTAAAACAACTGGCCGCAGATGTAGGCGCTCCCGTGGATCGTTTGCTGAAGCAGATCGTGGAAGCGGGCCTGAAAGCCCGCAGTGAAAACGACGCTGTCACCAGCGATGAGAAGCAGCAGTTGCTGGCCTATCTGAGAAAAACGCATGGTGAGGCCGACGCTGAACCACGCAAGATTACGCTCAAGCGCAAAACGACAACCACGCTGAAGGCTGGTAAAGCCAAGACGGTGAATGTTGAAGTTCGCAAGCGGCGCACCTATGTTAAACGTGCGGAACTGCAGCCTGAGGCCCAGCAGGAAGCGCCGAAGCCGGAAGAAACAACAGAGCAGCAGACGGCTCCGCAGCAACCGGCGGCGGAAGAAGCCCCGAAAGTCGCGGCGGAACAGGAGCAGAAATCTGCTGAGGCGCCGGCAACGGCAGAGCCAGAAAAGGTGGAAGCCGAGCCGACACCGGAAAAGGTTAGCGAACCTTCGCCACAGCCGGAGGACATGCCTATGCCTCCGCCTGAAGACGATGGCCGGGATCGCAAGCCGAAGAAGAAAAAAGAGAAAGAGAAGGCTCGCTCACGAAGCGATGACCTGGAAGAAGGCAAGCCGAAGAAGAAACAGGCTGGCCATCGAGGCCCGCGTAACCGTCCGGTTGAAGAGCCGGTGGTGCTGTCCGAGGACGAAGAAGAAACCGTCCCGCGTAAGCAGCTACGGGCCAGAAAGAAACCGAAACAGAAGCGACACGCCTTCGAGAGACCAACCAAGCCTATGGTTAGAGAAGTAGAGATTCCGGAAACCATCACCGTAGGTGATCTGGCCCAGCGCATGGCGGTCAAATCCGCCGATGTGATCAAGACACTGATGGGCATGGGTGTGATGGCGACCATCAACCAGGCCCTGGATCAGGAAACCGCAATTCTGGTCACCGAAGAACTGGGCCATAAGCCCAAGGCCGTCAGCGACGACGCCTTCGAAGAAGAGGTTCTGAGTGAGCTGACCGAACAGGCCGAAGGCAAGGAAAAAACCAAGCGGGCACCGGTTGTCAGTGTGATGGGTCACGTTGACCACGGTAAAACCTCGCTGCTCGATTACATTCGTCGTACCAAGGTTGCCTCGGGCGAGTCCGGCGGCATTACCCAGCATATCGGTGCTTACCACGTAGAAACCGATCATGGCATGGTGTCCTTCCTGGATACACCTGGCCACGCAGCGTTTACCGCCATGCGTGCCCGTGGTGCCCAGTGCACCGACGTGGTTGTACTGGTTGTGGCTGCTGATGACGGCGTTATGCCGCAAACCAAAGAAGCGGTTGACCATGCCCGTTCCGCCGGTGTTCCCATCGTCGTGGCCATCAACAAGATGGATAAAGAGGGCGCCGATCCGGATCGCATCAAGAACGAACTGGCTGGCATGGAAGTTATCCCCGAAGACTGGGGCGGTGACGTGCAGTTTGTACCGGTTTCCGCGAAAACCGGCGATGGCATTGATGACCTGCTGGAAGCACTGCTGCTGCAGGCTGAAATTCTGGAGCTGGAAGCTTCTCCGGACGCCGCCGCCAAGGGTGTGGTTGTTGAATCCAGTCTTGAGCGCGGTCGTGGTTCCGTGGCAACCGTGCTGGTTCAGAACGGTACCCTTCGTCAGGGCGACACTCTGGTGGCTGGTGCCTTCTACGGCAAGATTCGAGCGATGACTGACGAAGCCGGCAAGCAGGTAAAAGAAGCTGGCCCATCCATTCCGGTCGAGATCCTCGGCCTGAACGGTACGCCGGATGCCGGCGATGAGTTCTTCGCCGTTGCCAACGAGAAGAAAGCCAAAGAACTGGCTGAGTTCCGTCAGACCCGTGAGCGCGAGCAGCGCTTGCAGCGTCAGCAGGCGGCCAAGCTTGAGAACATGTTCGAGAACATGGGCAAAGACGAGGTCAAGACCCTTAACGTGGTGCTCAAGACCGACGTTCGCGGCTCTCTGGAAGCTATCGTCAAATCCCTGCAGGATCTGGGTAACGACGAAGTACAGGTGAAGATCGTTTACTCGGGTGTTGGTGGTATCGCTGAAACTGACGTCAGCCTGGCCATGGCGACGAACGCCGTGATCTTCGGCTTCAATGTGCGTGCCGACAACGCCGCCAAGAAGCTGGTCGAGCAGGAAAACCTGGATCTGCGCTACTACAGCATCATCTACAACCTGATTGATGATGTTAAGTTCGCGCTGACCGGCATGCTGGCGCCGGAGTTCCGCGAAGACATTCTGGGTATTGCGGATGTGCGCGACGTATTCCGTTCGCCGAAGTTTGGTCAGGTTGCCGGTTGCATGGTCACCGAAGGCGTGGTCTACCGTAACAAGCCAATCCGTGTCCTACGGGACAACGTGGTTATCTTCGAGGGCGAGCTGGAATCCCTGCGTCGCTTCAAGGATGACGTGCCGGAAGTTCGCAATGGCATGGAATGTGGTATCGGTGTTAAGGGCTACGATGTGAAAGTGGGCGATCAGATCGAAGTATTCGATCGCGTCCGGGTTGAACGTCAGCTCGAATCCACGGGGGCCTGATGGCACGGGAATACAGTCGCGTAGATCGCATTGGCGATCAGATGCAGCGTGAGCTGGCCCAGCTGATCCAGCGTGAGGTGAAAGACCCTCGCGTTGGTCTGGTCACGGTCAATGCCGTCAAGGTGAGCCGTGATCTGGGCTATGCCGACATTTATGTGTCTTTGATGTCGACCGAAGAACTGAC
Organism: Marinobacter sp.; assembly: GCA_031580735.1. Taxonomy (GTDB): domain Bacteria; phylum Pseudomonadota; class Gammaproteobacteria; order Pseudomonadales; family Oleiphilaceae; genus Marinobacter. Next base: position 8,780 of record JAVLAV010000045.1, read on the forward strand.
CGAAGAATCTCCGGAAGTGCAAGACTGTCTGGCGGTTCTGAACAAGGTTTCGGGCTTTCTGCGGGGCCAGATCGGCCGCGCTATGAAGCTGCGGGTTGTGCCCCAGTTGCGCTTCCACTTCGATACTCTGCTCGGTCAGAGCCGGAAGATGGATCGTCTGATCCGTGAAGCCGTTGGTGATCAGCCAGCAGTTCCCCGTGATGACAACGATGATCCGGTTTCTGATAATCCGGAGCGTGACGCTTGAGTCGTAGACGCAAAGGCCGCAGTGTTAATGGCATCCTGGTCATCGACAAACCGATGGGTGTCACGTCCAACGGCATTCTGCAACAGGTGAAGCGTTTGTATGGTGCTGCGAAAGCGGGCCATACCGGCGCCCTTGATCCCCTCGCCACCGGCGTTCTGCCGTTGTGTTTTGGTGAAGCCACCAAGTTCTCCCAGATGATGCTGGACAGCGACAAGGCCTATGTCACCACCGCCAGGCTCGGTATCCGTACCGAGACCGGCGACAGTGAAGGGGCGGTGGTTGAGGAAAACCCGGTTCCGGTGTTTACCGAAGCCGAGGTGGAAGCCGTGCTGGAACAGTTCCGTGGGCCGATCGAACAGGTCCCTTCCATGTATTCAGCGCTCAAGCACAAGGGCCGGCCGTTGTACGAATACGCCCGGGAAGGTATCGAAATTGAACGGCCGGCACGGCCTGTCACAATCCACGAGCTGAAGCTGCTGGCAGTGCGCGAAAACGAACTGGATCTGGCGGTGAGCTGTACCAAGGGTACGTACGTCCGGTCGCTGGTCGAAGACATCGGCAACGCTCTGGGCTGCAGCGCCCACGTGAGTGCTCTGCGCCGCACCATGGCGTCGGGTTATACTCTCGAAAGCGCTCATAAGGTCGAAGACCTGGAAGCCATACGTGAACGGGGTGAAAGCCTGGATGGCCTGTTATTGCCGCCAGAGAGCGCCCTGACCATGTTTCCGGAGCTGCAGTTGTCCGGCAGTTCGTTGGTGTCGATATTGAACGGACAACCGGTTAGAATGATGGATCAGTCCTTTGAAGGTCTGGTGCGCCTGTACGGCAACCATTCCTTTGTCGGACTGGCAGAAGCAATGCCGGAAGACGATGGCATCCAATTGGTGCCCCGTCGGCTGGTAAAGAGCAGCTAGTCGGTCAATAAAGACCGCTGCTGGTTAGCCGGGCTGTAGAGATGCGCGGTTCGGCCGGATTCTTAAGCATCGCAAACAATGAGGTGTAACATGGCACTTTCTGCCGACGAGAAAGCACAGATCGTTAAAGACTTTCAGCAAGCTGAAGGCGACACAGGTTCCCCTGAAGTTCAGGTAGCCCTGCTGAGCGCCAACATCGACGGGCTGCAAAGTCACTTCAAGGCCAACAAGCAGGATCACCATTCCCGCCGTGGCCTGATCCGGATGGTAAACCAGCGTCGTAAGCTGCTGGACTACCTGAAGCGTAAAAACGCTGACCGTTACCTTGAGCTGATCAAGCGTCTGGGTCTGCGTCGTTAATCCGGATTGACGACCTGATGGCTGGCCCGGGGTTTCCGGGCCGGCTGTGCCTCTCTCCCGCTGTCTGTGCTTGCCCGTTCCGGGAAAGCCGGAGGGTGTTAGCCGCAATTGATGTGTCCGTGAAACCGAAGGGTGCTCCCTGTCACAATTGAAAGCCGATATTGATAGCAGGTTGTTGAAAAGCCCGGGTGCTGCAGTGGCAACTGCACGCCTTGCCGGGGTTTTGCAACAGCCTGTTAGCTTTCAGACGGGTTGCCTTTGGTTCACATAACCGATGAATATTCAGGAGTGTATTGTGGATCTGCAACCACGTAAGAAACATTTTGAAATGGGTGGTGAGACCTTCACCATCGAGACTGGCCGTGTAGCCCGTCAGGCTACCGGCTCTGTTCTGGTGACCACTGGCGATACCTCAGTACTGGGTACCGTTGTTGGCGCCAAGGAAGCCAAACCCGGTCAGCCTTTTTTCCCGCTGACGGTTAACTACTTCGAGAAAACCTACGCAGCCGGCAAAATTCCGGGTGGTTTCTTCAAGCGTGAAGGTCGTCCGTCCGAGAAAGAGACGCTGACTTCCCGCCTGATTGACCGTCCGATTCGCCCGCTGTTCCCGGCCGGTTACATGAACGAAGTTCAGGTTATCCTGACCGTTATGTCCGCCAACAAGAACCACGATCCGGACATTGCTGCCATGCTGGCCGCTTCCGCCGCTCTGGCTATTTCCGGTATCCCGTTCGACGGTCCAATCGGTGCAGTCCGCGTTGGTTACACCAACGACAAGGGCTACTTCCTGAACCCGACCTTCGAAGAACTGGAAACGTCTGATCTGGACATGGTCGTTGCCGGTACCGAAGACGCTGTTCTGATGGTTGAGTCCGAGGCCAAAGGCCTGAACGAAGACCAGATGCTGGGCGCGGTGCTCTATGGCCACCAGGAAATGCAAGCCGCCGTTACCGCTATCAAGGAATTTGCCGCTGAAAACGGCAAGCCGCGTTGGGACTGGCAGCCTGCGCCGGAAAACACCGAGCTGCTGAATACCATTCAGTCCGAGTTTGGTGGCGCGATTGCAGAAGCCTATGCCATTCGCGACAAAATGGAGCGTTATGCGCGCCTGAGCGAAATCAAGTCAGCGGCCGTTGAAAAACTGGCCGGTGAAGAAGAAGGCCAGCCGGCTGAAGACGAAGTGAAAAAGTACTTCGGCAAGGTCGAGAAGATCGTCGTTCGTCAGCAGGTGCTTGACGGCAAGCCGCGTATCGATGGCCGTGACAACAAAACCGTTCGCCCGATTGAAGTGGAAGTGGGCATTCTGCCTTCTGTTCACGGTTCCGCCCTGTTCACCCGCGGTGAAACCCAGGCCATCGTGACCACCACTCTGGGCACCACCCGCGATGTGCAGACTATCGACGCACTGGAAGGTGAGCGTAAGGATCCGTTCCTGTTCCACTACAACTTCCCTCCGTACTGTGTCGGTGAAGCTGGTCGTGTTGGTACGCCGGGTCGTCGTGAAGTCGGTCACGGTCGTCTGGCCAAGCGTGGCGTTCTGGCGGTTATGCCGACCATTGAAGAATTCCCGTATGCCATTCGTGCGGTTTCCGAGATCACTGAATCCAACGGTTCCAGCTCCATGGCTTCTGTCTGTGGTTCCAGCCTGGCGCTGATGGATGCCGGTGTTCCGATCAAGGCTCCGGTTGCCGGTATCGCCATGGGTCTGGTCAAAGAAGGTGACAAATTCGCCGTTCTGACCGACATTCTGGGTGACGAAGACCACCTGGGCGACATGGACTTCAAGGTTGCCGGCACCAAAGACGGCGTGACCGCTCTGCAGATGGATATCAAGATCAAAGGTATCACTGACGAGATCATGGAAATCGCACTGGAGCAGGCCTTCACCGCGCGCCAGCACATCCTGGGCGAGATGAACAAGGTAATCTCCGAGCCGCGTGCCGAGCTGTCTGACCGTGCACCGAGCATTACCACCATCAAGATCCATCCGGACAAGATCCGTGACGTTATCGGTAAGGGCGGCGCAACTATCCGTTCTATCTGTGACGAGACCGGTGCGTCTATCGATCTGGATGACGACGGCAACGTGAAGATCTACGCCGATAACCAGGAAGCGGCTCAGGCTGCGGTTAATCGCGTGAAGGAAATCACGGCCGAGATCGAAGTAGGTGCCATCTACAAAGGCCGCGTTGAGCGCATTGTGGACTTCGGCGCCTTCGTTAACCTCCTGCCTGGCAAGGATGGTCTGGTACACATTTCCCAGATCGCCGATCACCGTGTAGAGAACGTGACTGACGAGATGAGCGAAGGTCAGGAAGTTCTGGTGAAGGTTCTGGATGTGGACAACCGTGGCCGCGTCAAGCTGTCCATGAAGGAAGTAAAGGAAGGCGAACAGCCGACCGATTTTTCTGACTGATACCGGTTAGAAAGCTTCCACAAAAAACCCGCCCTGCTTCTGGCATGGCGGGTTTTTTCGTTTCTGGTTATGTTAGCCCCCCAGGTACGCCTCCCGTACCTCGGGGTTGTTCAGCAGGTTCTTACCGGTGTCGTGCAGGCGGATTCGGCCGGTCTCCAGTACGTAGCCGCGGTCTGCAAGACTCAACGCCTGGTGGGCGTTCTGCTCTACCAGAAACACGGTGATTCCTTCTTCCCTTAGCTGACCGATGATCTCGAAAATCTGCTTAATGATGATCGGCGCCAGTCCCAGGGAAGGCTCGTCCAGAATGATCATTCTGGGCCTGCTCATCAGTGCCCGGCCGATTGCCAGCATCTGCTGCTCGCCGCCGGACATGGTGCCGGCACGCTGTTGTTCCCGCTCCTGCAGGCGGGGAAACAGTTCGTAAACATGGTCCAGGCTTTTCCGGATTTCTGTCTTGGTATTGAAGAAACCACCCATGTGCAGGTTTTCTTCCACGGTCAGGCCGGGAAATACCCGGCGCCCCTCGGGCACAATGGCAATGCCGGAGCGCATGATGCTGGCCGTGGGAGCTTTTGTGATGTCCCGGCCCTCGAGGAGTATCCGGCCGGCACTGGCCTGGGGGTTGCCGCAAACGGTCATCAGCAATGTGGTTTTGCCGGCGCCGTTGGCGCCAATCAGAGAGACAATTTCACCTCTTTTAACTTCAACAGACACCCCGTGCAGGGCTTCAATCTTGCCGTAATGGGTGTGTACGTTTTCCAGTACCAGCATGGTTTTTCCTCAGGCCTCGCCCAGATAAGCTTTGATCACATCGTCGTTCTGGCGGATTTCGTCCGGGGTTCCGGCAGCCAGGGGGCGGCCCTGGCTGATCACATTGATTCTGTCAGAAATACCCATTACCAGGCTCATGTCGTGTTCAATCAGCAACACGGACACGTTGTAGTCTTCTTTCAGGCTGACAATCAACTGGTCGAGCTCTCTGGTTTCCGCAGGGTTCAGGCCGGCAGCAGGTTCATCCAGCATCAGCAGCTTGGGTTCCGTGACCATACAGCGGGCAATTTCCAGGCGGCGCTGCTGGCCATAGGCCAGGTTGCCGGCTTCCCGGTTGGCCAGGTCCAGCAGGCCAACGCGGTTCAGCCAGTACGCCGCCCGGTCCAGTGACTTCTGTTCACGCCTGCGGTAATCCGGGGTTTTCAGCAACCCGGAAAGCAGGTTGGTGTTCAGGTGTCGGTGCTGGGCAACCAGCAGGTTTTCCACCAGGGTCATGTTGCCGAACAGGCGAACATGCTGAAAGGTACGCACCATGCCCAGGCGGGAGATCTTGTAATCCGGCTTGGCCTGGATCGGTTGTTTTTCGAACAGAATGTCGCCACCGGTCGGTTTGTAGAATCCACTGATGCAATTGAAAACTGTGGTTTTGCCTGCCCCGTTGGGCCCGATGATCGACACAATTTCGTGTTCCTGAACATCCAGGCTTACCTCATCCACCGCGAGCAGGCCGCCAAAGCGCATGGACAGATTTTTTACTTCAAGCATGCCTGTCACTCCGGCTTCTCAAGTTCGATATGAATCCTGCGCATGGGCATCAGACCCTGCGGGCGCCACACCATCATCAAGACCATGGCGGCGCCGAACACCAGCATCCGGTAGTCGGCAAACTCCCGGGCCAGTTCCGGCAGGATGGTCACCGCAATGGCGGCGAGTATCACGCCGATCTGTGAGCCCATGCCGCCCAGTACCACGATGGCAAGGATGATGGCGGATTCGAGGAATACGAAGGATTCGGGGCTGATAAAACCCTGCTTGGACGCAAACACGGTACCGGCGAAGCCGGCAAAGAACGCGCCGATGGTGAAGGCGGAAAGCTTTACCGCGGTGCGGCTCAGGCCCAGCGAACGGGCTGCAATTTCATCTTCCCGCAAGGCTTCCCAGGCCCGGCCTACCGGCATGCGCATGAAACGCCGGATGATCAGCGCGGTGATCACCGCCAGTACCAGAGCAATCAGGTACAGGAAAATCACCTTGTGTTCACTGCTGTAGGCAATGCCGAGGGTTTCATGAAACGAGGTGTTTCCTTCTTCCTTGACCCGGCGGCCGAACTCCATGCCGAACAGGGTCGGGTCCGGGATGCCGCCGATGCCGTTGGGGCCACCGGTCAGGTTGGTCCAGTTATTCAGTAGAATCCGGATAATTTCACCAAAGCCCAGCGTTACAATCGCCAGATAATCGCCCCGAAGGCGCAGCACCGGAAAGCCGAGCACCAGCCCGAACAGGGCAGCCAGCAAGGCGCCGATTGGCAGCGACATCCAGAAGGAGATGCCGGTGTACTGGGACAGCAGAGCAAACGTATAGGCACCGACGGCGTAGAAGGCGACGTAGCCAAGGTCGAGCAGGCCAGCCAGGCCAACGACCACGTTCAGGCCCAGTGCGAGCATCACATAGATCAGTACCAGTGTGGCCAGGTCGATAGAGCCCCGGGAGACAAAGAACGGCCAGAACAGAGCCAGCACGACAATGCCCGTGAGTACCCAGGACTCCAGCTTCACGCGTTTGGCCTGGGGCAGCGGCTCCCGTCCGCTGAGCGGATTGAGCTTTGGCGCCTTTCGCAGGCTGGCCATGATGGTGTCGCGGTATAGCTGAAAGAAAAACACCACGAAAGCGGCCGCTACAATGGCGACAACGGTTGAGGAGTCGGCGCCTTGCAGGTCGATTGTGGCGGCCTTAATGGTCAGGTCCAGCCCGAGAATGGGGTAGGCGATGACCAGAGTAATAACGGCGCAGAAGAGCGCATGTTTGAATTGTGGTGTTGCCATCAGATCTTCTCAACCTCCGGTTTGCCCAGCAGTCCGGTGGGTTTGAACAGCAGGATAAGAATCAGCAGGCCGAAAGAGACGACGTCTTTGTATTCGCCACTCAGGTAGCCGGAGGTCATGCTCTCGGCCACGCCCAGTATCAGCCCGCCCAGCATGGCGCCGGGGATGCTGCCGATGCCCCCGAGAACGGCGGCGGTAAACGCCTTCAGGCCGGCGATGAAGCCGAACAGCGGGTCTACAGAACCGTAGTACATGCCCAGCAATAGCCCGGCAACGGCGGCCAGTGCAGCGCCGATCACAAAAGTGGCGGAGATGATCCGGTTGGTATCAATGCCCAGCAGGCTGGCCATGCCCAGATCCTGGGAAACCGCCCGGCAGGCGCGGCCAATGCGGGAGCGGGCGATAAACAGCGACAGTATGGTCATGCAGATCAGGGTGGTGATGAAAATCGTGATCTGTATGTAGGAAAGAGACAACTGGAAGCTTTCAGGCGGACCAAACCGGAAGCTGCCCTCAATCAGTGCCGGGAAACCGATATTGCGGGAACCCTGGGCCAAGTGTACGTAATTCTGCAGGAAAATCGACATGCCGATGGCGGAAATCAGTGGAATCAGCCGGTGCCGACCGCGAACCGGCCGGTAAGCCACCCTCTCCACTGCCCAGCCCATGGAGCTGGATACAATAACCGCACAGAGCAGAGCGACCAGCAGCACTAACGGAAGCCAGGCAATGCCCAGTGTGGCCAGGCCGGTAATAGCGATCAGGGCGGTATAGGCGCCGATCATATAGATTTCGCCATGGGCGAAGTTAATCATGCCAATAATGCCATAAACCATGGTGTAGCCGATGGCAATGAGCGCATAGGTGCTGCCAATCGTTAAGCCGTTGATCAGCTGCTGGGAGAAATAGAGGAGATCTTGCATGTTTGTGGAGCTCCGAAAGCCTGCTCCCGTAACGGGATAACAGGAGCCCAGAAAAGCACCTTCCTCCGTTTCTGGCAGGAAGGTGCTTTACCTTACCGTAAGTTAATGGTCTGGCGTTATTCGGCGAGAGTCTTGCTGCCGTCAGAGTGCCATTCGTAAACCACAAACTCGAAGGATTTCAGGTCACCGTTCTCCGCGTATTCGATGGGGCCAATCGGAGTCTGGAAGGTGCCGGAACGCAGGGCGTCAGCAACCTCGAACGGATCGGTGGACTGAGCCTGCTCAATGCCTTCCGCAATCACTTTAACAGCGGAGTAGGAGGTCAGCACGAACGGGCCGGAGGGGTCTTCACCTTGTGCTTCAAAGGCAGCTGCCAGCTCCTTGTTCTCTGCTTTTTCCTCAAAGCTGGGGGGCAGGGTCACCAGCATGCCTTCAGACGCTTCACCGGCAATGGTGGTAATGCCCTCGTTGCCAACGCCTTCAGGGCCCATGAAGATAGCATCAACATCGGACTGGCGAGCCTGGCGCAGAATCAGGCCGAGCTCCGGGTGATACCCGCCGTAGTACACGTAATCGACATCCGCCTGTTTGATTCGGGTGACCAGGGAGGAGAAGTCTTTCGAGCCGGCGGTAATGCCTTCGAACATGGCGATTTCAACGTCGGCTTCTTCCAGGGTGTCACGAACAGCGGTGGCAATGCCTTCACCATACTGCTGTTTGTCGTGAACAATGGCCACCCGTTCCGGGTTCTGGGCGGCAATGTAGTCAGCGGCGGCGGGGCCCTGCATGCTGTCCAGGCCGATGGTGCGGAATACGGTGTCGTAGCCACGTTGGGTGATTGCCGGGCTGGTTGAGGCCGGCGTAATCATCAGGATGCCTTCGTCGTAGTAGATGTCGGATGCTGGCTGGGTGGAGCTCGAGCACAGGTGCCCGACCACAAATCTCACGCCTTCATTCACCATGCGGTTGGCCACGGTGACGGCCTGCTTGGGATCGCAGACATCGTCCATTTCAACGGCAACCAGTTTCTCACCCATCACGCCGCCATCGGCGTTGATCTGTTCAATGGCCATGCGGGTACCGGCGAACTGCATGTCGCCGTACTGGGCAACCGGGCCGGTCATGGGTCCGGCAACACCAATCTTGATTTCAGCGTTAGCCTGGCCGGCGGCCATCAGGGCGACGGAGGCACTTACAGCGGTAACAAGCTTCTTGGCAGAGGTTTTCATCGTGTTGTTCCTGTTTGTGTCAGGGTTTTTTCTTATGTTCTCACGGAGTCAAACAAACACCACGACTCTTGACTTGTCAAGCATGGTATCGGCTCCCCGGAACATGAAGATGCTTCAACGTCTTCTTGATCACGGTTGTTAGCAAGCTTCGTGCCGGGGGTTCAGCTTTCGGGATCTTCGTCCTGGTCGCTGAACACCAACCGCCGGAAATTTTCGTGGTCATGCAGTTTCTCGAAACTCGGATCGACTGAAGCGTCGTCGCGGTAGGCTTCGGAGATATCCAGAGCCTGTTCAAGCGTACTGACTGCATCTGCCCAGCGGCCAATCTCGGCATAGGCGCAGGCCAGCTGATACAGCGCGTGGCCGTTGTCCGGTGCCAGCTTCAGGGCTCGCTGACAGAGGCTGATGGCCCACAGTGGTTCCTGGATTTCCAGCACTGCGTCAGCTTTGTAGCTCAGAGCCTCCACGTCGTCCGGCCGGAGATCCAGAATGTGATCGTAGGCTGCGATCTTGTTCTGGTGAGACGTTTCCTGGCTTGCTTTCAACCAGAGCCCGTGCACTTCGTTGGTGCGTTCAATCTCGGCCTGGTTCTGGTGAATAATTTCCGATTTCTGGTGCAACTGGTCTTCAATCGACTGCAGTCGCTTTTCATATTCGATAACCAGCTCGTTCACCCGGGTTTCGGCCAGGCTGGTGAGCTGGT
>JAVLAV010000045.1:18397-24763 GCA_031580735.1 Marinobacter sp.
CCGGATGGAGTTCCAGCCAAGCAGAACCAGAATCGAGGTGGCGCCGGCGATCAGGTAAAAGAAGTAGGTCACCGTATCGGTGGCGTAAGACATGGTTTTGTCGGCAACCGACAACTCTTTGTCGACCACCTTTTCAATCAGCTCGGCACGGGTGTTCTGCATTTCCTTGCGCAGGGCCTTGGATTCCTCGAGCAGATACAACTCCACAAACGGGGTGTACATGGGCTCTTCCAGCGTTCTGATGCTTTCCTCGACGTCTTCTGCCGTCAGCTCTTTTTCCGGCCCGAGTTCCCGTTCCTGCTGGGCGTGAACCTGCCCGGTCAGGGCGATAGTAAGCGCAAAAGCAAGGTAGTACCTGATCATCAACCATGTCCGCGTGTGAGTGAATGTGTGGGCATGACCATAGCATAGTGGTTTACAGAAATAATGCGGTATCCGGGTCGGGGTAAGCCCTACTTGCATTTAGCGATGCAAAGACATCTAATATTTAGTGGTGTAAGTATTCATTGGCGATGGAGCAAAAAGTGAGCAGTTACGATCAGGTGTTGGTGGCACTTCGGCGGGTGATCCGGGCAACGGATCTGCATTCCAAGCGGCTGAGCAAGCACGCCGGTCTGACCGGCCCACAGCTTCTGATCATGCGCACCATTCGCGATCTGGGCGAGGTAACCATCGGCACCATTGCCGAGCAGGTCAGCCTCAGTCAGGCGACGGTAACCACGATTCTGGACCGTCTGGAACACCGCGAGCTGGTCTATCGGGTTCGCAGTACCCGTGACAAGCGCAAGGTGCACGCGCATTTGACGGAAAAAGGCGAAGAGATTCTGGCCCGTGCGCCCAATCCGTTGCAGGAAGATTTCATCGAGAAATACCAGAGTCTGGAGGAGTGGGAGCAGACCATGATCCTGTCTTCTTTGCAGCGCGTGGCCAACATGATGAACGCCGACGATATAGATGCCTCGCCGGTGCTGACGGTGGGGTCGATGCTCAAGGATGACGGCTGGAAAGAAAAAGCCTGAAGTTGATAATTTAGAAAGAAGGGCTGGTTCCGGGTGGGGTGAGAATTTTCTTTGGAAAAACAACTCGTTTCGCTCAGACATCTTTTTCCGGCAGAAAATTCTCACCCCACCCGAAACCGACCAGGCTTTGCGGCATATCTCGGTTGACGCTTTTCCTTTTGTTCATGCAAGTCAGTGCCGTCCGTGGCCAAACAAATCAGTGAACCGAAGCCCCTCTCCTCGGCTTGCTCGCAAAGCACACCTGGAACACATCGTTGTAGTGCTTGGCGAAGTTCACTGACAGCCCTTCCTTCAGATACTCCGGCAGTTCTTCATAATCGCCCCGGTTTGCCTCCGGCAGAATCAGATTGCTGATTTTCTGTCGCCGCGCGGCGATCACTTTTTCCCGGATGCCGCCGACCGGCAATACCTGCCCGGTCAGCGTCAGCTCTCCGGTCATCGCCAGGTTTTGCTTCGGTGCCTCTTTGCGGGCGATGGAGAGCAGGGCCGTGGCCATGGTGACACCTGCGCTGGGGCCGTCTTTGGGGGTGGCGCCTTCGGGTACGTGCAGGTGCACGAAGGATTTGTCGAAGAAGGTCGGGTCGCCTTTGTAGCGTTTGAGGTTGGACGAAACAAAGCTGTAGGCAATCTCGGCAGACTCTTTCATCACTTCACCCAGCTGGCCAGTGAGCTTGAAGCCCCGTTGGTTGGTATGAATGCGGGAAGCCTCGATGCTCAGGGTGGCGCCACCCATGGCGGTCCAGGCCAGGCCGGTGACCACGCCGGTGCCCTGCAGGGATTTCTCTTTCTTGAAGGCCGGCTGACCAAGGTAGGCTGTCAGGTCAGACACGCCCACTTTTACCGGCTTGTCCGGGTTGTCCAGCAGTGCCACGATGCCCTTTCGGATCACTTTGTGCAGTAGTTTTTCAAGGCTCCGGACACCTGCTTCGCGGGCGTAGCCTTCAATGATCTGGCGGATAGCCGCATCGGTGATGTTCAACTGCTTTTTCAGCAGGCCGGCACGTTTCAGCAGTCGCGGCATCAGGTAATGCTTGGCGATGGCGAGTTTTTCTTCGCCGATATAGCCGGACAGGCGAATGGTATCCATCCGGTCGAGCAGGGGCCGGGGTATGGTGTCCAGCTGATTGGCGGTGCAGATGAACAATACTTTCGAGAGGTCCATGCGCACATCCAGGTAGTGGTCCAGAAACTCCCGGTTCTGTTCCGGATCCAGGGTTTCCAGCAGGGCGGAGGCCGGGTCACCCTGGAACGACGAACCGATCTTGTCGATCTCATCGAGCATGATCACCGGATTGGCCACTTTGCTGTCTTTCAGCGCCTGCACAAACTTGCCCGGCATGGCACCGATATAGGTGCGCCGGTGGCCCTTGATTTCGGCCTCGTCGCGCATGCCGCCGACGCTGAACCGGTAGAATTCCCGGCCCAGGGCGTCTGCCACTGAATGACCGATGGAGGTTTTGCCCACGCCCGGCGGACCAACCAGAAGCAGTATGGAACCACTCACTTCGCCCTTGAAGGTGCCCTCTGCCAGGAACTCGACAATGCGGTCTTTGACATCGTCCAGGCCGTCGTGGTCACGGTCGAGAATGCGGCGGGCTTCGGCCAGGTCGAAGTGGTCTTCCGAGTGGATGCCCCAGGGCACCTGGGTAAGCCAGTCCAGATAATTGCGGGTTACGCCGTATTCCGGGGAGCCCTGTTCCAGCACCTCAAGTTTCTGAACCTCGTCGGCGAATCGTTCCTGTACGGCCTCTGGCGGGTTGAGTCTGGCCATACGCTGTTCAAAGCGTTCGACATCGGCGGTCTTGTCGTCTTTGGCGATGCCCAGTTCCCGCTGGATCACCTTCAGTTGCTCGCGCAGGAAAAATTCCCGCTGGTGCTTCTGCACCTTTTCGTTCACTTCCTCGTTGATTTCGGTTTGCAGGCGCGCCACTTCCTGCTCCTTACGCATCAGCAGGAGTACTTTTTCCATGCGCCGGAGCAGGGGGACTGTATTCAGTACTTCCTGCAGTTCCCGGCCGGGCGCGCTGGTCATGGAGGCGCCGAAATCCGCCAGGGGCGAGCTGTCTTCCGGGCCGAAGCGGGACAGGTACTGCTTTACTTCTTCGCCATACAACGGATTTGAGCGCAGCAATTCCTTGATGGTGCTGATGATGGCCAGGGTGTAAGCCTTGAGCTCATCCGCCGGTTCTTCAGGCTCTTCCGGGTATTCCACTTCGACCAGATAGGGTGGCCGGCGGCGTAGCCATTGCACAATGCGGAAGCGTTGCAGCCCCTGGGCAATGAACTGCACTTTGCCGCTGTCCTTCTGCGCATGATGCACGCGTACAGCGCAGCCCATAGTCTCGAAGTCTTCGCTGCCAGGAATGCCACTTTCAGTTTCAGGCTCGTCCACAAAGCAGACGCCCAGCACACGGTGCTCGGTTTCGCCTACCCGCTTCAGGGTTTCGTGCCAGGGGTCTTCATTCACCACCACTGGCTGAACCTGCGCCGGAAAAAACGGCCGGTTAGACACCGGCAACACGTACATGCGCCGCGGGCGACTATGCTCGGGCAAGGCGAGGCCGGTGCTGCTCTCGTCTTTACCAATGTATTCGGTCACGTCTTCTTCAAATTCTTCCATGGAGTTGTTGCGGTTTTCGTCGTTCATACCGTTCTGCTCTCAGGCGTGAGTGGTTAATGTCCTATGTAACGGCGATGGCGGGATTTTCAAGTTGCCTTGAATTTATACCCTGTGCCCCAACAATAAACAGCAAACAGATCAACGCATCAGGTGCTCCTATGACAGCTTCGCAACACATTTTTGACGCCACGGCAGAAAACTTCCAGCAGGCAGTAATGGAAGCCTCCGCCACCACGCCGGTGCTGGTGGACGTATGGGCGGACTGGTGCGCACCCTGCAAGCAACTGATGCCGATTCTGGAAAAGCTGGCGGATGAGTACCAGGGCAACTTCCAGCTGGCGAAAGTGAACGCTGACCAACAGCAGGAACTGACCGCTTCGCTGGGTGTGCGCAGCCTGCCAACGATCATTCTGGTGAAAGACGGGCAGGCCGTAGACGGCTTCAACAGTGCCTTGCCGGAGAGTGAAATCCGCAAGATTCTGGAGAAGCATGTCGAAGCGCCGGCGGAAGATCCCTATGAAAAAGCCCACGCTCTCTGGGAAGCCGGTGATGTGGATGGCGCGCTGGCGATCTTCACCGAAATGAATCAGAAAGACCCGGAAAACGTGGACGTGCTCATCGATCTGGCCCAGTTGAAAGCCGAAAAGGGCGACCTGGAAACGGCCGAGCAGGTACTGAACAGCCTGGCGCCGGAAGACAAGCTGGGCCACAAGGCCAAACAACTGGCCGCCCGGGTGAAGTTCATGAAGCAGTCCGGCGAATTACCGCCGGTGGCCGATCTGGAACAAAAGCTGGAAGCCAACCCTGATGACCCGGAAGCCCTGCACCAGTTGGCGTTGCACAAGATCCTGCAGGAACAGAACGCTGAGGCGATGGACCTTTTGATTCGCCTGATGCGGGCGGATAGCACGTATAAGGAAGGGGTGGCCAAGACCACGCTGGTCGAGTTGTTTGAAAAGCTGGGTAACAGCAATCCGGACGTGCGTACCTACAGGCGCAAGTTGTATGCCATGCTGTACTAACAGGCGGTCTGGGTAATTTAAAAGGTGGTGACGATGCAGGTCAGGCGCTGGATCAAGATTTCATTGTTGCTGACGTTGGTGTTATTGGCCGGCTGTGCCACTCGTCAATATGACCCATCGCCCGCCGTGGCCGTTGAAACAGATACCTGCAAGAATACCTTTGAGCAATGGCAGGAACAGGTTGAGGGCGGCAATCACTTTGATGCCCAGACCTGGTCACCAGCCGGCTTCCCTTATTTACGAGTCAACCGTTTGTTGGCCAGCTTTTCTGTTGATGAGCTCAGTGTGCCGCAGCGCCGGGAATGGCTGGAGCGTGCCCATGAACTTGCGGTAACCGCCTGGCATTTTGAGGCGGCCAGTCTCGGCGGCAACGCCCGCAACCTGCTTCCAGAGTTGCAGCACTGTGGTCAGGCTGCGATCGCAGAGTTGTTGGAAAGCGACTCGCGCTGGCAGCAACTGCAGGACGCGTCCACAGTGCCGGACAGCTATAGCACATCCTCCAGAGTGTTGGGAGGCTACCCCGCGGTAGCGCCAGTGGTGCGCTGGCGGGCCGGCGTGGTGATGGGTGAGTTGATGGATGAGTTTGGCGAATACCGGTTCGAACACCCCTTCCACGTTTATGAGCCGGAACCGGTTTCCGGAGACATCGATGTAGCCGCCTTGCTTCGCCGCGCCTCGGCACGCAGCCAACTGGGCATTCCGGATTTCCGGCCGGTTGAACGCAAAGAGCTGTTGCAGCACTACGCGCCGGCCTGGGTGGTCGAGACTGCGGGTAGCAGTGACCTGCCGGGGCGTCCGGGGCGGGGCCAGAATGGTGATATCCAGTTCCGGCCCGAGCCAGTCGTGTTCAGCCAGGTTGCCTATACCCGGGTGAGTGGGCAGGTGCTTCCACAGCTGGTGTATAACCTGTGGTTTCCCCGCCGTCCCGCCGAAGGTCGTTTCGATATTGTCGCCGGAGAGCTGGATGGCTTTGTCTGGCGCGTTACGCTGGGCGAGAGCGGCCGCCCGTTGATCTACGACTCCATCCATCCCTGCGGTTGTTATCACACCTGGGTTCTGGCGCCCGGCGGGCTGGAACCCCGGGGCGAAACCGGTTTCTGGGAAGAGCCCTTGTGGATTGCCGGCACCGCACCGGAAACAGATAAGGGGGTGGTGCTGTATTTGGCCTCGGGCACACATTATCTGATGGATGTGGCGACGAAGCGTCCTGAAGATGAAGCCGAAACCCGGCGCTATTCCATGGAGCCCTATGACCGTTTGCGTGGCCCTTCGTTTGCCGGTGGTCGGCTGTTCAGCACTGAAGGCATGATTGCCGGCACAGAGCGTCTGGAGCGGTATTTCCTTTGGCCCACGGGAGTGCCATCACCTGGAGCCATGCGCCAGTGGGGGCATCACGCCACGGCCTTTGTGGGCACGCGGCATTTCGATGATCCCTGGTTGCTGAAACGCTATTTCGTGCAGCCTGAATAGCAAAAAGGCCAGATGAATCCCTCCATCTGGCCTTTTTCGTCATGCTTTAAGGGCAACAGCCTCAGCCGTTTCCTTTTTTCATTTCCTCGAACTCATCTTCAAAGAAGAACTTCTCTTCTCCGAGTGCCGGTTCCAGTTCATGCAGCCAGGTGGCCGTCCTCAATGGCGCCGGCCCACGATGAGAGAATAACGGAGCAACGATCATGGCGACCACCGACCAAGAGGTGAACGAGCT
>JAVLAV010000046.1:0-24250 GCA_031580735.1 Marinobacter sp.
TGCAGACTGCCGGCAAGCTGGATCTGGTGATTCTGGACAAGACCGGCACTATTACTGAAGGCCATCCGGCGGTTATCCGGGTTCACGCTACCGGTGACAACGAACAACGCCTGCTCGCCCTGGCGGCGGGGCTGGAACAGCATTCCGAGCATCCACTGGCCGAAGCCATTCTCGCCAGAGCGGAACAGGATGAAGTCACTGCAGAAAAAGTGACCGGTTTCGAAGCCCTGAACGGCAAAGGTGTCCAGGGTGAATTTGATGGCCAGTCTGTGCGCCTGGGCAACCGGCGTTGGCTGGAAGCCGAAGGGTTGTCACTGGACAACCTGACAAACGCCGCCAATGGCATCACCGAAGAGGCCGGCACCCCGCTGTTTCTGGCCCTGGGCAACGAGGTACTCGGGGTAATTGGCGTGGCCGACGCCATCAAAACGGACTCTAAAGCCGCCATTGAGCGCCTGCACCATGCCGGCATCCGGGTGATGATGGTCACCGGGGATGTTGACGCCACCGCCAAGGCCATTGCCAGCAAGGCGGGCATTGATGACTACCGGGCGGAGGTTCTGCCGGAAGACAAAGCGGAAGTGGTCAGCGAAATGCGTGGAAAGGGCTACACCGTCGCCATGGTGGGCGATGGCATTAACGACGCGCCAGCCCTGGCCGCCGCAGATGTCGGCTTTGCCATTGGCACCGGCACCGATGTCGCCATTGAAAGCGCGGCGATTACCCTGATGCGCGGTTCTCTGCACGGCGTCCCGGATGCCATCGAGATTTCCCGGGCCACGGTGAAGAACATCCATCAGAATCTGTTTGGTGCCTTCATTTATAACACCCTGGGCATTCCGGTCGCAGCCGGGCTGCTCTACCCGTTCTGGGGCATTCTGATGAGTCCCATTCTGGCCGGGGCGGCCATGTCGCTGTCGTCGGTTACCGTGGTCTCCAACGCCAACCGATTGCGGCTGTTCCAAACCAGCCATAAACCCGATGCCGACGGGCAAAAGGAGTGAAACCAATGCAGGATTTAATGGTCAATATCGGAGGTATTGTTCTGATGGGAGCTGTTGTCTGGTGGTTCTGGCTCTCCGGCTCCGACTCAAAATCAGCTGATCACCAGCATCACCACTGAGGTAAAACGCCATGAAAAAAAGCACTCTGGCCCTGGGCCTGACCGCCGTACTCGGTTTCAGCACCACCGCTGTGGCGGGGGGCGCCGCTCAAAGCATTCACGTCTACAAATCGCCGACCTGCGGCTGTTGCGGAGACTGGATTGATCATCTGGAAGAAAACGGCTTTGATGTCAAAGCCACCAATAGCAACGACATGGGCAGAATCAAAGCCGAAGCCGGCCTGATTCCCGGCCTGGGCAGCTGCCATACCGCTTATGTCGGCGATTATGTGGTCGAAGGCCACGTCCCGGCTGAAGATATCAAACGCCTGCTCAGTGAAGCTCCGCAAGCAACCGGTCTGAGCGTGCCAGGCATGCCAGCGGGTTCACCAGGCATGGAAATGGGCAATCGAAAAGATCCGTACAAGGTCATCCTGTTCAACGGCGAAGGCCAGACCCGGGTATTTTCCGAGCACAACTGACAGCATGCCGGGGCACTTCGCCCCGCTATTTTCCTATTCGGAGCGCCTGGGGTGTTCTAGTATTAGGGTCTGAACCAATAAGGACGTTGCAGAAGGATCCATTTTGAGCCTGAAAACCCGCATCCTCGCTTTACTGGCTGTACTGATCATCATTGCCGGGTCCGCTTCCCTGTTCGCCTACCGGGAGCTCTCCGCAAACATTATCGAGCGATGGGGTAAACAGGTTGCAGAAATCCAGGTGCGCTACGACAGCGCCAGACTCCTGCAATCCCTCGAACGGGAAATCGGCCTGGCCCGCCAGATGGCACAATCCGGTGCCCTGCTTCGCTGGGCCAACAACCCGAAGGAAAAGTTGCTGGAAGAGGCCGCTATCCGGCAAATGGAAAGCTACCGGAAAAATTTCCGCGACAACAACTACTTTGTCGCCCTTCGGGATAACGGCCGTTATTACTACAACAACGCCCAGGACGAATACGCCAACAATCAGTTCCGCTATGTCCTGGACCCGGAAGACCCCGATGATGCCTGGTTCTTCCAACTGATCGAGGAAGGCCGGGACTTCCACCTGAACGTCAACCCCGACACCGAACTGGGCGTCACCAAGCTCTGGATCGATGTGCTGATGCGCAATGCCGACAACGAGATTGTCGGTATGGTCGGCACCGGGCTTAATCTGGACAGGTTTCTGCAAGACATTGTCGATCTCGGCCAGGAGGGCATCACAACCCTGTTCGTCGACTACAACGGCGCCATTCAGCTGTACCGAGATCGCAACTACATCGACTTCGCCAGCATCATCAAGCCCGAAGGCCAGAAAAACACCGTTGACCGACTGTTCGACAAACAACAGGACAAACAGAAAATTCTGGGCATGCTGCAGATGCTGAAGCAGCGCAACGGCGAGAAAGGCGCGGTAGAAAGCGGGTTTGTCACCATCGATGGCCGCAAACATCTGGCCGGCGTTTCTTATCTGCCAGCCATTGGCTGGTTCGAGATCACTCTGCTGGATCTGCAAACACTGCTACCGGTCAGTTACCTGTGGCCGCTGGTGGCGGTATTTCTGGTAAGCCTTCTGGTTACACTCGTGCTGTTCCATCTGATTATCCGCTCAAAAATCCTCAAGCCGGTGATGAGCCTGGAGCATGCCGTCAACCGGGTACGAGAAGGCCGTTTCGACCTTCCTTACCTGCCCAAACCGGACAATGAAATCGGCCGGCTGGTGGACCATTTTGAGAAAATGACCAGCACCGTTCAGGACACTACCCGGGAACTGGAGCGGAAAGTCGCTCACCGCACTGAAGAACTCTACCGACTGGCACGGGTAGATGCCCTCACTGGCCTGAAAAACCGGCGTGGGCTGGACGAATTGGTGACGGAAGAAATCGACCGTGCGAGCCGTCAGGGTAACGGCTTTGGGCTGGTCTGGCTCGACATCGACAACTTTAAAGACATTAACGACAGCCGGGGCCACCAGGCCGGCGACGACATTCTTTGCCGGTTCGCCCTGTGGCTGAAAGCTTCGATACGCCCCTATGACCATGCCGGCCGTTGGGGTGGTGACGAATTTGTGGTGCTGTTGTCCCCCTGCGATCCGGCAACCCTGGAACAGATCGCCTGCCGTATCCGGGCCGAGATCGAAAAGGAAAGCCAGCGTACCGGTACGCCTGTCACCACCAGTGTCGGCGGCTACTACTGCCAGCCCGGAGAAGACCTCGACACCATTCTTCACAATGCGGATCAGGCCCTCTATGAAGCCAAGCGACAGGGGCGCAACAGGGTGTGCATTCAGACTGAAAAGGGTCGTGAACTTTACCCGCTCTGACAGATCTGACTCACACCGACAGAACCGTTATACTCCGCGACATCATCCATTTTTTAGCCAGGTTCTTTTTCCATGCTCAATGCGGACGCTCTCAATCAGTTGCGCCAGCTGAAAACCGACATTAAAGACCACAAGGTAGTCTTCCCAGGCACCGTCAAGGCCACCAACGGGCGTTTCGGTTTTGTTGCGCTGGACGAAGGGCGTGATGTCTTTCTGCCACCGGAAGAAATGCAGAAGGTGCTACCCGGCGACCGCGTCAACGTTACCGAACACGAAGTTGATAAAGGCAAAACCCAGGGCGAGGTCGACGAGCTGCTGGAATCGCACCTCACGACCTTTGTTGGTCGTTACCTGGTAAAGGGTAAAGGGCACTTTGTGGCTCCGGAAACACCGGGCATCAATCGCTGGATATTCATTCCGCCCAAAGAACGCATGGATGCCGAGCCGGGTGACTTTATCTACTGTCAGATCCATCGTCATCCGTTCAAAGACGGCAAAGGCCAGGCGAAAGTCCTGCGGGTCATCGGCAAGGCCGGTGAGCCCGGTATTGAGCGGGCCTTCACACTGGCCAACTTTGACCTGGCCGACACCTGGCCCGAAGAAGTGCAGAAACAGGCGGATAGCCTGAGTGAAGACAGCATCACTGCCAATACCGAAGACCGGGAAGACCGTACAGACAAGCCCTATGTCACCATCGACAGCCCCGGCACCCAGGACATGGACGACGCCCTGATGGCGACCCCGAATGCCACCGGCTGGGCCCTGTCTATCGCGATTGCCGACCCGGCAGCGCTGATCGAACCGGGTAGCCCGGCGGAAGAGGAAGCCTATAACCGGGCGACCGCCATCTACTTCCCCGGCGAGCCTCTGCCCATGTTGCCGGAAGGCATCAGCACACGCCTGTGCTCACTCATGCCGGAAACACCACGACTGGTTCTGGTGTGTGATCTTCAGGTCAACAACGATGGCAGCCTGGGGGATTACAGCTTCCATCAGGCCGTTATCCGCTCCAAGGGCAAACTCAGCTATGAGCTGGTCTCCCACCTCATCGAAGGCCGGGAAGACGACGGCATCAAGGCGCTCCCGGACGACGTTACCAACAGCCTGGACCAGTTGCACCAGGCCGCCACGGCCTTGCGCAAATGGCGCGCCGAGCACGCATTGTTGAACACCGACCGACCGGAATTTCGCCTGCGCCTGGATGAAAACAAGCGTATTCGCCTGATCGAGCCTTCGGTTCAGAACGAGGCCCATCGACTGGTGGAAGAATGCATGGTGGCGGCCAACCGATGCGCCGCCGATTTCCTGCAGCAACAGGGAGAAGGCCTGTTTATTCAACATCCGGGGCTGCGGGATGACCGTGCTGACAACATCCGCAAATTGCTGGAGAGCCACGCTCCGCACCTGACTGACCTGGATGCCGGCTCTGCCGAAGGGTTCAAAACGCTGATGAAACACAGCGACCAGGTGGAGGCCGAAGTACCGGTAAAATCCATCCTGTCACGCCAGCTGGCCCGGGCGGAACTGCGCTTCGAACCGGCACCGCATCAGGGCATGGGACTGGCCGCCTACACCACCTTCACCTCTCCGCTGCGCAAGTTTACAGACCTGTACGTGCACCGGCTGATCAAGGCCTCGCTGTGGAAAAAACCGATGAAGGCCCTGAACAGCCAGCAGCTCGAAGCCCTGCAGGCAGCCCAGTTCCGGGCCCGCCAGGCCGCCAACACCCTGGAAGCCTGGCTCAAGGCCGATTACGCCAAAACGCTCCCGGAAGAACCCATGGACGGCACCATCAGCCGCACCATGCCCTCCGGCTTCTTCGTGCGCCTGGACAGCAACGGGTTGGAAGGATTTGTCAGCTGCCGCGATCTGGACGGCAAATACAGCTTCGACCCGGTCACCCTGCGCCTGGTGCACAACAAGAACGGCCGCATCTTCCAGTTGGACCAGCGGGTGACCGTCAGCTTTACCGGCGTTGACGACGAACGCCGGCAAATCAACTTCAAGCTGCTTAAGGCCGAGGAAATTCCGTTAACGCCTGAGACAACTCCGAAAGATCAGTAACCACGGCCGAGGGCTCAATCCCCCAGTCCTCGAAAACCCGGGCGGCATCACGCTTCACCCAGATAGCGCGCAATCCCGCCGCCCGGGCGCCGATCACATCCCAGGCATTGCTGGAAACCAGACACAGCGGCTGATCCCAGGCACCGGTCATACGGCGGGCATGGGTATACACCGCCGGGTCCGGCTTGAAACTCTTGATGTCATCCACCGACACCAGACCATCAAGCTGCTCCAGCAAATCATTGTGCCCCAGCACCTTTTCCAGCGCCGGATAGCTGCCGTTGGAAAAAGCGTACAGCGGATAGTTTCCATTCAGTGACTTCAGCGCCGGCAGGGCATCATCGAAGGCCGGCAACGACAGGTAGGCCGTCATCAGCTCATCTTCCCGGGTCGTGGAAAGCTCGACCCCGTGAACCGCGCAGGCGTAGCGCAGCGCCTGACGGGTACATACCCCAAAATCTTCGTAGACTCTCATCAGCCCTTTGCGGAAAGAGAATTCCAGCTGCTTCTCCCGCCAAAGCGCCGCCAGCGCGCCAGCGTCATCACCGGCCTCAGGGCGCAACAGCTCCGCCATACCCATCGGGTCCACCAATGTGCCGTAAACATCGAATGCCAGTGTCATGCTCATACTGAAACTCCCGCTTCACCGTATATGTAACGCCACTTTATTGAGCATACACTCAAATTAAAAGTATCGTACACTTAACCCATGAACCCGATCGATATATTGAACCTGGATCTGCGCGCCCTGGCCACCTTCGTGACCGTACTGGATGAGGGCAGCGTCTCCCGCGCGGCCATCAAACTGGGTGTCAGCCAGTCTGCCGTCAGCCATACCCTGGACCGCCTGCGCCAAGCCTTCGGCGACCCGCTATTCGTGAAATCCGGCAGAGGCATCGTGCCCACACAATACGCCCTGCGCACCGGCCCGCACATCCGCCAACTACTGGACGACCTGCGAACCCTGCCCTCCGGACCGCCTTTTGACCCGGCCACCGCAGAGTTCACCTTTACCATAGCCGCCAACGACTACCAGCGCGATCTGTTACTACCCGGCCTGCTGAAAAACCTGCGTCAGCAGGCCCCCGGCATCCATCTACAGGTTATCCCCTCGGGCATCCCCAGCGCCGACATGCTGCGCAAAGAAGCCTGCGACTTGGCCATCAGCCCCCATGCCCCCGAGGCAACAGACATCATGCAACGTGGCCTGATGGCAGACCGGATGGTGGTGTTCTACGACCCCAACGAACGGGAAGCACCGGAAGATCTGGCCGATTACCTGAAAGCCGACCACATCACCGTGCTCTTCTCCACCGGCGAAAAACCCGGCCTGGACAGCACCCTCGACGCCCGAGGCATGAAACGCCGGAACCTGGTCACCGTCTCCAACTTCTCCGGCCTGCCCGAATTCCTGCGCGGCACCACCATGCTCGCCTCCGCCCCCGAACGCATGGGCTTGCAGTTAATGCGCGACTTCGCCTATGTGCCACTGCCCTTCCAGTACAACCCCTTCACCCTGCTGATGCTCTGGCACCGCCGCCACCAGACCGACCCGGCCCACCGCTGGCTCCGCAACCAGATCAACTCCGTTGCCGCCACCATGAACGGCCTGCACGATTAATCAATCGATCTCATTCATATATAGAATGAAAGGTCAGGCTGTTATTTTCACGAGCATGCAGCTCTAGACTTCTACTCCACAAGTTCATTGGCGGGGTTGGGTGAAGCTTTCCAAAAATTTGCGGAGCCATGGATGGCGGAGCAGAAGCGCCACAGGGATGTGCCGCCAGGAGCGTTTTTTGGAAAGCTTCACCCAACCTCGCCACACTCCGGAAGTCAGATGCTCGCACTCACAAGCACATGGACAACAATACTGCTGGCCGCAGCCGTTGCCTTAGGGCCAATGGCCACGGACATGTATCTGCCCTCGCTGCCACAAATCGCCAACGACTTCGACGCCAGCACCAGCCAGGTCCAACTCACCCTGAGCATCTACATCATCGGCTTCGCCTTCGCCCAGCTCATCTGCGGCCCACTGGCCGACCGCTACGGCCGCAAACCCGTCATGATCGGCGGGCTGGCACTGTTTGCACTGGCCAGCATAGGCTGCGCAATGGCCACCAACATCGAAATGCTCCACCTGAGCCGTTTCCTTCAGGCCCTCGGCGGCTCCGCCGGCCCCGTGCTTGGCCGCGCCATCGTACGTGACGTCTATGCCCCCAAAGACGCCGCCAGAATCCTCGCCATACTCGCCGGCATCATGGCCCTGGCCCCCGCGATCGCGCCCACCTTTGGCGGCATCATGGTGACCAGCCTGGGCTGGCACTGGATATTTATCGTTATGGCCATTTACGCCCTGATCACCACCGGCGTCATCGCCATCGGCCTGCCAGAGCCCCTGCGACCGGACTACCGCCAGCCCTTTCGGCCACGCCAGTTGCTGGCCAACTACCGGCGCATCGGCACCGACGCCACCTTTCTCGGCTACGCCCTCACCAGCGCAGCCATCTACGGTGGCCTGTTCGCCTTCCTCTCCGGCTCCGCCTTCGTATTGATCGACGTACTGGGCGTACCGGTTGAACACTATGGCCTGTACAACGTATTTATCGCCATCGGCTATCTTATTGGCAACATCGCCTCCATCCGCCTGGCCCGACACCGCCAGCCAGACCAGATCCTCCTGTACGGCCTGCTCGCCACCATCGCCGGCGGCGGAAGCATGACCATCCTGGCACTCCAGCAAATCCACAGCCCCTGGGCCATCGTCCTGCCCCAGGCCGCCTTCATGATCGGCACCGGCATGATCCTCCCCCAAACCATGGCCGGCGCCCTGGCCAACTTCCCCCGAATGGCCGGCTCCGCCTCCGCCCTGCTCGGCTTCATACAAATGGCCGCAGCCGCCACCGCAGGCGCCCTCGTAGGCCACTTCCACAACGGCACCCCCATGGTCAT
The DNA here is from genome assembly GCA_031580735.1 of Marinobacter sp. Taxonomy (GTDB): domain Bacteria; phylum Pseudomonadota; class Gammaproteobacteria; order Pseudomonadales; family Oleiphilaceae; genus Marinobacter. The sequence goes on from JAVLAV010000046.1 coordinate 8,423, forward strand.
GGCCGCCACCATCGTCATCTGCGCCCTCCTGGGCACCGGCCTCTACCTCCTCCTGGTTCAAAGAAACCCCACGGAGGTTTTTGAAACCCGGGAAGCCACATCCCGGTCATAAACTAACGTTAGGCTGGACTCTAACTTCCAGAGGGTTGAGGGCGTGGTCGAGGGACCGCTTTCCAAAAATTTTGCGCAGCCAGGGGTGAAGAGCGGATAGCTCTTCACGGGCTGGCCAGGGATGGCCTGCCCAGGACCCTCAGCGCGACGCAGGAGCAATTAGCGCTGAGGGGCGGAGCAAAAGCGCCCCATGGACGGGCTTGAGCGGTTTTTGGAAAGCGGTCCCTCGACCATGCCTGGCACCACGCTTATAGACCAAGAATGCAAAGTCATCCAAAGTAAGCTACACAGAGTAGATAACTGAAAACTTGCATAAGCCCAAAAGGAGCAAACCATGCCGACCAACGTAACCCTCGATGGCAACCCCATCGAACTCAGCGGCAAATTCCCGCAAGAAGGCGACAACGCACCGCCGTTCACGCTAACCAGCAGCGGCCTGGAAGAACTCAAACTCGACCACTGGCAGGGCAAACGTAAAGTCCTCAACATCGTCCCCAGCGTCGACACCGGCGTATGCGCCGCCAGCACACGGAAATTCAACGAAAAAGCCGGCAACCTCGACAACACCGCCGTACTGGTCATCTCCGCCGACCTGCCGTTTGCCGCCTCACGATTCTGCGGCGCCGAAGGCCTGAACAACGTCGAAACCCTCTCCACCTTCCGCAACTACAGCTTCCAGCAGGACTACGGCGTCGCCATCCAGAGCGGCCCCCTGGCAGGCCTCTGCGCCCGCGCAGTTGTGGTTCTGGACGAAAACAACAAAGTGCTGCACAGCCAGCTGGTGGAAGAAATCAAAGAAGAGCCGGATTACGACGCGGCATTAAAAGTACTTTGATGCACCCGCAGCGCTCTGACTAAATCGAGAACCCTCCCAGGGTTGGGGCAGCCGGGTGGGGATGCCCTTCCAAAAATTTTGCGGAGCCAGGGATGGCGGAGCAAAAGCGCCCCATGGACGGGCTTGAGCGGTTTTTGGAAGGGCATCCCCATCCGGCTGCGTGCACCAATCCTATGACCTGTTAGAATCCCGCCAAATTCCGGATCAAGGCCCCAACCCCAACCGTGCAAAATGACCTGAACAACGTCTCCCTGGCCCGCCAGCTCTACCACATGACCTGGCCCATGCTGTTCGGCGTCCTCTCACTGATGACCTTCCAGCTCGCCGACAGCGCCTTCGTCGGCCAACTCGGCGGCGACCCGCTTGCCGCACTGGGCTTCACCGTGCCCATGCAGCAACTGGTCAGCGGCATGTACGTGGGCCTGGGCATTGCCACCACCGCCATCATCTCCCGCACCCTCGGCCAGGGCGATGAACTGCGGGCGCAACGCCTCGGCGGCCTGGTGATTGCCGTCGGCGCTGCACTGGCATTGATCCTGTGCCTGACTGTGTGGCTTCTGCAAAGCCTGATTCTCGATCTGCTCGGTGCCGAAGCCGCCCTGCGCCCGGTCATCCGGGAATACTGGGCACCCTGGCTGGTTTCCGCCTGGACCGGCGCCATGCTGTATTTCAGCTACGCCGTCTGCCGCGCCAACGGCGACACCCGATTGCCGGGCTACATGATGATCCTTACCAGCCTCCTTAACATTGCCCTGGACCCGCTCTACATCTTCGTCTTTGGCTGGGGCCTGCCCGGTGCGGCCTGGGCGACCATCACAGCCTTCGGCATCGGCGTATTAATCTGCTACCCGACTCTCATTCGCCGACACTGGCTGAGCTTCGACCTGCTGCAACTGAAACTCATGGCCGCTATCCGCCAGCTCGGCGGCATCATGGCCCCGGCCATGGTCAGCCAATTGATGCCGCCAATGGCCGCCATGCTGGCCACAGCCCTGGTGGCTGGTTTCGGCTCCGCAGCGGTCGGTGCCTGGGGTCTGGGCACACGGCTCGAATTCTTCTCGATTGTGGTGGTACTGGCTCTCACCATGTCCATGCCCCCCATGGTCGGGCGTTTGCGAGGCGCCGGCGAGATCGAAAAAATCCGCAAACTCGTGCGCATCGCTGTACGTTTCATTGTGGTCTGGCAACTGGGCATCGGCCTGATCTGGCTGATGGCTTCCGGCGTGGTGGCCAACCTGTTCACGAGCGATGCCAGCGTGCAGGATATTCTGGTCGATTACCTGCTGCGGGTGCCTCTGAGCTACAGTGGTCTTGGAGTGTGTATATTGATGGTATCCGTCAATAACGCACTGGGCATGCCCATGCGAGCGCTGCTGATTTCCACCCTGCGGCTTTTCGCCTGCTATCTTCCATGCTTGTGGCTGGGCAGCCAGTTGGGCGGCCTGCCCGGGTTGATGACCGGCGCACTGGTGGGCAACCTGCTGGCAGGTATCATGGCTTATAGTCTCTATCGCCAGGGCATGACACGGCTTCGCCAGACAGACTGACAACAACCATTCAGAGGCACCTATGGATATCCGACCTGCCGCAACGCTGGTTCTTGGCCGGGACACAGCCGACGGCATAGAAGTCCTGCTACTGCAGCGCACCTGGAACGCGGTCTTCCTGCCGGGCTACTTCGTGTTCCCGGGCGGTGCGGTGGATGAACACGAAGCCCTTGGACACGATCATGTCCCGGGCCTGAAAGACGCCGAAATCAGCCAGATCATGAGCCTGGATGAAGGCGGCGCCGATTACATGCTGGCTGCCGTGCGGGAATGTTTCGAAGAAGCCGGCATTCTGCTGGCAGAAACGGCCGCCGGCGAGCCGGTCAGCGCTGGCCACCCGGTGCACCAGTACCGGCAAATGCTGCTGGACAACGAAATATCTCTGGCGGAACTGTGTAAACAGCACGAGCTAACCGTGTCTCTTGACCAGCTGGCCTACCTGAGCCACTGGACCACCCCACCGGGACCGCCCCGGCGTTTTGATACCCGCTATTTTGTCGCCGCAGCCCCGCAGGAACAAACCGCCACGCACTGTGGTGAGGAAACCATCGATCATGTCTGGATTGCACCGGCACGTGCACTGGCAGAGCACCGGGCCGGGCGACTCCTGCTGGGCATGCCCACCCTGCGCACCTTACGGGTACTGAGTGATTTTGGCAGTACCGAAGCACTGCTGCGCTACGCCCATGCCAACCCGCCGGAACCCTTCCCAAGCGATCCCTGGCCGGCAGTCAGGCAGGGCGAACCGGTGATGCTGGAACCCAATGCCCCAGCCTATGACGAAGCGGTAAAACTGGACCCGGAGGCCGAAGGTTCCACCATTGCGGAGATTATCCCCAGCCAGCCGGTTGAAATCGCCGCTGGCGTGATACGCCTGACGGCCCCCAATCCCGGCGTGATGACCGGGCCGGGCACCAACAGCTACATTCTGGGCCATGAGCGCTTCACGGTGCTGGATCCGGGGCCGGTAATTGATGAGCATATTGAAAATATTCTGGAGGTCACCGGAGGGGCCATTGATCAGGTACTGGTGACACACACACATGTCGACCATTCCCCTGCGGTCAAAATGCTGAAAGCCCGCACCGGTTGCCGGGTCGTCGGCTGGCCGGCACCAACAGGCATCGAGCACGACAAAACCTTCGAGGCAGACCACGAACCCGTCCATGGCGATTTTATTGCCACCGATGCGGGCACGCTGAAAGTTCTGCACACCCCCGGGCATGCCGCCAACCACCTCTGCTACCTGCTGACCGAACAGGAGCTGCTGTTTGCCGGTGACCACATCATGCAGGGCTCCACGGTGATCATTAATCCCCCGGACGGTGACATGAAGGCCTATGTCGAATCCATGTACGACTTACTGGCCGAACACATTCGCTATGTTGCGCCGGCCCACGGTTTTCTGATGGGCCAGCCAGCGGCCCTGATTGATCACCTGATTACGCACCGATTGTCGCGGGAGCATAAAGTGTATGAAGCGCTGAAAGCTCTGGCGCCGGTCAACCTGAAAGAGCTGACCGCCAAAGCCTACGACCACCTGCCCCGCGGCATGCTTGGGTTGGCCACCCGCACGGCACTCGCCCACCTGCTGAAGCTGGAAGCTGAACACAAGGCTTACCAGAAGGATGACCTCTGGTACTGCAAACATCAGGGCTGACAGCCATTACTTTTTGGCAATCACCCACACCGCGTGGACGATGCCCGGGATGTAGCCCAGGATCGTCAACAGGATATTGATCCAGAAATGCTTCCCGATACCCACTTGCAGAAATACCCCGAGCGGTGGTAACAAAATCGCAATCAGAATTCGCAAAAGATCCATAGAGTTCACTCCTTGTTGAGGGTATAAACTGCAGACTCTTGCAAAATAGCACTATAAGAGGATCTATGCCGCTTACATCCTGGCCACAATCGACGGCAAGACAATGCTGCGCCTGGCTGCTGGTATCGGCCATGCCCATGATGGTTTGGGCGGAAGCCAGGCAGGAAACTCATGAAAGCGAGGCGGTTTCCAAAAGAGAAGCACCAGAGGGCGCCCTCCCTGAATCCCGCAAGATTGCACCCAACATCGACCTGAAAGAAGTCCGGCCGCTCCCGGAACCGGAGCCCGAAACGGAAACGGAAACGGTTACCGAACCGGACTCTGAAACAGAGATCATTGAAGAGGTGCAACTCAGCAGGGAAACAGAGCCCGGGACCGAGGAAACCAGGGTAAAAGAAGCCGTACCGGCAGAGAGCTTCACCCTGTTGGGCAAGAAAATCCTGCCGGCCACTTCCACCCGGCTGGCGTGGTCACCGGGCATCCAGATTGCAGGCCTGTCCCAGATAACACCTGTGCTTGTGGTAAATGGTGCCCACGCTGGCCCGACACTGTGCCTGACCGCCGCCACCCACGGTGATGAGCTCAACGGTATCGAAATCATCCGGCGCACCCTGTACGACCTGAATCCGGAGAAACTCAGTGGTCGCGTGATCGGGGTGCCCATCGTCAACCTGACCGGTTTCCAGCAGGGTACCCGCTACCTGCCTGATCGTCGGGATCTGAACCGCTATTTTCCGGGGCATCCTGATGGCACTCTGGCAGACCGGGTGGCCCACTCACTGTTCAAGAACGTGATCAGCCACTGCGACATGCTGGTGGACATCCATACCGGTTCACTCAAGCGCACCAATCTGCCGCAGCTGCGTGCCGATATGAACAACCCGGACGTCGCTGAATTCACCCGTGGTTTTGATGCCATGGCGGTGGTGCACAGCAGCGGTTCCGACGGCATGTTGCGCACCGAAGCCACCAAAGCGGGTATTACAGCCGTCACCATGGAGGCCGGTGAGTCCCTGCGCATTCAGGACCATCAGATCGAAGCGGGCGTGAACAGCCTCAACAGCCTGCTGGAAAAGCACGGCATGATTTCCCGGATGTTCGTCTGGGGCGACCCCGAACCGGTGTATTACGACTCCACCTGGATCCGGGCCGAACACGGAGGCATTCTGTTCAGCGAAATCAGCCTCGGAGACACCATTTCTGAAGGCCAGATACTGGGCTATGTAGCCGACCCGATTACCAATGAACAGCATCCGATCCATTCCAGTACAGATGGCCGGGTTATCGGCATGGCGGTGGATCAGGTGGTGATGGCCGGGTTTGCCGCCTACCACATAGGAACAGAGGCAGAAGTGCCGGGAGAATAGTATGCCCATGGCGTCCCGAATGCCGGGCCTTGCCTACATTGGCCTGGTTCTTACGCCACTGTTCTGGGCCGGAAATGCAGTGGTTGCCCGGGGCACGGTGGAAAACATTCCACCCCTGTCGATGTCGTTCTGGCGCTGGGTGATTGCCCTGGTCATAGTGCTGCCATTCGGCTTGCCCGGTATCTGGCGCCACCGCAACATCATTCGTCAGCGGCTGGGCTCCATGCTGGCCCTGGCCACCTTCAGCGTGGCGGCGTTCAATTCGCTGCTGTACTACGCGGCGGTAACCACCACCGCCACCAACATTGCGCTGATCAACGCTACCATCCCCATTTTTGTGGCACTGCTGGCCTGGCTGCTACTGGGAGACAAGACCCGACCACTTCAGGTACTGGGCATTGTTCTGGCCATTCTTGGCATTGTCACCGTGGTGGCCCGGGGTGAGCTTTCGGTACTCACCAGCCTGCAGGCCCAGCCGGGCGATCTGCTCATGGTATTGGCGGTATTCAGCTGGGGGCTGTTTTCGGTGCTGCTCCGGCGTCAGGCCGTGCCACTTCCGCCGCTGCCTTTCCTGACCATACAGATTCTGCTGGGCACACTGGTGATTCTGCCGTTCTATCTGGCGGATTTCTTTTTCTTCAGCGGCGGCTTTGAAGTCTCGCAGAAAACCGCCCTGCCAATGCTCTACTTTGCCATCTTTCCGGGCATTCTCGCCTATGCCTTCTGGAATCACGGGGTGTATACCATCGGGCCGGGCCGGGCGGCGATCTTCATGTACCTTACGCCTGTGTTTGCCTCCATTCTGGCCGGCATTTTTCTGGACGAATCACTGGGAATGCCCCACGTCATCGGCGGCTTGCTGATTCTCGCCGGCCTGGTACTGGCTACCCGGCCCGTCCGGCGTCGCGACGCGAAAGCGCATTTTCCAGTCGACCGATAACCTCTTCGAGCACAGCTCCGGGGCAACCGATATTCAGACGCATGAACCCGCTTCCCTGGGCACCAAAAGAGACACCGGGATTCATACCAACGCCGGCTTCCTGAACGAAGAAATGCTTCAGGCCGGCATCGTCCAGGCCCAGTTCCCGACAGTCCAGCCACATCAGGTAAGTCCCTTCCGGTTCGGAAACCTGAATACCAGGCAGGCGCGCCACCACCTGTTCCCGCACGAAGTCCCGGTTACGCTGCAGATAAACCATCAACGCATCCAGCCATTCCCCGCCGTCACGGTAGCCGGCCTCGAAGCCGGCAATACTGAACGGATTACATTGAGGCAAATGCATGGAATCGAACACCTGTTTCATCGCTTTGCGTAGTTGCGGATCGGGAATCACCAGGGCGGACAGGCCCAGGCCCGGCATATTGAAGCTCTTGCTCGGCGCCACGGCGGTGACAATGGCATCGTCCGGGCCCGCTATGGAAGCGAGCATGGTATGGGCCGGCTTGTCCGGGAACACCAGGTCGCAGTGGATTTCGTCCGAAAGGATCACCAGTTGGTGCTTGCGGGCAATGGCAAGCACGGCTTCCAGTTCGTCTTGAGTCCAGACCCGCCCGGCCGGATTGTGGGGCGAGCAGAGCATCAGAACGCGGGCATCCGCCCGGGCGGCACACTGTTCAAGGTGGGTCAGATCCATCCGGTACTGGCCAGTGCTTGCATCCAGAACCAGCGGGTTTTCGATGATCTCACGGCCACTGTGGCGCACCGAGCTGAAAAACGGCGGGTACACCGGCGGCTGGATAATCACGCCTTCACCGGGCTCTGCATAGGCCATACAGGCGGCATGCAGAGACGGCACCACACCAGGCGCCATCAGGATATGATCACGCTCGACAGACCAGCCATGGCGCGAGGCAAACCAGTCGATCATGGCCTGGTACAGGCTTTCCGGGAACAGGGTGTAGCCGTAAACCGGATGTTCTGCCCGGGCTTTCAACGCCTCCGTGACCGCCTGCGGCGCGGCAAAATCCATATCCGCCACCCACACCGGAATGACGTCCTCGCGGCCAAAAACCGCCTTACGGGCATCGAATTTTACCGAACAGGTCTGTTCGCGCCTGACCGGCTGATCAAAATCTGCGACCACTGGGATCCTCCTTTTCGGGCCAGAGTTCTGGTTGGATACTTGCCGAATTCGTGGTTAATTGCGAACCTGTGTGCTTTCACAACGGCCCGCCCGGTACTTTTTATGATCGCCCAGATACTGTCAACGATGCTACCGGTGTTCCTGATTGCCGGCTGCGGGGCACTTTACGGTCGTTTCCGCACTCCGGACATTCAGGGTCTGAACATACTGAACATGGAGCTGTTCGTGCCCATGCTGGTGTTTGCCGTACTGGCGGACCAGCAGGCACCGCTGCAGGAATATGGCGGGCTGGCCCTGGCCGGCACTGTTGTGGTGCTGGGCTCCGGCATTATTCTCTTCCCGCTGGCAAAAGTCCTGAAGCTGAACCTGAAAACCTTCCTGCCACCCATGATGTTCAATAACACCGGCAACATGGGCATCCCCCTGCTGGTGCTGGCCTTTGGTGAACAGGCTTTGCCGGCGGCCATCGTGCTGTTCATCGTGGAAATGCTGCTGCACTTTTCCGTCGGGCTTTATATTCTCGACCCGCACACCTCCATCATCCGCCGGCTGCGTCTGCCCATTGTTTTTGCCAGCATTGCCGGGCTGGCGGTGAATCTCAGCGGCCTGGCCCTTCCCGACTGGCTGCTGGAAACCCTGAACATGCTGGGCGAGGTGTGCATTCCGCTGATGCTGTTTGCCTTGGGCGTACGCATGCTGGATGTGGATTTCAGCGACTGGAAACTGGGCATGCTCGGCGCCATCGCCTGCCCGGCCAGCGGCCTGATCCTGGCCTGGCCGATGATCGCCCTGCTTGATCTGCCTGGCATGCAGGTGGCCAGCCTGTGGGTATTCGCCGCTCTGCCACCGGCGGTTCTCAATTATATGGTGGCCGAACAGTACCGGCAGGAGCCCCACAAGGTGGCATCGCTGGTATTATTGGGCAATCTCGGCAGCCTGGTGGTGATGCCGATTGTACTGGGCCTGGTCTTTACCGCCGGCTACGTTTAAGCCGCTTTCATCTCACAAGGAAGACTTTTGATGTCTGAAACGGTCGCGGTTGTTCGCGCTTCCCGCCCCAACTTTCTGTTGCTCGCCCCGCTGTGTGCCGGGCTGGGTGTCGCCGTCGCCTGGCAACAAGGCCAGCCACCGGAGCTGATCAATACCCTGCTGGTCTTCATCGGCGCCGTACTGGCTCATGCTGCGGTCAACCTGCTGAATGAATACGAGGATTTCGTCTCCGGGCTGGACATGATTACCCGCCGGACCCCATTCTCCGGCGGCAGCGGTGCGTTGCCGGAAATCCCCTCCGCGGCCCGCCGGGTACTGTTGGCCGGGCTCGGCACGCTGGGGCTGGTAATCGGTATTGGCGTGTACTTTCTGTGGTTAAGGGGGCTGCCGATGTTTGTCCTAGGCGCCGCCGGTGTGGTGCTGGTACTGACCTACACCCGCTGGATTACCCGCTCGCCGCTATTGTGTCTGCTGGCACCGGGCATCGGCTTTGGTCCGGTGATGGTGCTGGGCACGCTGATCGCCCTGGGCGCGAACATGGATGCAACCGCGCTTGTCTGCGCCACAGTCGCCCTGTTTCTGGTAAGCGAACTGCTGCTGATCAACCAGATCCCGGATGCCGAAGCCGACCGGGAGATTGGCCGGCGGCATCTGGTGATTACTCTGGGGCCGTTACGGGCAAGCCGCGTGGTGGCCGGCCTCCTGATCGCCAGCTACGGGCTGATCGCCGTGGCTGCGGCAACCGGGGTGCTCCCGGCCTGGAGTCTTCTGGCACTACTGCCTCTGCCCGCCGCCCTCTGGCTAAGTTGGCGCTTGCCGACCGTACTGCAGAACCCGGACGGCCTGAACCGCGTACTGGGGGCGAACGTAGCGGTGCTACTATCTACCCTCGCCCTGTTGGTAACCGGCCTCAGTCTCTGAGCCTGAAGACACTGACCCGGGAACTGAGCTGGCCGGCCAGCACGGACAGATCACGACTGGACCCGGCCACCTGGTCCGAGCCGGCCGAGGTTTCAATAGTGGCATCGTGAATGCGCGCAATGTTGCGGTTCACTTCCTCCGCCACCGAACTCTGCTCTTCGGCCGCGCTGGCAATCTGGGCGTTCATGTCGTTGATCGATGACATCTCTTCACGAATCCGGCCCAGTGCGCTTTCTGCTTCGGCAGTTTTCTCAACCGTAACGCGCGCCAGTTCACGGCTGCCTTCCATCTCGGTTGCAGCTTCGCCGGCACCGGCCTGCAACTGACCAATCATTTCCTGAATCTCACGGGTGGAATCCTGGGTGCGGGACGCCAGCGACCGCACTTCGTCGGCCACCACCGCAAAGCCACGGCCATGGGTTCCGGCACGGGCCGCTTCAATGGCCGCGTTCAGGGCCAGCAAATTGGTCTGCTCGGCAATACCGTTGATCACTTCAATAATCTTCTCGATATTGGCGCTGTCCTGCGACACACGATTGACCGAGATCGAGGCTTCTTCCAGCTTGTCAGCCAACCGGGTAATAGACGCGGCCGTATCCCCGACAACCCGGTTGCCGGTTTCCACTTCACCGTCCGCCTTGCTGGTCGCTGTTGCCGCACTGGCCGCAAAACCGGCCACTTCATTCACCGTCGCGGCCATCTGGTTCACCGCCGTTGCCATCTGCTCGGCCTCGGTGGCCTGCATGCGAATCTGCTTGCTGTTGTTGTCTGAAGTGCTTTCCAACTCGTTGGAGGCGGTGGACAGCTCTTCCGAGGCGGAACGTACGTCGCGAATGATGCCGGTCAGCTGATCCATGGTGCCCACCAGAGCCCCCATCACACTATCCGGGTAACGGCTATCAACCTGCTGGTCCAGTTGCCCATCGGCCAGGCGCCGAATCACATCCGCCACTTCTTCCGGCTCCGCGCCCAGAACACGTTTGAGTTTGCGAATAATCACGAAGGCCACCAGAACACTGAGCACCACCGAGAACGCGGTAATCGACAGAATCATGGCGTTGAATCCGCTGGCAGCTTCACGCACGTCGTTCAGATCACCCGAGGCGCTGTCTTCCTGATGATCAATAAAGGCGTTCACCCGGTCGAGCCATTCGGTGTAGGCCGGAGACACCTCGTTCAGCAGAAAACGACGGGCCGGCTCGAGGTTGTCACTGCGGCGAAGCTGGATTAACTTTTCAGTCAGTGTCAGGGTTTTCTGCTCAATTGACTCGATGGCGCCCAGCAGACGCTTCTCCTGGTCCGTTGCGCCCTGTTCCCGGAACATCCGGGTCATCTTCTTGGCGTTCTCTGCATACATATCCGCCAGGCGCTCTATATCGCCCAGGTGTTTGCGGAGGTCTGCATCGTTATCCACCAGAACCGCATCACGAATGGCAATCGCCCGATCATGCACGCTGCCCCGGAAATTGATGGCATAACGTTGCTTGAGCGCTGCGCCCTCGTTAACCGATGTCAGAGTTTTGTCGATGAACCCCACCTGATGGTTACCCACCACGCTGATCAAAACCATTAAAGAAACAATGACGCCGAACCCGAGCGCCAAACGCTTCGCTACTGTCAGCCCACCAGACATACCACACTCCAGATTTATTCCATTTGGACCAGGGTTTACGATTGGTAAAAGGAATAGACTTTTTAGTTTTGAAAGTTTTTGTAAATTTTAAAGTCAGTCTGCTCCCACTTGCGGTTCATGCGCCTGTTGCGCTTGCAACCACCACCACTTTGACCGATGGTTAGAGGCAAATTTATTCGTTTTCAGAGAGTCGTTAACGATATGGAGGTCTGTCCATGAGTGTTCTGTTTCTGGTGATCAGCGCCCTGGTGCTGGTCTATTTCAGCATTGGCGGCAAAACTGCGGCGGTGGTTCTTTCAGCAGCCACATTGGTGGGTGTCGCCCAGGATGACTGGCACATCGTCAGCTTTCTGATCGGTGGCATTCTGCTGGCTCTGGCCCTGCTGATGGTTCTGCCTGGCGATCTGCGACTCGACAAGCTCAGCCGGCCATTGCTGGGATGGGTTCGCAGTCGGCTGCCAAAGCTGTCGGATACCGAATCCGAAGCCCTGAAATCCGGCTCCGTAGACTGGGATGGCGAACTCTTCTCCGGCAAGCCGGACTGGAACAAGCTGATGGACTACCAGCCAGCCCACCTGACCAGCGAGGAACAAGCATTCCTGGACGGCCCGGTGGAAGAGCTGTGCCAGATGCTGGACGACTGGCAGATTACTCACGAAGACTACGACCTGCCGGAAAAGGTCTGGAAATTCATCCGTGAAAACGGCTTCTTTGGACTGGTGATTCCGAAAGAAGACGGAGGCAAGGGCTTCTCCAACACCGCCCACTCCGAAATCGTGATGAAAATCTCCACCCGCAGCGTGTCGGCGGCGGTGACCGTAATGGTGCCCAACTCCCTGGGCCCGGGCGAGTTGCTGATGCACTACGGCACCGGCGAACAGAAACAGCATTACCTGCCCCGGCTGGCCGGTGGTGAGGAAGTTCCCTGCTTCGCCCTGACCTCCCCGGTGGCCGGCTCAGACGCCGGCGCCATCCCGGACAAGGGCATCGTCTGCAAAGGCGAGTGGAACGGCAAAGAAGTCCTGGGCCTGAAAGTCACCTGGAACAAGCGCTACATTACCCTGGCCCCGGTAGCCACACTGATCGGCCTGGCCATCAAAGTGTACGATCCGGAACACATGCTGGGTGAGCAGGACGAGATTGGCGTGACCTGTGTGCTGGTACCCCGCGACACCGACGGCGTCCATGCCGGCGCTCGCCACCTGCCCATGAACACCGTGTTCATGAACGGGCCGACCTGGGGCGACGACGTGTTCATCCCCATGGACCAGGTGATCGGCGGCCAGGACATGCTCGGCAAGGGCTGGACCATGCTGCTCGAATGCCTGTCCATCGGCCGCTCCATCTCCCTGCCTGCGCTTGGCACCGGTGCCGGCAAACTGGCCAGCCTGGCCACTGGCTCCTACGCCTACACACGCGAGCAGTTCGGCCGCTCCATCAGCCAGTTTGAAGGTGTGCAGGAAGCACTCGAGCCCATCGCCGGCTACACCTACATGATGGATTCCGCCCGCCTGCTCACCACCGGCATGCTCGACCGCGGCGTGCGCCCGGCGGTGCCTTCCGCAGTGCTGAAATACCGCAACACCGACCTGATGCGCGAAGTGATCAACCACGCCATGGACATCGTCGCCGGCCGGGGCGTGATCACCGGCCCCCGTAACTTCATGGCCCGGGCCTACCAGGCGGTGCCCATCGGCATTACCGTGGAAGGCGCGAACATCCTGACCCGCAGCCTGATGATCTTCGGCCAGGGTTCAATTCGCTGCCATCCGTTTATTGTCGAGGAAATCGAAGCTGCGGGCATGGAAGACCCGGACAAGGCTGCAGAAAAATTCGACGGTGTTTTCTACCGCCATCTGGCCCATACCACGCGCAATGCCATGCGGGCGTTTTTGCTCGGACTGAGCAAAGGCTGGCTGGAATCCGCGCCCCGGCAGGGTGAAATCCAGAAATACTATCGCCAACTGGGCCGCTTCTCGGCCGCCTTTGCCCTGATGACAGATGTGACCCTGCTGTCCGTAGGCGGTGGCCTGAAAGCCCGCCAGCGCTTGTCAGGCCGCATGGCGGACTGCCTGGTTCACCTGTATTACGCCACCGCCGTGATCAAACAGTGGCACGAAGAAGGCTATCCGGAAGACCAGCGCGATCTGGTGGAATGGTCCATGGAGACCTGCCTCCGGGATCTGCAAGCCTCCATGCGCGAGGCCATTATCAACTTCCCGGTACCGGCCCTGCGCTGGCCGCTGCGGTTGCTGGTGTTCCCGCTCGGCGCCACCGGCCTGAACGGCCCGAGTGACAAGCTGGGCGCAAAAGTAGCCGCGACCATTGTCGACGACACCCAGGTGCGCGAACGCATCAGCCGTGGCACCTTTGTAAACCCTGACCCGAAAGACCCACTCGGCCGGGTGCTGAATGCCTACAAACTGGCCAACGAAACAGCCGATGCACGTCGGCGCTTGCACGATGCCCTCCGCAACCGGGATGAAGACGAGTTGGGTGGCATCGACCTGCTGATGGGCCATCAACGCAAGGAACTGGTGGACTGGGCCTGTGCCCAGGGCGTCGTAAAAGCCGATGAGTGCCCGAAACTGGAGGAGGCACTTACCGCACTCTATGACGTTATCCGGGTGGATGCGTTTGATGCCGATGGCCTGAAAGAGCTGTCTGACTGCGCTCGCGGTAAACGGCGCGTGGTGGAGCGGTCTAGTTCGGAGTAGGGCTCTTCGGCCCGCTAACTTGGTGGTTGTCAGGCCTTGGGACGGCTTTCCAAAAAGCGCTCTAGCCATCCATGGGCGCTTATGTTCCGCCATCCCTGGCTCCACAAATTTTTGGAAAGCCGTCCCAAGGCCCGACCGGCAAAATCGTGAGGGCCACCCTCAATAGATATAACTTCCAAGTTCGATTTGAGCGGGGCGGGGGCGTCTGTCCGGAAATTTGCGGAGCCAGGGATGGCGGAGCATAAGCCGCACAGGGAGTCTCGAGGCGCTTTCCGGACAGACACCCCCACCCTGCTCATACCCCCAATCCATCAGGCTGCATAGACGAAGGCGAAGTCCGCTATTCCCCCCGAAGACCACCCCGAATCGCTTCATTCACCAGCCAGCGCCGCAACAGCTGAATCCCCTTCTCATGCCGTCGGCTGGTTTTCCAGGCAAAATAGAACTTGTCGCCGGTAATCACCGAATGTGTGGGCAAACGCACGAAATCCTCTGAATCCTTCCGGGTACTGAGCATGTAATCATTGGTCAGCGCGATACCCTGATGGAACCGGGCCGCTTCCAGGGCCAGAAGCATGTGACTGAAATGCTGAATCCGGGCGCTGTCGGGAATGGCTTGTTTAACCTCACGGTACCAGGCCTCCCAATCGCCAGCCGGTTTGTCGAAGATACTGTGAGTGGACAACAACGGAAAGCGCGCAACATCCTCCGGCGTCACCGGCTTTTCACCCCACCCCTCCGGCTCATCCCGGCCCAGCTCACGGCGGATACGCTGCCAATAATCCTGACTGCACACCGGAAACAGACGCTCCGTATACAAATGCTCGTAACTGTAGGCCGGCACATTGGTATGAACAGTAATAAAACAATCCGCCACCCGCTCCGACAACACCGGGTTCTCGCTACTCATCTCCAACGCCAGATCAATCTGCGGATGCAACCGCTGCAACTCTGGCAACCTCGGCACCAGCCAGCGCACCGCAAAAGAACTGAACACCGACAGCCGAATCCGCGCCTCCTCGTGCCCCAGTAACTGCTCACTCGCCCGTTCAACCTGCAACAACGCCGACCCGATGGCATCAAAATACTGCCGCCCCTCATCCGTCAACGTCACCGCCCGACCCGACCGCCAGAACAGACGCTCGCCCAGATAAGTCTCCAACTGTTTGATCTGGTGACTCACCGCACTCTGGGTAATCGCCAACTCTTCAGCGGCCTGAGAAAAACTGTTCAACCGGGCCACGGCTTCGAATACGGGGAGGGCTTTTAAGGGAGGCAGCTTCATATATCGAATTTCCTAATGGGCGACTAAGAATGATCATTTTATCGGATGTTAGCACCCCAGTAGACTCACCACAGAAGTTCAGAGAGCGGGTTGGAGGAACCCCTTTTCGAAAATGTTCGGAGCCATGGATGGCGGAGACAAGCGTACAGGGAAGTACTCGCAGCGGTTTTCGAAAAGGGGTTCCTCCAACCTGCTCAAGCACCCAGACAAGCAGGCTACGGATAAAAAGGAGGTAACCGCTAAGTGTCAGGAAAAACCATCAACAGCGCCATACTGCTGCTGGTCATCGGCAACGCCATGGCCATCGGCTCCGATGTATTCATCAAGATTCTGGAACCCGGCGCCCCGATATTCCAGTTTGCCTTCCTGCGCTGCGTCCTGACCCTCGCCTTCCTGCTGCCCCTGGCCGGAAAACTCAGCCGCCCGCATCTCTTTGACGGCCTGAAAGTACACGCCATCCGCGCCCACATGCACCTCGCCGGCATCGTCTGCATGGTCATCGCGCTCACCAAC
>JAVLAV010000047.1:0-23494 GCA_031580735.1 Marinobacter sp.
AGCCGCACTTGGAGGCCTTGGCATTGTCAAAATGCCATTGATTGTCGGGGGGAGGGACCTGGTGGAAGGAAGACTCGCCAGTGTCCTGCCAGGCTGGCGCCCACGCGGGGGCATTTTCCACGCCGTTTTTCCATCCCGTCGCGGCCTGATGCCCGCCGTCAGGGCATTCCTGGATTTTGTGGCCGAATCCATGGACGAGGTGGATTTCCGCTTACCGGAAGAGCAGTCCTAAGGTTACATCGTGACCACATCGTCCGCCACGAGACCGAACAGGTAGGTGATCTCTGCCCAGAACCTCGACTTTTGACAGAAATCATTTTAAAAACAACGTGATAAGGCTAAGTCGATCGATTCAGCACTTTGCGTGGAAAAATTTAGTACTTTGTGTGGACGTCTACTAGTGTGGACGTCTACCGGCCGGGAAGTTATGCACAAGTGCGCATAATGTATATTATGTTAAAAGGTGTATAGCAACAGATACACCGAACCACGCAAGACACCCCTTTTGTTGCGGATCCCGGCTACCCCGAGTATCCTGACGCGGTTTCTTCGTAGCCGACTCGAGCGCATACCTTGAGAAACCTGAGTCCCGTCGTCTTTATAGTAAGTGCCATGTTCGTACTGCTGAGTATGTTCATGACACTGCCGGTACTGCTTCTGTTGAGCGATCCAGGAGGAGCGCCCAATGCCATGGCTTTTGCCAAATCGGCAGCCGTTGTCTGTACTCTGGGCATTCTGGGGCTCGCAGCCACCTATCGGCAAAGCGGTGATCTGAAACCGCGTTACATGTTCGTGTTGACGGTTTCCAGCTGGTTCATCATTGCGCTGTTTGCTTCCCTGCCGTTTTATCTCAGTGACAACAACATTTCAGCGGCTGATGCCGTTTTTGAAGGCACGTCGGGAATAACCACCACCGGTGCTACCGTACTCAGCGGCCTGGACTCCATGGACCGGGATTTACTGCTCTGGCGCTCTATTCTGCAATGGCTGGGCGGCATCGGTATTATCGGTATGTTCGTTGCGGTTCTGCCGTTTCTCCGTGTTGGCGGCATGCGTTTGTTTGCCACCGAGTCTTCCGAATGGACCGAAAAAGGTCTGCCCCGAATGAAAACCCTCAGCCGGGGGCTTTTGTTTGTTTACCTGGTCTTCACGGTAATCGCAGTGGTTACCTACCGACTGTCCGGTATGAGCCTGTTTGACGCCTTCAACCATGGCCTGACCAGCATTGCCACCGGTGGGTTCTCGACGTCTGATCAGTCAATGGGCAAGTTCAGCGACCTGATCCTGATGGAAGCCACATTCTTCATGATTCTCGGTAGTCTGCCGTTCTTCCTGTTCGTTCGGGAGCTACATGGCCAGCACGGCGTACTGTTTCGTGACAAGCAGGTCCGGCTTTTTCTGACCATTCTGTTCCTGGTTCCGGCATTACTGACGTTATATCGCTGGTGGGTATCGCCCGTGTCGTTTGATCCCCTGCACAATTATGCCGCCACGCTGTTCAATGTAACGTCCATCGTGACAACAACCGGTTACGCGTCCGAGGATTATTCTGCCTGGGGACCGCTTGCCTTTGTGGTGTTCTTCTTCCTGATGTTCGTGGGTGGTTGTTCCGGCTCTACTGCCGGCGGTATGAAAATATTCCGTTTCCAGCTTTCCCTGATCATTTTGCGCGAGCAGTTGATGCGTCTTTTACACCCGCGCGCGGTGTTTACCCGGAACTATAATGGCCGATCAGTCAGTGATGAAATCATTTCCTCAATGATCGCCTACACTTTCATCTTCCTGCTGTGTCTGCTGGTCATCACCACATTGCTGGCTTCGCTGGAACTGGATTTCATAACGGCACTGTCTGGCGCCCTCACCTCTTTGACTAACGTTGGTCCGGGGCTGGGTGAGATCATCGGGCCAGCCGGGAACTTCTCGTCATTACCGGATGCTGCCAAGTGGATTCTATCGGTGGGTATGCTGATGGGGCGGCTGGAAATTCTCAGCGTAATAATTGTTCTTTCACCGGCCTTCTGGCGGCACTAAAAGCAATGGTAACGCCGCCTGAGCCCGGGAGAGTTCAGGCGGCGGCTTGTATGGGGCAACCGTCAGTGCGCGGTATAACCACCATCAATCACCAGTTCACTGCCCGTCATGAACTTCGATTCGTCCGAGGCCAGGAATACAACCCCCCAGGCGATGTCGTCTGGCTCGCCCATATGGCCGACTGGGTGCAGGTCTGCCGTGGCCTGCCTTGCCACTTCCGGGTCCTGGCCGGTGGTCTTCAGGTGCTTTTCCACCAACGGCGTCCAGATAAAGCCCGGGTGAACCGAGTTCACGCGGATTTTTTCTTTGGCGTAGGTCATGGCATCGGTTTTGGTCATCAGTCGCACCGCACCTTTAGAGGCATGATACGGGGGCAGATCGGGTGCGCTGACCAGCCCGTAGATGGATGACAGGTTAATAATGCTGCCGCCGCCGGCGCTCCTCATGTGAGGAATAACGTGCTTGGTGCAAAAGAAAACACCTTTCACGTTAATGTCCTGCACCTTGTCCCATTCGGCTTCGGTGATTTCGTGGGTTGGTTTGTTAACGCCGGCGATACCGGCATTATTGACAATAACGTCCAGCTTACCGAAATGATCGGCAACCCCATCAAGTGCTTCTTTTACCTGGGCTTCGTCCGAAACATCGCAATGCCAGTATGCGACCTTATAGCCTTTGGCAGAGAGCTCCGTTGCCAACGCGTTGCCTTCGTCGTCGAGTATATCCAGGATGCCAACGGCTGCGCCTTCCTCCAACATGCGCTCCACCGTGGCCTTGCCGATACCCAGTGTTCCACCGGTAACGGCTGCTACCTTGCCTGCTAATCTAGCCATTTTTATCTGCTTCCTTTACGGTTTGAGTTCAATGGAAACGGTGAGTTTCTTCCCCGTCTCCGGAGGTTGTAGGACTATGATCGTTCAACCATAGGATGAGCGCAAAGATGGCCCCCGCATTATTATCGGCACCGTCGAAATCCAGCCCCAGACCTTCATCGGCACGTCTGACCACATGAGCATTCAGGATCTGCTGACCATCCGCTACTTCCGGTAATCGAAACGCCAGCTGAATAGTCTGATTCAGCCGAACGTCGCTGTAGTCTGTGGTTATGAACACACCTCGTCTTGAGGCATCCCTGATTTTGCCCGTACCCACAGGCATGCCTTTCTTATACACCAGTATAGGCAATTGCCCTTCAATGCGTTGGCTCAGCCGGTGTTCCATTGTTTGCCTCATTACTCTGAGTTGTTCCTGCGGGTATTGTGGCGCCCGCTGCCCGTTCACCCTGTTATATCGTATGTGTGTTTGTCCAGGTTGACTGCGGTCAATTATTGATCAATCTATGGCCGGCGTCCATAGAGTTCAATCATCTCCCGAATACGTGCGACATCGGTCAGTTCACAGGCGTTTCCGCCGAGCCGCC
The DNA here is from genome assembly GCA_031580735.1 of Marinobacter sp. Lineage (GTDB taxonomy): Bacteria > Pseudomonadota > Gammaproteobacteria > Pseudomonadales > Oleiphilaceae > Marinobacter. Next base: position 3,452 of record JAVLAV010000047.1, read on the forward strand.
ACTGCCAGTTGTTCTGCGTGGTGCCCGGGGTGTTAAAGCGAGCTTCAGAGCCTAAACCAAGCAGATCCTGCATGGGCACAATTGCTAACTCTGAGACTGAACTCATGGCTGCCTGAATGATCGGCCAGGGCATCCGGTTCTGATCGATGTCCGACAATCGAAGGTATCGGTTCAGGTATCCACGGGTGTGTTCATCCAGGCTCTGATACCAGCCAAGCGTGGTGTCGTTGTCGTGGGTGCCGGTATACACCAGATCTCCCCTTCTGTGGTTATGCAGCAGATGTGGGTTGTCCGGACTGCCATCAAATCCGAACTGCATCACCGTCATGCCGGGTAACCGAAACCGGTGCCTGAGCTTTTCTACCTCCTCGCCAATAAAGCCGAGGTTCTCAGCCACCAAAGGCAAACCCGGCAACTGCCGGAAGCAGGCAGACAGAAAATCCTCGCCAGGGCCTGGCACCCAATGACCATTAACGGGCCGTGGATCGCTTGCGGGAATTTCCCAGTACGCCTGAAGACCCCGGAAGTGATCAATTCGCAGGAGGTCAAATTTTTCCCACTGGCTGGCGAGTCTGTCCAGCCACCAACGGTAGCCGTCAGCTGCCATAGCTTGCCAGTCGTACAATGGATTGCCCCAGTGCTGTCCTTCGGAAGAAAAATAGTCGGGCGGTACGCCCGCTACAACGGTTCGTTGACCGGTTGTATCAAGCCTGAAGAGCCCGGGGTTGGCCCAGACATCAGCACTATCGTGAGCGACGAAAATGGGTATATCACCAAACAGGAAAACACCGCGGTCCCGGGCGTATTGACGAATCCCCGACCACTGGCAATGAAACAGAAACTGTTCGAACTTAACCCGATCAATGGCATGCAGGTTTTGCTGACTGAACGCCTGCAAGGCGGACGGATCTCTCATGCGCAGGGGTTCTGGCCATTCGGTCCATACCGATTCCGGGTAGCTCGCCCGGATCGCCATGAACAGGGCGAAGTCTTCCAGCCAGGCATTATGTTCCTGCAGGAACTGCTCCCAGGCAGGACCATTTATCTTCGAGTCCGGCGAATAATTATTTGCCAGAAAACGATCCGCCGCTTTTTGCAGCAACGTAGCCCGGTCGTGGGCAATCAGTTCTTCTGGCACTAGCAGCGCGTTATCGACCACCTCGGACAGATCAATGAACGTGGGGTTGCCAGCATGGGCAGACAGCGTCTGGTAAGGCGAAAGATCAGGATGAGTCGGGCCGATGGGCAGGGTTTGCCAGACACTGATCCCGGCTTGTTGAAGGAAGTCCACAAATTGGCGGGCCGTATGCCCGAGTTTGCCTTGGTGCCCGGGCAGTGCCGTCGGGTGCAACAGCACGCCGGCCCGGCGCCTGGAAAATACCGGTCCCGGCGGTGAGGTCATGATACCGGCCCGACATCATGGCCTGGCCGCATGGCGCCTCCCCTGGCCGGCTCTCCCCCGCCCTGGCTCAAAGGCTGGAACAGGCTTGCCGGAGGCGGGTAACCAATAGCGTCATACAGGTTAACCAGATGCCGCCGGTACAGGTGCTCAAAGTCCCTGACGACATCGGCCGGGTTATAATCCCCGAACCACCAGAACCAGTCTGAGCCCTCGCACAGTCCGAGTTGGCGGCTGGCTGCAGCCTTTTGTTCGGTGCTCAGCGTGCCATTATCCATGACCTTGTCGTAGTGCTGTTTGGCATCACACAAAAGATCCCAGGCGCGATTGGTATCCACGTCGCCAATCCAGGTCGAAAAAGTACCGTAAATCCAACTGCCAGCCACGAGGTGTGGCAGCTGGTCAGGCTGAGAAGCCGGGCCTTCCGGAGTATCAAGAATTTCTTCATAAGTGGTCAGCCGCAGGTCCGGGTGATCTTCCAGTACCTGATAGAGCTCATCCAGAAAGTAATAGCCATTGTCCGGGTAGTATTCCCAGGCATTTTCACCATCCAGAATCACAGAGATCACGCAATTGGGGTTGTCGCTGTTCTCAGCCGCAATCTGCTCCATGTGGTAAACAAGATCACTCACGGCGTCTTCCGCGTGCCAGTCGGCGTAATTGAAGCCGATCAGGTCTGACAAACCGTCATCCCGGAAGAAAACCGTCAAAGGCACCTCTGCAAATTGAAAAGGCCGATGTATTCCCGGGTCATCCTGAATCGCATTCTGCTCGCGGGCCAGGTTCAGGCTGTTCTGCAGAACCGAATCACCGCTTGCACTCCATCTGAACCCCTCATCGGCCAGCACGGAAAGCGTTTGTTGGCTCAATGCTCCCTCGGAGGCCCAGCATCCTGCCGGCTGCTTCCCGAAAAACCGCTGAAATACCCGCTTCCCTTCTTCCAGGTGCCATCGTGCACGCCCGGTTCCGCCCGGGTAGTTATCATGTTCGGGTAGAGGAGCCTCCGGCATAGCCTCTCTGGTGGAATGAATATCGAGCAAAAGCGGAACGATCGGGTGTGCCCAGGGGCTCATGGCCAGCTCCACCTGGCCTGCCTGGGCCAGATGCCGGTAACGTGGCCCGATACTCGCCATGAGATCGGAGATAACGTTCAGCAGGGCCCGGCGGTCTTCCAGCGAATACTGGTGACCTTTTTCCTGCAGGCTCTGGACGACAGGGTGCGTTCGTCGTACCGTTTCTCCCATCCAGCCCAGGTGATACCAGACCACAAGATCCGCAAGAAACTGCGGTGAGATATAGCGCTGAACGTCCGGGCGGTTACGGTAAAATCCGGCCAGCTCACCCAACCTTGTATAAGGTTGAAACCGCTCAATAATCCGTTCCCGATTGGCCCTTAGACACTTCTCCATAATCTCCAGAAAGCCGGGTGAGCCGGGCTCTGGCAAAGTTTCGCTGACCAGTGCCGCCAGTACCGGGTCACCAATCGGTGTGCCATGGTGTCGCCAGCGCTCGATATGAACCAGGTAATCTTCAATCTGCTCCAACAGTATCGGTGAAAAGTTGACCACGGCACGAGCCCGGGGGTGAGCTTCCAGGTGCGCAGCCATGTCCACATAATCCTTGATGCAGTGCAGATACACCCATGGGAAAAGGTATTCACCGGTACTATGGTCGCGGTAATCCGGCTGGTGCATATGCCAGCAGAACACTACCGGGATACGGCTTTCAGAGGCCATGCGGATAATCCTGCCCGAGCATCTCGGGCGTAACCAGAACAATGCCCTTGGGCGATACGTGGAAACGTGTGGCGTCTTTTTCCCGGTCAAACCCGATACGGGTGCCTTCCGGAATCCTGCAGCCCCGGTCAATCAACGCCGAACGGATCCGGCAATGCCGGCCAATATCCACATCCGGAAATATCACAGAGTCTTCCACCGTGCTGAAGGAATGCACCCGCACCTGTGAAAACAGCAAGGAATGCTGAACCCGCGCGCCGGAGACAATGCAGCCCCCGGCCAACATGGAATCCACCGCCATGCCGCAGCGATCAGCATCATTGAAAATGAACTTGGCCGGAGGCAACTGTTCCTGATAGGTCCAGATCGGCCAGCGGTCATCGTACAGGTTGAGTTCCGGGCTGACGTCAATCAGCTCCATATTGGCCTGCCAGAGAGAATCAATGGTACCAACATCCCGCCAGTAGGCCACGGTATTGCTGACCGGATCCCGGAACGGGAAAGCACTCACACGCAGGCGTTTGATGACAGACGGAATAATATCCTTGCCGAAATCGTGCGAAGACGTTTTAAGGTCGTGGTCTCTCAACAGCTCATCGAACAGAACCCGGCTACTGAAGACATAAATGCCCATGGAAGCCAGAGCCTTCCCGGGCTGGCCCGGCATGGGTTTCGGATGTTCCGGCTTTTCCTCGAATTCGGTGATCTGCAGCTTGTCATCAACAGACATTACGCCGAAGGCAGACGCCTCTTCCAACGGCACTTCAATGCAACCGATGGTGACATCAGCGCCCTGCTCCACATGGGCGGCGAGCATGGTGCCGTAATCCATTTTGTAGACATGGTCGCCGGCAAGAATAAGTACGTACTCCGGCTTATGGCTGCGGATAATATCCAGGTTTTGCAACACCGCATTGGCCGTGCCTTCGTACCAAGAGGTTTCAATGCGTTGCTGGGCTGGCAGAAGCTCCACAAACTCCCCGAACTCCCCACGTAAAAAGCCCCATCCGCGCTGGATATGACGCATCAGTGAATGGGATTTATATTGGGTGATCACCCCGACCTGACTGATGCCGGAATTAACGCAGTTAGACAAAGGAAAATCAATAATCCGGAATTTGCCGCCAAAAGGAACGGCGGGTTTTGCTCGCCACTTGGTGAGGTCGTGCAGTCGGCTTCCCCTGCCTCCGGCCAGCACCAAAGCGAGAGTTTGCCGTGTCATCCGGCTGACAAAACGCTTGGTGGTTTGCATCGTTCTGGCTTCCTTAGAATTATGGCGTAGACTTAGCTTAGGTTATTTTTTCGACATTGGCGAAAGCGGAAGATCATGGACAGACCGACCCTGAATAATTTTGACCTGAATCTGTTTTCTGAAGGTCGTCACTGGCATATCTATAACGTCCTGGGAGCACATCGACTCACCCATAAAGACACGGATGGGGTACGTTTTGCAGTCTGGGCCCCCAATGCCCGCTCGGTCAGCGTAGTTGGTGACTTTAACGACTGGGATGCTGCCACCCATGTAATGCAGAATCATGACAACTACGGTGTGTGGTCGGTGTTCGTTCCGGACGTACAGCCCGGGGCGCTGTACAAGTTCGCCATCGCCACGAAAGATGGCACGCAGGTTGTGAAAACAGATCCCTACGGCCAGGCCTTCGAGCTCAGGCCCTCAACAGCCGCACGGGTGGTCGAACGGGATTCCTATGTCTGGGGAGACAACCGTTGGCTGGCACAAAGAAGCCGGTTTGACTGGCAGCACAGCCCGATCTCGATCTACGAGATTCATCCGGGATCCTGGCGTCATCATGGTTCCGGCCGGTGGCTTACGTATCGGGAACTGGCTGAACAGCTGATTCCTTACGTACTGGAGACCGGCTTTACCCATATTGAGCTGATGCCGGTCACCGAACATCCATTGGATGAATCCTGGGGCTACCAGACCACCGGTTATTACGCCCCAACCAGCCGCTTCGGCAGCCCCGACGATCTGCGCTACCTGATTGATCAGTGCCACCAGCAGGGTATCGGCGTTATTCTGGACTGGGTGCCCGCGCATTTTCCGGATGACGAACATGCCCTGGCACGGTTTGACGGCACGGCATTGTACGAACATGAAGACCCACGCCAGGGCAGGCACCGGGACTGGGGCACGCTGATCTACAATTATGGCCGGCACGAAGTCTGCAACTTTCTGATTGGCAGCGCATTGTTCTGGCTGGACTCTTTCCATGTCGACGGGCTTCGGGTTGATGCCGTGGCCTCCATGCTATATCTGGATTATTCCCGTAATGAAGAAGAATGGTTACCCAACCAGTACGGAGGCAATGAAAATCTGGAAGCAATCGAGTTTCTTAAAGATCTGAACCAGGTATGCCAGAACCGTTTTCCCGGCACGCTGATGATGGCGGAAGAATCCACCTCCTGGCCCCAGGTAACCCGCCCCCCGGAAATCGGAGGACTTGGCTTCAATCTGAAATGGAACATGGGCTGGATGCACGACACCTTGCGTTATTTTCAGCAGGATCCGGTTTTCCGCCAGTACCATCACGACAAGCTTACCTTCGGATTGGTCTACGCATTTTCAGAGAACTTCCTGTTGCCGTTGTCTCACGATGAAGTGGTGCATGGTAAATCCAGCCTGATCCAGAAAATGCCGGGGGATGCCTGGCAACAACGGGCTTCATTGCGCTTACTGTTCAGTTATATGTATACCTACCCTGGCGCCAAGCTGTTATTCATGGGCGGTGAATTCGGCCAGCGCAGAGAATGGAGCGAGAAACGCGAACTCGATTGGCCTTTGCTGCAGCATGAAGAGCATCAGGGTATCCGGAAACTGGTTCAGGATCTGAACGGACTGTATCGCAACGAGCCGGCCTTGCACGGAAAGGGATTCCATCCGGCCGGGTTCGAGTGGATAGATTGCCATGACTCCACCCAGTCGATCATCAGTTACCTGCGCAAAGACGGGGCTTCAGGTGATCCACCGCTAGTTATTATCGCGAATTTCACCCCGGTCCCCCGTTACCATTACCGTATTGGCGTGCCCAGCGGAGGCCGCTGGCGGGAGCGGTTCAATTCCGATTCGAATTATTACGGCGGCAGCAACCTGGGCAACCCCTACCCCCTGGAAGCCGACGGGCAGCCCTGGATGGACCGACCGCAATCGCTGGAACTCACCCTCCCACCGCTGGGCCTGATTGTTCTGGAGGCCGAATCATGACCCGGATTCTCTTTGCCACCAGTGAAGTCTTCCCATTAGTAAAAACCGGTGGCCTTGCGGATGTATCTGCCAGCTTGCCGGAAGCCTTGTGTCGGTTGGGGCATGATTGCCGCATTATTCTGCCTGGATACCCCGTGGCCATCGATGCCGCCAGAAAAGCGGGTTCGAAACGCATAACCCGGTTTCATTACGGCCAGTACGACGTCGCGCTCTGGCAAACAACATTGCCCGGCACTCCGGTCAAATTATGGCTGGTGGATTGCCCTGCCCTGTTTGACCGGCATGGCGATAGCCCCTATCAGAATGAAAACGGCGAAGACTGGTGGGACAATGCCCATCGTTTTCACCTGTTTGCCCGGATCAGCGCGATGATGGCTCTGGGCCAGTTAGGGCTTTCCTGGAAACCGGATGTTGTGCACTGCAACGATTGGCAAACGGGTCTGATTCCGGTGTTTCTGCAAGGCTGCAAGCATCCGCCATTCACGGTTTTCACCATTCACAACCTTGCCTATCAGGGCCTGTTCTCCCATGAAACGTTTCGTGCCCTGGGCCTTCCGGATCATCTTTGGAGTCTCGACAAACTGGAGTTTTATGGCCAGCTCTCGTTTATCAAGGGTGGGCTGGTCTTTGCCGATGTCATCACCACAGTCAGCCCGACCTACGCCCGGGAAATCAAAACACCAGAATTCGGATATGGCCTGGATGGCCTGTTGCGTCACCGTGCGGACCGCCTAACCGGCATACTCAACGGCATTGATGCCCGGTTCTGGGATCCCGGGCAGGATCATTATCTGAACAGCCATTATGAACAGGGTGATCTGGCCGGCAAAGCAGAGTGCCGCAAAGAGCTGCAGCGAGACCTGGGCCTGTCGGTAAGCCCCACTCCCCTGTTTGGTTTTGTCGGACGGCTGGTGGAACAGAAAGGCCTGGACTGGTTGCTGGATGTCATCCCGGTGCTGCTTGAGCGCGGTTGTCAGTTCGCCATTCTGGGGTCTGGCGAAGCCTGCTATCAGGAAGCGCTGCAGGCGTTAGCCAGAGATTGGCCATCCCGCTTCTCGCTGACATTGGGCTACAACGAAGCCCTGGCCCACCGGATTACCGCTGGCGCCGATATCTTCCTGATGCCTTCCCGGTTTGAGCCTTGTGGGCTGAACCAGATGTACAGCCTGCGCTATGGCACCATTCCGGTGGTTCACGGCGTTGGCGGGCTTAACGATACCGTGTTTGATCCGGCTGAATCACCCACCAAAACGGCCAATGGTTTCGTTTTCCACGAGCCTTCCTCCGAGGCACTTCTCTCGACCATCGAACGGACACTGCATGCCCGGGAGCATCCGAAAACCTGGCAGCGGCTGCAAAAAAAAGGCATGGCTGCCGACTATTCCTGGAAAAACAGGGCCAAAGAATATTCACGTCTGTACAGAACGTTAGTGGATGACCAGTGACCGCAAGGAGGTCCTGAAGATGCAAGAGGCAACCCAATTCCGGCTTGAAGCCCGCCCCCATATACCTGAGGGCATCGCCCGGCTTGAATCGCTGGCAAACGACCTGTTCTACAGCTGGGATTCCGGTGTTCGAAGCCTGTACGCGCGGATTGACTCTCAGTTATGGCAAAAAGTCGAACATAACCCGAAGTTGTTCTTGCGGCGGGTTTCCCAGGCCCATCTTGATGATGCAGCGGAAAACCAGGCATTTCTGGCTGAGTACCGCCGGGTACTGGCCAACTACGACGCCTACGTGCAGTCAGGGCCCGGCCATGAAGTTCTTGAAGTCATGAACCCCGACACCACTCTTGTGGCGTATTTCTGCGCCGAATTCGGATTCCACGAAAGTTTTCCCATTTACTCTGGAGGTCTTGGCATTCTGGCCGGCGACCACTGCAAAGCTGCCAGTGATCTGAGCCTGCCGTTTGTTGCAGTCGGGCTCCTGTACCAACAGGGCTATTTTATCCAGACCATTGATGCCGTGGGTCATCAGGTGGCCAGGTACCAAAGTCATTCCAGTGACGAGCTGCCGATCACACCGGTCGAGAACGACGGTGAACAGCTGATGGTGTCGGTGCCTTTCCGGGGCCGGGACGTTTATGCCCGAATCTGGCAGGCACAGGTAGGCCATATGCGCCTGTATCTGCTGGACGCAGATACCCCGGATAACTCTAATGAAGACAGAAGATTAACGCTGCAACTTTATGGCGGAGATACCAGCACCCGCATCAGTCAGGAAATGTTACTGGGAATTGGTGGAACCCGGGTGCTTTCAGCGCTCGGAATACAACCCACGGTCTGGCATATCAATGAAGGCCACGCTGCCTTCCAGATACTGGAACGGTGTCGCTCCACCATGGCACTGGGTCTGCCTTTTGATGCAGCACTTGAAGCAGTGGCTGCCTGCACGCTGTTCACCACCCACACGCCGGTTGCAGCGGGTCATGATATTTTTCCCAGAGATCTTATGGCGGATTATTTGGGGCCTTATATTGAAGCTTCCGGCCTTGAGTTTGAACGCATCTTCGCGCTTGGCAACCGGCACCATAGTGACCAGTTCAACATGACGAGCCTGGGATTACGCGGCTCCCGCTTTCACAATGGCGTAAGCCGTATTCATGGCCGGGTCGCCTCGGAAATGGAAGCCGGAATCTGGCCCCAGGTTCCGCCGGAAGAAAATCCCATCGGTTACATCACCAATGGCGTACATGCAGCCACCTTCCTGGCACCGGAGTGGACAAGCCTTTTCGATATCCAGGCCCCTAACTGGAAAAGTGAACTGAGAAACACGGAGTTCTGGAATTTTATTGATAAAATTCCGGATTATCATTACTGGAGCGTTCACAAGGCACTGAAACAGCAAATGACAGAGTTTATTGGCCGTCGCCTTGAACGCCAGCATAGCCGCAATGGCACCGGCCAGTCCGTTACCCGTCGCATGACTGCCAAACTGACCTCTCCGGAAAAAGACGCGATGGTGATCGGGTTTGCGCGCCGCTTTGCGACCTATAAACGGGCAACTCTTATTTTTTCTGATTTACCCAGGCTGGAACGTATCCTGACCAACCCGGACCGCCCGGTAGTGCTGGTGTTTGCGGGTAAAGCCCACCCTCAGGACCATCCGGGTCAGCAATTGATCAAGGTCATCCACGACCTGTCCATGCAGCCCTCTCTGTTTGGCCATATTGTGCTTCTTGAGGACTACGATCAGGCCATGGCGCGCAGACTGCTGAGTGGCGTGGATGTCTGGCTGAACACACCCGAGTATCCCAAAGAAGCCAGCGGCACGTCGGGAGAAAAAGCGGCAATGAACGGCGCAGTGAATCTCAGTGTGCTGGACGGGTGGTGGGGTGAAGGTTACGACGGATCTAATGGCTGGGCCATTACCCCCCGGAACACAGAGCTTGACCCGGAATTCCGCAACCGGGAAGAAGCAAGAGACCTGCTGGATCTGCTGGAGCATGAAGTGGTACCCCTGTACTACAACCGGGCGGCACAAGGCTACTCAGAGGGCTGGGTCAGCCGTTCAAAAGCCTCCATGAAAACCATCACGCCCCGGTTCAATGCGCAACGCATGGTCATGGATTACGCCACCAACTATTACCAGCCTGCGACCCGTCAGGGGCTGCGTTTAATGCAGAACCAGGGCGAGCTGGCCCGGGAACTGGCGGACTGGAAAGCAAGAATCAGATCCGCCTGGCATGGTGTGTCCATCAAGGTACGTGGATGTGTTGAAGAACGCTGCAACTGGGATGAGGAAGTAGAGCTGACTGTTGAGCTGGATCTGAACGGCCTGGCGCCGGAAGATGTACGGGTAGAATGCATGGTAACGGTTGAATGCAGCGGTACTCACGCAGATCCAGGGCCCGACAGTTTTCTTCTGCAGCCAGCGGAAGAGCTTGATGGCAAAACCCTGTTTACAGCCCGGGTAACCCCTCCTTTCCCCGGGCTGCAAACGCTTCGGCTTCGTGCCTATCCCTACCACGAGGCGCTCACCCACCCATTGGAGATGGGCGCCATGCTCTGGGTTTAAGGCGTTTCTGTTGGAGTCGGTGTGAGTGGCGCTTCGCGGCCTTTATTGGCAGCCAGCGCGTTCACCACCGGATTGGCATACATGTCCAGAAGGTAGGGACGACACTCCGGACTACAAGAGTCCAGGCGGCGTGTCATTTCGGACTTCGCCGCTTCCAGATCCACCTTTGACCATTTTTCCGCCAATGCCACATGATTAGCGACGGCGTCCGCCGAGGGTTCGCCCCCGGCCAGGGCTTCGCGCATCTGATAGGCTGCCAGATTGGAGGCATGCAGGTGATAATTGGCGTGCATTTCATGGTCGATCCGTGCAGCCAGGTCCTTCGGATTATCAGGTGCATCCGCAATGGGGGCACCGAAATGCACGTGCACATGGCCTTTGTAGCCGGTCATACCCTTGATGATCTGGTCGGTGTCTTCCCCTTCAGTCTTCTGGTAATCACCGGTACGTGCGCGGATTTCAAGCTCCCGGGCCTTGTCGGTATCGCAAGGGTCGTACTCGTAGGCGATTGATACCGGCACAATATGCAGGCGGTTGATGGCCTCATCGAATGCCAGGCCGGATTTTTTCCGGCTCATGTAGAACATCTTGATAATAGCCGGATCGGTGCCATCAATCCCGTCTTTGGCGCGACCCTCACGCTGGGCAATCCAGACACTGTGATTGGTATCGATACAGTGGTTGATAAACCCGGAAAGGTTGAGATACGCATCTCGCATTTCCCGGGGGCTGGTCATGTTCCGACGCACCACAAAGCTTTTATTAAGGCGCATGATCTCGGCAAATACCCGGTTCGACAACAGGTTGTCACCGATGGCAATACGGGTGGTGCTGAACCCATGCTGGAAAAGCTCGTAATTCACCAGCATCGGATCACAGACAATATCCCGATGATTGCAAAGGAATAAATGCGCCGAAGTTTTGCTGAGGTTTTCCAGGCCGCTCTGAGTCACCCGCGATGTGGAGCCTTCTACCAGTTGGCTGATATACGGAGACAGGCCTGCCTGAAGATCGTCAATCCGGTGATAGTGTCCGAAATTGCGAAGCAACCAGCGGCGTACAAACACCCGCAGTAACGGGGGTGCCCACTTTGCCAGGGTCGGTTTTTTGAATCGGCCGACCATATCCAGGAATTCCCGGTCGTTAACCAGCCGCTGAATGGTAGAAGCGGTTTCCTCATCCGAATAGGGTCGGATTGCGTCAAAGTCCTGCATGCAAGCCCTGTTGTTTGTTATACCAAGCAATTGATCGCGGTCTGATGAAAGGCGCACATTATAGCCTTTCTATAAGGGGTTTTCCTCTACCTGACCGTGCGTTCAGCAATCCGGCCAGTGGATCTGGTATCATTCTCGGGCACATTTCCCGCCCAGAGACTGAAACGCCCTATGTACCCGGATCCGGACCAACTAACCTGCGAACCACCTTCGGTAGCCAGCCGAAACCCGGAGCAGATTCTACACGAAGTTTTCGGCTATGAGCGTTTCCGGCCATTACAGGGTGAGGTTGTTCAGGAAGTGATCGAGGGCAGAGACGCGCTGGTACTTATGCCCACCGGTGGCGGTAAGTCCTTGTGTTATCAGGTGCCGGCATTGGCCCGCCCCGGCACCGCCGTAGTGATTTCACCGCTGATCGCACTGATGCAGGACCAGGTAGCAGCGCTTCGTGAACTGGGCGTGAAGGCTGCGTTCCTGAATTCCACCATGGATTACGAACAGGCCCGCGCGACAGAATACGCCCTGAGTACCGGCGAACTGGATCTGTTGTATTGCGCCCCAGAGCGCTTGATTCAGCCCCGCACGCTTGATTTGCTACACCACGCTTCGTTGTCATTATTTGCCATTGATGAAGCCCACTGTGTTTCGCAATGGGGCCACGACTTCCGATCTGATTATTTGCAGCTGAGCATGCTGGCGTCAGAATTCCCCGACGTTCCGCGTATTGCACTCACCGCCACAGCCGACGAGCGCACCCGTAAGGAAATAGCCGAACGCCTGTCTCTGACCGAAGCACGGCATTTCATCAGTGGTTTCGATCGCCCGAACATTCAGTATCGAATCACGCCGAAAACAAATGCAAACAAGCAGTTGCTTGACTTTATTAAAGCAGAACATGAACACGATTGCGGCATTGTTTACTGCCTGTCCCGCAACAAGGTGGATGCCACCGCGAAACTTCTTGCCAGCAAAGGATACACCGCTCTGCCCTACCACGCAGGCCTGGCTGCCGAACAACGCGCCCGACACCAGGAACGTTTTTTGCGGGAAGACGGCGTCATTATTGTCGCCACCATTGCCTTTGGCATGGGCATCGACAAACCCGATGTGCGCTTTGTCGCCCACATGGACCTGCCCAAAAGCCTGGAAGCCTACTATCAGGAAACCGGCCGGGCCGGGCGCGATGGCAAGCCCTCCACCGCCTGGATGGTGTATGGCCTGCAGGATGTGATCAAACTGCGCCAGATGCTGGAAGCCTCGCAGGGTAATGATCAGTTCAAGCGCGTGGAACGCCAGAAACTGGATGCCATGCTCGGCCTGTGCGAGGTCACCGAATGCCGCCGGCAAGTGCTGCTCAGGTATTTCGGCGATAACCCGGAGCAATCCTGCGGCAACTGCGATACCTGCCTGAACCCGCCAGAGACCTGGGATGGCACGGTCGCGGTGCAAAAAGCACTGTCCTGCGTTTATCGCACCGGCCAGCGCTTCGGCGTGAACTACATCATTGATGTGTTAAGGGGTTCAGAAAACGAACGGATTCTTCAGTCCGGCCACCAGGCCATCTCCACTTATGGCATTGGTTCAGACCTGAGCGCCGCTGACTGGAAATCCGTTTTCCGGCAGCTGGTCGCCAATGGTTACCTGCGGGCCGACCCGGAAGGGTTTGGCTCACTGCAGCTCACCGAGCGCTGCCGCCCCCTGCTCAAGGGTGAGCAAGTCATCGAGCTACGCAAAGACCCAGTGATTAAAAAATCAGCAGGCTCCAGATCCGGACCCAAACGTTCCGGGCAGAACGTTCGCGACCAGATCACCGATCACGATGGCTGGGAGGTCTTGCGCGCCTGTCGCAAAGAGCTGGCCGAACAAAAGGGCGTGCCCCCTTACGTGATTTTTCACGACACCACGCTGTTTGATATGCTCGAGCGACGCCCGAAAACGCTGGAAGAGCTGGCTGAGGTAAACGGAGTTGGCGCAGCCAAGCTGGAAAAATATGGTGAGCTCTTCCTGAAGGCCATACGGGAAATCTGACAAAGAGCATTAACAGAAGAGGCATAATCCTGCATCTGAACTAGATTCATGTATGAGTCCTATGCATCTGTCAGGGAAGAGAAATATCGTGTTATCTGCTCTTCGAAATGCGACAACACTACTGAGCTTCATTTTGCTGCCCCTCCTCCCCGCTTCGGCTGACGGCGAGGGCGGCATTGAAAATTCCTCTCAGGCTCGGGAATACACTCTCTGGTACCGAAATTACGACAACCAGGCCACTCTGACGCTGGTTAAACTGGCGTTGAGCCATACCCCTGAATACGGCGAATTCTTCATTCGTCGTAGTGAAGAGCTCACTCAGGGGCGGGCACTCAAAGAGCTTGCCGATACCAGGGGCTCAACACGGCTGGATATCGCCAATGTCGCCACCACAGCTGAAAGAGAAGATGCATTAAACGAGATACCTGTGCCGGTGGATGGCGGCCTGCTGGGTTTCCGGGTGTGCCTAGTATTGCCGAAGAAACTGGAAAAATTCGAGAACGTTAACAGCCTGGAAGCTTTGCGCGAAAGCAATATCAGCATCGGGCAAGGTGCACACTGGCCAGACACAGCGATACTCGAATCCAATGGAATTGAGGTTATCACTCACACCCGCTATGAAATTCTTTTCCGCATGCTCCGCAATGAACGTTTCGACTGTTTTGCCAGGGGCATCAGCGAAGTTCTGTACGACAAGGAAGCGCACGACCCGGCCGAAAAACCATTGGTTATTGAGCCTCACCTGTTACTGGCCTATCCCATGCCCTCGTATCTGTTTACCGCACCGAATGACAGAAAAACGGCCCAACGCCTGCGGGTGGGCCTGGAGCGGGCTATTCAGGATGGCAGTTTCGGCGACTACCTGAAAACCTGGTACGGTCGTCCCGTCGCGGAGCTGGGGCTTGACCAGAGAACCGTTATTGTCCTGGAAAATCCTTTCCTGTCAGAAGCTTCCCGTAACATTGGCCGGCGGGCACTGGAAGGACTCGATCGAAGAATCAAGCACTTCCAGGAACGTTAGGCGCCAGAGAACTCAGACCCGGAACCGGCTCACATTCTCTTTCAGATGATGCCCGATCGTTTCAATATGGCCACTGTAGACGTCGTTTTCGCTGGCCGACTTCGCCGCTTCCTGGCCCTGGTCTGCAATCCGCGTGATGGATGCGTTCAGTTCGTCGGTTACCGAAGTCTGCTCTTCCGAGGCGGTTGCAATCTGAGCGGTCATCTGACTGATCGAGGTGATACCTTCAACAATGCGATTCAGTGAGTCCATCGCATCCTGAGCTTTTTCCATACTCATGTTGGATACAGCGGTGGATTCTTTCATCACCTCCACGGCGTTACCTGCACCTTTTTGCAGACGTTCGATCATGTCATTGATTTCTTCGGTTGATTTCTGGGTCCGCTGGGCCAGATTACGCACTTCGTCAGCCACCACCGCGAAGCCGCGTCCTGCTTCTCCAGCCCGAGCTGCCTCAATGGCGGCATTCAGTGCCAACAGGTTGGTTTGCTCAGCAATGCCCTCAATCACCTCCAGAACCGAGGTAATGGACGAAACATCATTACCAAGCGTATCAATCACCTCAGCTGCAGCGTTAATTTCACCCACCAACTTTTGTACTGCATCACGAGAGTCTGTCACTTTGTCGAGCGACGCCCGGGTTTCTGTGTCCACATTTTCAGACGCATCTGCCGTTTGCTGCGCATTCTGGGCAATTTCACCAGCCGCTGCGGACATCTCGTTGATCGCAGTAGCAATCATGTCCACCTCGTGTTGTTGCCCCTCAACGCTGTGACGGCTGTGGCTCGAGGTCTCTCTGAGTGAGGAAACGTTGCTGGCCAGCTCTTCGCTTTTCTCCTGAACCTCGTGCACAACCTGCTGAATATTGCTTACAAACTGATTGAAACTCTTTGCCAGGTGACCGAATTCATCGCCCGAATCAACATCCAGCCTTTGCGTCAGATCGGCATCACCAGTGGCGATACCGCTCATCGCGCGATTCAGTCTGCGTACCGGTGTCATCAGCACGCGAATGCCAAAGTGCAGCGCTATCAGGGCAACCAGCAAACCGCCGATGGCGATGGCCAGGCCTGTCATTCTGGCGGCAACCACAGGCTCATTGATCTTGTCCCAGTTCACCACTGAGCCCATGTACCATTGGACGCCACGGGCCTCGTCTATCGGGAAAAAGGCAGCGCTCCAGGTCGTTTGGTTTTGTTCGAACTGAGCCGGATCGCCATTGAGGGCGGGTTTAAAGCCCAGAAACTCACTCGCATTCTCACCGATCAGATCAGTGTCCGGGTGAAACAGGATGGTGCCATCACTATTCATCAGCATGGCGTAACCGGCATCACCAAAGGTAATCGTCGACAACAGCTCCTGAAGTGCCTGCAGACTGATATCCATACCGGCCACGCCCTCGTAATAGCCATCCTCCACAGGCGCAACGGCGGTGATGATCATCTCGTCGGTCAGTACATCCTTGTAAGCGTTGGTAAACGAGGTATGGTCTCCACTGGCAGCCAGTTTGAACCACGGGCGCTCTCTCGGGTCATAACCCTATGGCAAGCCGCTTTCAGTTTCCTGATCCCGCATCATCATCCGGCCGTCGACGGTGCCAACATACACATCTTTTGCATTACCGCCTTCTGTCATGGCATTCATCAGGTTTCTGGCCATGTTATCGCTACGGACCTCACCCAGGGCGTCAGCCGTGGCTTCTGTCATATCCAGCCGGGTGTTGAGCCAATCGGAGATGTTGGCCGTACTCTGCTGCACGGCGCCGTCGAGCATGGCGTTTACATAGGTGTCGGTGGTGTTTTGCAGGCGGCGGTCTGCGGCGAAAGTGAACAGGCCCATAATCAACAGTATGATGATGCCGACAGCAATGAGCAGTTTCTGTCCGAATGAAAGTTGCATGTACCTGTCCTCTCGGGCTGGGGCGGTCAGTGATTGCCGCAGTTACAATTGCCTATACAGTTGATTTCGGCCGCACCGGCCAACTCTTTAACACTCTCTGCTAGAATGCCGTGGTAATGCAATCGGCGTACCGATCCGGAAATCAATGGAGAACCACTGAATGGCCCATGAAGATCTGCACCTTAACCTGCGCAACCTGACGCTGGAAGACTATGAACAGCTTCAGGAATTGATGGATGACGTCTACGACGACATCGGTGGCGCATGGCCCAAAGAGACCATCAAGGCGTTGGTGGAGCAATTTCAGGACGGCCAGATCTGCATCGAGGATAACGGGCATGTGGTTGCAGTCGCGTTAACGGTTTGCGTTAAATACGAGCGTTTCAGCAACCCCCACGCCTATGACGACCTGATTTTACGCAACGAGAAAATCTGGCACAACGCAAACGGCGATTCTCTGTATGGGCTGGATGTTTTTATTCATCCCGATTACCGCGGTTACCGCCTTGGTCGCCGGCTGTACGAGGCGCGCAAAGAGCTTTGCCGTTCGATGAACCTGAGGGCCATTCTTGCGGGCGGGCGCATTCCCAATTATTTCAAGTACTCCGAGCAGTACAGCCCGGAAGAGTACATTCAGAGGGTGAATCGTAAGGACATCTACGATCCGATTCTGAGCTTCCAGCTGTCAAACGATTTCCAGGTCACCCGGTTGATGCACAAATACCTGCCGGAAGACGAGAAATCACAGGGTTACGCCACCCTTCTGGAATGGCGCAACATCCTCTATACACCCCCCTCCTCCGTGCTGGACGTCAAGAAAACCCAGGTGCGCCTGGGCGCGGTACAGTGGCAGATGCGTGAATTCACCTCGGTGGAGGAAGTGCTGGAGCAGGTTGAGTACTTTGTTGATGCCCTGTCGGACTACAAAAGCGACTTCGCGATCTTTCCCGAGTTTTTCAACGCACCATTAATGGGCCTCACGGATCAGGTTGACCAGACTCGGGCCATTCGTTTTCTGGCCGGGTTTACCGAGCAGTTCCGTACACGCATGTCGGATATGGCAGTCAGTTACAACATCAACATCATCACCGGCTCCATGCCGTTGATCGAAGACGACCGGGTTTATAACGTCTCTTACCTGTGTCATCGGGATGGGCGGGTCGATGAACAGCGCAAGATCCACATTACGCCCCATGAGCGCCGTGACTGGGTCATCGAGGGTGGCACCCAATTCGAGGTGTTCGAGACAGATGCCGGCCGCGTTGCCCTCATGATCTGCTACGACATCGAATTCCCAGAGCTGGGTCGGCTTGCCGCCAGTCAGGAAGTGGACATCATTTTTGTGCCCTTCTGGACTGATACCAAAAACGGGTATCTGCGAGTGCGGCATTGCGCCCAGGCACGGGCCATCGAGAACGAATGCTATGTGGTCATTACCGGCAGCGTGGGCAACCTTCCGAAGGTTGAAAACCTGGACGTTCAGTACGCCCAGTCTTCGGTGTTCTCGCCCTCTGACTTCGCCTTCCCGCACGATGCGGTCATGGCGGAAACCACGCCGAACACCGAAATGATCATGTTCTCCGACATGGACCTCGAAAAGCTCAAACTGGTTCGTAACGAAGGCTCAGTGACCAACCTGAAGGACCGCCGTGTCGATATGTACGAGCTGAAAACGCGATAAGTCGACAAACTCGATAGCTTGCTGCGGGTATTGCCAAAGCAGGCTATCAGGGCTATCGTTGCAGAATTATCTCGCGTTTTGGCCCGTAAAGGCGCTGCAGGGAAAGCGAATCATGCACGAAGAATTGCCAGATCTTGTCGCTCGTTTCCGTGTAAGGCATGGCCTGTTTCGCAGGGAAACCGTAGAAGCCCGGCTGTATGAGCTGGATGGCTACGGCTGTGTGATGAAGACCGACAAGATTTTCGAGCCGGGCGACACCGTGGTCCTGGACTTGATTATGGACATGCCGGTTGACGTAATCACTGCAGAAGGCCTCTCAGGGCTGATTACCGAAAAAACAAAGCACTGTAGCAACTTCTTCTATTCAATTGATTTTGATAAAGACAATGCCAACCCCTCTCTGGCTGCCCGGCTGCAACGCATTGTCGATGTGCTGATTAAAAAACAAACGCTACGTTCGCGCAGAAAAACTGACCAGGCAAACAATCTCAAGCAGGTTACTCGCTACGGTGCCCCGGCTTCTGCCTCCTGATTTCTCTTTCCCGCACTCACTGCCTCTGCCACCGCTCGTTCCAGACTCTGACGCTCCTGCTCCGGCGTGAAGGTTTCTGCAAGTTGGCTTACCCGCGTTTTCAACGCTGACAGGAAGTCAGCATCGGTTTCTGCACGACGCATCAGCTTGGCCAGCGCCTTTTCATCACCGGCCGGAAAGTAGCCCGGATAATCTTCTTCTAGTAGGCCGCGATTACCCGGTATGTCTGAGGCCAGAACAGGCAGGCCCGCCCGGCAGGCTTCTGACACCACATTGGCGCCACCTTCCATCAGGGAGCTGATCACCATCACGCTGCTGACAGCCATCAGGTTTTCCAGGGCGGGCCGGTCCAGTTGCCCCAGATAGTGGAATCTAGGGTTGGTTCTGCTTTCGTCCAGAGCCTTTTCGTACCATTCCTGACTATGGGGCTTGCCGGCAGAGGAAACGACGATTCTCGATTCTTCCGGCAGAAGCCGGGCTGCCAGGGCTGCCCGTAGCGAATCCTTTTCTTCTCTGAGGTGGCCCAGCACGCAAATATCAAAGCGGTCAGGATTGGCTTTGGATGCGCCTTTGACGGCCGGAGTGTCGGCCGACTGGCGCAGAGTCACCAGTTTATGCCGGCAGGCCTCCGGAATGTCTTTGGCTACCAGGTCATGCAGGCCGATCAGCGTGTCCGCTGCCACCATGGAGCCCTGGGTTATTTCAGGGAACTCCGTCTGGTGCCGGTAAATATCAGTCCCAGTGAGCGCGACGATCAATGGCCTGTCTGGCCAGTGTTGCCGAAACACCTTTATGGCGTCAGCGCTGCGCCAGGCATGCAAGGCAATCAGGAGATCGCACGCTTCGCCCTGATAGTCGGTTATTACGCTAACCCGATGCCCGGCCTCCTCAAGAAGTGCCTGCCACCGTATTGCCGTTGCCCGGTTGCCCGCCTTCGAATCGGGGCCAGCTGGCGTCACCAGGATTATCTGCATATTCTGTATGGTCCGGTTATGTTTGGAAAAAATTCTGCACGTGCCGGTGCTCCGGGTAAAGCCTTTTTACGTATTCCCGGTTCAGGCGAGCGCTCAATCGCGGTATCCTTCGCAAGCGACTTAAACCAGAACGTACAGTTTCACCCAAAGGATTGATTAAAAATGAAAATACCCCATATTCGCAAATGGTTTGCAGCGACCCTGCTTTCCCTGTCGGTCGTGCCGGCCGCCAATGCCGAGACTTTCGTGTTTACAGCCATCCCGGATCAGGATGAGACCAAACTTGTTGAACGCTTCAGCGGCGTGGCTGATTATCTCT
>JAVLAV010000048.1:0-23254 GCA_031580735.1 Marinobacter sp.
AACCAGGGTGACCAGTTCCCAATCCGGAACCGATTTCAGCAGTTCCTGTTTTTCACTGTCGGTCACTGTCGGCGCATCTGCACCGCAGGCTTCACAGGCCTGTTGGCTGAGTTCGCTCATGTTCACCTCCTTTATTCGGTGTGTACTCACCAAGGTGGCCTCGAACGTTCGCTTTATCAACCCATCCTTGCAATCCGGTCATTTTCGAAATACTGTATATTTAAACAGTATTCGGAGATTGCCATGAGCGAGTTACTGACCACCCTGCTGAAGGATGCCCGGGTCTGGCAGGGAAACCAGCATCGCACCACCACCCAGCCGGCCGAAACCACGGGCTTTCAGGCGCTGGACAACCAGCTTGGCGGCCTGGGCTGGCCTCGCGGTGCACTCAGTGAATGCCTTCTGGATGCCAATGGCATTGGTGAATTGCAGTTGGTGATGCCATTAATGAAGCGCATGACCAGTGCCGGCCAGACCGTGTTCTGGTTGAACCCGCCACACACGCCCTACGCTCCCGCCCTGGCCCGTGAAGGCGTGGGGCTGGATAACCTGGTGGTGATTCACACCGAAGACGCCAGCGATTTCCTGTGGACGCTGGAAAACTGCCTGCGCTCACCGGTGACCGGCCTGGTGCTGGCCTGGCCGGGCAAACTGGCCACCCGCGATGTGCGACGCCTGCAACTGGCTTCGGAAGCGGGCCAGAATGTGTGTGTGCTGTTCCGGGAACGCCGGCAGGCCGAGCAGAACTCGCCGGCGGCGTTGCGCCTGGAACTGGTGCCGGATGAACAGCAGGCGCTGAAGGTAAACGTGCTTAAACGCCGTGGCAGCTGGTCTGGCCAGCGGTGCACCCTGGCCATGGCCCACCGGGCGGACATCCGCGTGCAGGAAGCGCCCCGGGTGGTTCAGGGCCCCTGGCCCGGCGCATCGCGGTAGTTATCATGCTCTGGCTTTACCTGCATTTCCCGCATCTGCTGCTGGACCACGTTCGCCGCAGCCAACCCATTGAAAACGCCCTGGTGATTGTCGAAGGCACTGGCCAGAACGTACTACAGGCCTGCCCGTTGGCGCAGGATCTGGGCATCCAGCCGGGTATGCGCCTGAAAACAGCGCTTGGGCTGGCTCCGGATCTGCACATTCTGCAGGCAGACCAGCAACAACAGGCCCAGTTGCTGGAAGAGCAGGCCCGCTGGCTGTACCACTACGTGGCGCACCTTACCCCCGCACCGCCCGATGGCCTGTGGGCGGAAGTGAGTAGCCTGCAAAGGCTGTACGGCGGGCTGGCCGCCATCTGGCAGACGGTGGAACAGGCCCTGACCGAACACCAGCTCACCGCTTGGCCCGCGTTGGGCCATACGCCCCTGGCCGCCCGTTTGCTGGCCCGCGCCGGCAAGGGCGAATGCTCGGCAGACAAGGGCCATATCAACCATGCCCTGGCCCAATTGCCCCTGGCGGCGGCGGAATTTGATAACACCGCTTGTACTCGCCTGAACCGCCTGGGGCTGGAAACCCTGGGTGATGTGTTCGCCCTGCCCCAGAAGGAACTGGCCCGGCGGCTGTCGCCGGAGTTGCTGGCTTATGTCCAGAAAATCCAGGGCACCCGGGCAGACCCACTCGCACCCTGGCAGCCGCCCCACCGCTTCCGCCAGCGGGCGGATTTCATTCAGGAGGTGGAACACACCCAGGGCCTGCTGTTTGCCCTTCAGCGCATCCTGGCGGAACTGGAAGACGACCTGTGCTGGCGCCAGCAGGACACCGACACACTGCTGTTGATTCTGCAGCACCGTCATCAGGAGCCCACCCGCCTGCGCTTACGCACCACCGGGCCGGAGCACCGGGCGGACACCTTTCTGAAACTGATCCGCCTGAAGCTGGACCAGCAACCACTGAGTGCCCCGGTGGTCAGTCTGGTGCTGGTGGTGCGGCGGTTCATCAGCCGGGAAGCCCCCGGCGGCCAGGATTTGCTGGGGGAAACCCAGGATCTGAACGAAGCCTGGCACACGCTGATCAGCCGCCTGCAGGCACGGTTGGGGGAACAGGCGTTAACACAACTCTCTCCCCGGCCCGATCACCGCCCGGAGTTCGCCTGGTCTGCCGGAGAGGTGAAGCGGGCCAAAAAACCGGGCGAGGTTAACCCGCAAGCCCTGCCACGCCGCCCGCTATGGTTGCTGCCCGGCCCCTGCCCGCTCACCGAAACGCCGGTGGCCTGGTTCTCCGGCCCGGAGCGCATCAGCGGTGGCTGGTGGGACGGCCAGCGGGTGCACCGGGATTACTACATTGCCCAACTGCCGGGCGGCCAACTGGCCTGGGTGTTCCGCGACACTCAGAACGCCTGGTTCGTGCATGGCTGGTTCGGGTGATGCCATGAGTTACGCGGAACTGTGCTGTTTCAGTAATTTCACCTTCCTGACCGGCGCCTCTCACCCACAGGAGCTGGCCGAGCGGGCTGCCGAGCTGGGCTACCACGCCCTGGCCATCACCGACGCCTGCTCGGTGGCCGGCATTCCCCGGGCCTGGGCGGCGCTGAAAGACAGCCCGGTAAAGCTCATCACCGGCAGCTGGTTTGCTCTGGAAGACGCCCCATCCGGCGCCGCGACCCCGGAATTTGTGTTACTGGCCCGCACCCGCAAGGGCTACGGCCAGCTGTGCCAGTTGATCACCACCGGCCGGCGTCGGGCCGACAAGGGCCAGTACCGGTTGTTCGTGCAAGACCTGGAAATCTCGGAGCTGGGCGACTGCCTGTGCCTGTGGCAACCGCCCTCGCCCATCACCGCCGATGCCGATCAGGCCCTGGCCTGCGGGCAGTGGTTACAGCGGCTGTTTGAGCACCGGCTGAGAATCGCCGCCACCCGCACGCTGGAAGCCGGCGAAGACCAGCAACTGGCGCGGGTGCGCTGGTTAGCCGATGAGCTGCGGTGCCCGGTAGTGGCCACCGGCGAGGTACACATGCACAGCCGGGAGCGCCAGCCCCTGCAGGATGTACTCACCGCCCTGCGCCATCATCGCACCCTGGAAACCGCCGGCCACTGCCTGTTCCAGAACGGCGAACGCTACCTTCGGCCGGTCCCGGTGCTGCAACGTCTGTTCCCCGAACCCTGGCTGCGGGAAACTCTGGCCATTGCCGAGGGCTGCACCTTCGAACCCGGCAGCCTGCGCTACGAATACCCGCCCGACCTGGTGCCGGAGAACGAAGACCCGGCCGCCTTCCTGCAACGCCTGACCCGCGAAGGCGAACGGCACCGTTACCCCAACGGCACACCAATGAAAGTGCAAGCACTGATCCGCAAGGAACTGGGGCTGATCTCGGAGATGCGTTACGAGCATTACTTCCTCACTATCCACGACATCGTGGACTTTGCCCGCAGCCGGGGCATCCTGTGCCAGGGCCGGGGCTCGGCGGCCAACTCGGCGGTGTGCTACTGCCTGGGCATCACCGAAGTAAATCCGGCGAACGTGGAGTTGCTGTTCGAGCGCTTTATTTCCAAAGACCGGGCCGAACCGCCGGACATCGACGTGGATTTCGAACACCAGCGCCGTGAGGAAGTCATCCAGTACATCTACCAGCGCTACGGCCGGGAACGGGCCGCACTGGCCGCCACGGTGATCCGCTATCGCCCCCGTAGCGCCATCCGCGATGTGGGCAAAGCCCTGGGTTTTGACGCCGCCCTGGTGGAGCAATTGCTGGATGGCATCGACTGGCGCGACAAGGCCACCAACTGGCGCCAGCAGATTCTCGACAAGGGCCTGACCCGAAACCCGAAAGTGGCGGACCAGTTCTTCACCCTGGTGAATACCCTGCTGGGTTTTCCCCGCCATCTGTCCCAGCACGTGGGTGGCTTTGTGATCAGTGCCGGGCCGTTGGCGGAACTGGTGCCGGTGGAGAACGCGTCGATGGCCGACCGGACCGTGATCCAGTGGGACAAGGACGACCTGGATGCCGTCGGTCTGATGAAGATCGACGTACTGGCGCTGGGCATGCTCACTGCCATCCGCAAGGCGCTGGCACTGGTCAGTGAAGAGAGGGGCGAGCCTTTCCGGATTCAGGACATCCCCCAGGAAGACCCGGCCACCTACGCCATGCTGCAAAAAGGCGACAGCATTGGCGTGTTCCAGGTGGAGTCCCGCGCCCAGATCAACATGCTGCCCCGGCTGAAACCGGAAACGTATTACGACCTGGTGATTGAAGTGGCCATCGTGCGCCCCGGCCCCATCCAGGGCGATATGGTGCACCCGTACCTGCGGCGCAAGCACGGCCTGGAACCGGTGGATTACCCCAACGACGAAGTGCGTCAGGTGCTGGAACGCACCCTGGGCGTGCCCATTTTTCAGGAACAGGTGATCAAACTGGCTATGGTGGCCGCCGGCTTTACCGCCGGGGAAGCCGATCAACTACGCCGGGCCATGGCTGCCTGGAAATCCCACGGCGACCTCACGCCCTTCCGCGACAAGCTCATCAAGGGCATGCGCGAACGGGGCCACAGCGAGGATTTTGCCGAACGGCTGTACAAACAGATCTGCGGGTTTGGTGGCTATGGTTTCCCGGAATCCCACTCCGCCAGCTTTGCCCTGCTGGTGTACGTGTCCGCCTGGCTCAAACGCCACCACCCGGCAGCTTTCTACTGCGCCCTGCTCAACAGCCAGCCCATGGGGTTCTATTCCCCGTCCCAGCTGGTGCAGGACGCCAAACGCCATCAAGTCACAGTGTTACCACCGGATGTGAATTACAGCCATCACGACCATACCCTGGAAGGCCCGGAGCGGCATCTGCGCCTGGGATTGCGGTTGATTCAGGGGCTATCGGCCCAGGGCGCCGAACGCATCCACCGGCAGCGACCGCCCAGGGGCTACCGCTCCGCCGCCGAAGTGCGCCAGCTCGCCGGCCTGGACCAGCGCGACATGGAAAAGCTGGCCGGGGCCAACGCCATGCCCGGGTTTACCCGCAACCGCCACCAGGCCTACTGGCAACTGTTGGAACACGAAGAGCCCGCCGAGCTTTTCGCCCAAAATACCGGCATTCGGGAAACTGGAGACGACTACGAGGCGGAACCCTGCGACTACCTGCCCGAACCCACCGAGGGCCAGAACATCCTGGCGGACTACAGCAGCCAGGGCCTCACCCTGCAACGCCACCCCCTGGCCCTGCTGCGCGAACAGGGCCACCTGAAACACTGCACCCGGGCCGAACAACTCAAAACCCTCAAACCCGGCCTGCCCGTACAAGTCGCCGGCCTCGTCACCGGGCGCCAACGCCCGGGTTCCGCCTCCGGCGTGACCTTCGTTACCCTCGAAGACGAAACCGGCAACGTGAACGTGGTGGTCTGGCTGGAAACCGCCCGGCGCCAGCGCAAGCCGCTGCTCACCGCCCGATTGTTGCATGTAAAGGGCGTGCTGGAACGGGAAGGCGACATCGTGCACGTGATGGCCGGCAAACTCACCAACCTGAGCCACCTGATCAATTCGCTGCCCGTAAGCTCCCGGGATTTTCACTGACCGGCTAACACGTTTTCTACACGCTACACGCCAAACGGATAGGTCTCCGGTGTTTCGTCCAGCCATTGTGACACGTGATCCAGCGGTTCCAGTGCGTGGGTCCGGTCAAAATGGAACACGGCATCAAACTGCCTGGGCAGCTCACACATGAAATAGTGGCTGGCCCGCTCCGAGTGGGGCAGATAGAGAACACCGATGGCCCGTTGCAGGCGCGGTGAGCGCAACACCCACGGCGCCGCATCACCCAGTTCCAGGAAGAAGGCTGCTTCGCCGGTCTGGTGGAACAGGTATTCGTAGCTCTCGGGCAACGCCTCCCGCACCGCCTTGTGCTGAACCTTGCCGCTCCAGGACGAGGCCGCCGACACTGTCCCGCCGTAGGTGGTGAAACCAACCAGCAGTGCCTCACTGCCAAACCGCTCCCGGGTAAGCTGGCCCACGTTGTGATCGCCACGCACGCTCATCTGGGTTGCCCGGGCATCGCCCAGATGAGAGTTGTGCTCCCAGACGGCCAGTTTTGCCGGCTTACCGGCGCGGGCCGACAGGTGCTCTCTGAGAGCCGCGAGCGTGTCGGTCATGTGTTCGTCGCGCAGGTTCCAGGTGTTGTCACGCTCGCCAAACATGGCACGGTAGTAGTGCTCGGCATTGCGCACCAGGCGCGCGTTCTGCTCGGCCTGGAACTGTTCGTCCCGGGCCAGCATGCCGTCCTGGCGCACGTATTCGGGCGCCTTGCGCTGCAGTTCGACCAGTTGGGCCACCACCTCGTCCTCACAGGACGGCCGGCGGCCGGTCATGACACCCAGCCCATACTGCTGCTCATCGGTCATGTGTCCCAGGCAACCGTAATGCCGGCGCGCTTCTTCCGCCGCTTCGGCATCCACTTCGTCGAGGTAGGCAAGTACCGCGTCGATGGATTCATAGAGGCTGTACATGTCCAGCCCATAAAAACCCACGCGGCGCTCCGGCGACAGAGTGTCGTTATGCGCCCGCAGCCATTCTATGAACTCAACAACCTCCGTATTACGCCACATCCAAAGCGGAAATCGCTGGAAATCACCCAGCGCCTGTTCGGCAGAAGTGTCTGCCCCCAGGCCCTGAACGTAGCGGTTCACCCGATAGGCCGCCGGCCAGTCGGCCTCCACGGCCACCGCCTGCAGATCCTGCTCCAGAATCAGGCGTTTGGTGATCTCGGCCCGGGCTTCATAGAATTCGTGGGTGCCGTGGGAGGCTTCGCCCAACAAGATCAGGGATTTGTTCTGGCTCAGTTGCAACAGCGGGGCGTAGTCTTCGGGCTGATTGCGAAGCGGCACCAGTGACTGTTTCAATGCCTGCCACTGGCGATCAGCATTCCCGGTCATAAGCCACCTCTCTGAGTGTCCTGAATAACTCTCCTTTCCAGTGTAGCAACGCCAGAAAACAAGAAAACCCCGCCGAAGCGGGGTTTTCTCAGAACAGCGGTGAAGAACAATCAACCCAGAAGCTTGATCATCACACCCGCTGCCACCGCAGAGCCAATCACGCCGGCCACGTTCGGCCCCATCGCGTGCATCAGCAGGAAGTTCTGCGGGTTCGCCTCAAGACCAACCTTGTTGGACACCCGCGCTGCCATCGGCACCGCAGACACCCCGGCAGAACCAATCAACGGATTGATCTGCTCCTTGGTCACCTTGTTCATCAGCTTCGCCATCAGCACCCCTGTTGCGGTACCCACACCGAAGGCCACAATGCCCAACGCCAGGATACCCAGGGTCTGGCCGTCCAGGAACTTGTCGGCCATCAGCTTGGAGCCTACCGACAGGCCCAGGAAAATGGTCACGATGTTGATCAGGGCGTTCTGGGCGGTGTCGTTCAAACGCTCCACCACACCACACTCGCGCATCAGGTTACCGAAGCAGAACATGCCCAGCAGCGGTGCCGCATCCGGCAGGAACAGAACCACGGCGATCAGCACCACCAGTGGGAAGAAGATCTTCTCCTTGCGGCTGACCGGGCGCAGCTGGCTCATCTTGATAGCGCGTTCTTTCTGCGTCGTCAGCGCTTTCATAATCGGCGGCTGGATCATCGGCACCATCGCCATGTAGGCGTAGGCCGAGACAGCAATCGCACCCAGAAGATGCGGAGCCAGCACACTCGACACATAGATAGACGTCGGGCCATCCGCACCACCGATAATACCGATGGCGGCCGCTTCCAGGATGGTGAAGTCCAGAATACCGAGCCAATCCAGCAGGGCCGCACCCAGAACGGTACCGAAGATACCAAACTGCGCGGCAGCGCCCAGCAGCAGGGTTTTCGGGTTCGCCAGCAGCGGGCCGAAGTCGGTCATGGCACCCACACCCATGAAGATGAGCAGCGGACCCACGGTACTGCCGATCACCACGGAGTAGAAGTTATACAGCATGCCGTGGCCATACCCGAAGTCCTGCGCAAGGGCATTCGCCGCCGCCATTTCCGAGTAGCTCGCTTCTTTCACGGCCACTTTGAACGCTTCTTTCAGCTCCGGCGTAACCGCCTGCCCTGCCTGGTAAGTCACATCCAGCGGCGCTGCCAGCGCTGCCAGGATCTGCGAGCCGCCATCCTTCAAGGCAAAGTGAATCGCATTCTCCGCTGCCGTCAACGCCAGACCGGCTTCGGGAATATTCGCCAGAATGCCACCGAAACCAATGGGTACCAGCAGCAACGGCTCGAATTTCTTGGCAATGGCCAAGTAGAGAAGCATCAGGCCGATGGCGATCATCACCACCTGCCCGATTTCTATGTTGAACAGGCCACTGCCCGTCCACAATGTCATTAATTTATCCATGGAATGCTGGCCCTTATGCGATTGTCAGCATTTCATCATCAACAGCGACGGTATCACCGACCTTGATGAAGATTTCACCGATGGTTCCGGCTTTGGATGCACGAACCTCGGTTTCCATTTTCATGGCCTCGAGGATGATCAGCACATCACCTTCTTCGACGGTGTCACCCGGCGAGACCTCAATCTTCCAGATGTTGCCGCTCAACGGGGCAGTGACAGGTTCGCCCTCACCTGCAGCAGGCGCCGGTGCAGAAACGCCAGCCGGTGCGGAAGCACCACCCTGGGATTCGATCTGGCTGATTTCGCCGCCTTCGCTCACCGCCACTACGTATTGCTGGCCGTTCACTTCTACGGTGTAGGTTTCAGGGCCAGAGGCTTTTTTCGCCGGGGCCATGTCATCTGCGCTTGGTACCGGCTCGAAGGCATCCGGGTTGCCCCGGTTTTCCAGGAACTTCAGGCCGATCTGCGGGAACAAGGCGTAGGTCAGTACGTCGTCCACTTTCTGCTCGGCCAGCTCGAAGCCTTTTTCTTTCGCCAGCTCTTCCAGCTCAGTGGTCAGCTTGTCCATTTCCGGCTCGATCTCGTCAGCCGGGCGACAAGTCATCACTTCCTTGCCGTCCAGAACACGGTCCTGCAATTCTTTGTTCATAGGCGCCGGCGCAGCGCCATATTCGCCTTTCAGAATCGCAGCCGTTTCCTTGGAAATGGACTTGTAACGTTCGCCGGTCAGTACGTTCAGTACCGCCTGGGTGCCCACAATTTGGGAAGTCGGCGTTACCAGCGGGATGTAGCCCAGGTCTTCACGAACTTTGGGGATTTCGGCCAGCACGTCATCAAACTTGTCGATGGCGTTCTGTTCTTTGAGCTGGCCTTCCATGTTGGTAAGCATGCCACCGGGCACCTGAGCGATCAGAATGCGGGAATCCACGCCTCTGAGGCTGCCTTCAAATTTGCCGTATTTCTTGCGCACTTCGCGGAAATAAGCGGCAATTTCTTCCAGCAAATGCAGGTCCAGACCGGTATCACGGTCGGTGCCTTCCAGAATGGCGACAACCGCTTCAGTAGGCGAATGCCCGTAGGTCATGCTCATGGAAGAAATCGCCGTGTCGACGTTGTCGATGCCCGCTTCTGCGGCTTTCAGGGCGGTGGCGGTCGACATGCCGGTGGTGGCGTGGCACTGCATGTGGATGGGCACGCTCAGTTCTTTCTTCAGACGGCTGACCAGGTCGTAAGCCACATAAGGCTTGAGCAGGCCGGCCATGTCTTTGATGGCAATGGAGTCGGCACCCATGGATTCAACGTCTTTCGCCAGCTCGACCCACTTCTCCACCGTGTGCACAGGGCTGGTGGTGTAGGCAATGGTGCCCTGGGCGTGCTTGCCGGTCTTGCGCACGGCTTTGATGGCGGTGTCCATGTTGCGCGGGTCGTTCATCGCATCAAAGATGCGGAACACGTCTATGCCGTTCTCAGATGCACGATCAACAAACCGCTCTACAACGTCATCCGCGTAATGGCGGTAACCCAAAAGGTTCTGCCCTCGCAGCAGCATTTGCTGGGGCGTATTGGGCATAGCGTTTTTCAACTGGCGAATGCGATCCCAGGGGTCTTCGCCGAGGTAACGAATACAGGCATCGAAGGTAGCGCCACCCCAGGATTCAAGAGACCAGAAGCCCACTTGGTCAAGCTTCTCGGCTATCGGCAGCATGTCGTCGAGCCGCATACGGGTGGCAAGCAGGGACTGGTGCGCGTCGCGCAGAATTACATCTGTAATCCCCAGCGGTTTTTTTGTGTCAGTCATCGTGTCAGCCTTCTGTTAAAAGGTTCTAATCTTTTTACCGTCACTTCTTGTGGCGTGACCGGTATTGTGCAATCGCCTTCTTGATGGCCTCGGCGGTGTCAGGATCAACTGACTTCGGCGCCTTGGGCTTGGCACGCTGGGTGCTGGCCGGAGTTACCGGTTCTGGCGGCGCAAACCGCAGAATGATTTTCGACATGAACGTGGTTGCGAATACCAGAATCACCAGAAACGCAAACACGAACCCCATACCGGCAATCATCAGGTCCACGGCTTGTGACATCAGGTCAGTCATAACGAACAGCTACCTGTATTGATGGTTGTGATTTCCCCGCCGGCCCGGCCTCAGACCAAAGTTCTATGGCATCTCCGGACAAAGCGGAAAGCAAAATCCTGCTTAATTTACCGTTTTAGTGGTACTCGAGCAACCTGAAAGCGCTTATCTATACGGGTTTTCCGAGCCGGATCTGCTCGTGATTGTTAGCAAAGCCGCTTATTGAGCGGCCCTCACGCATAACGCACTGGAATTTTACGGCCTTTAACTTTCCCTTGTTGCAAGCGTTTCAGAGCCTTTTCAGCAAATTCCGAATCTATGGCTACGAATGTCTGGAATTCAAAACGATCAATTTTGCCAACAATTTTTCCGGGTAGCCCGGCTTCACCCGTCAGGGCGCCCAGGATATCTCCGGGGCGCACTTTTTCCTTGCGACCACCGGCAATACAGAGGGTTTTCATGGCCGGCTGCATGGGTGCGAACGGGGTCGCGAGCAACGCTTCAGAATCGCCCCACTCCACCGAGCTACTGCGACTGCTTTCCAACTGACTGATTTTGTGGCCCTTGGCCGGGGTACAGAGGGTAACCGCAAGGCCCTGTTCGCCAGCGCGCCCGGTTCTGCCCACCCGATGAGTATGCACTTCCGGATCCCGTGCCGGCTCGGCGTTAATCACCAACGGCAGGGATTTGATGTCCAACCCCCGGGCAGCGACATCCGTAGCCACCAGCACCGAACAACTCTGATTACCGAAACGTACCAGCACGCTGTCACGCTCGCGTTGCTCCAGATCACCATGCAGTGCCAATGCTGAAAAACCACGTTGGCGCAGGGTGTTTGCCAGGTCATCACACTGCTGCTTGGTGGTGCAGAAAACAATGCAGGATGACGGCTGCCATTTTGACAGCACGGCCATCACACCCCGGGACTCGTCACCCGCCGGGATCTCATAGAACAATTCCCGGATATCCGGGTTCTGCTCGACCGACTCGACGCGCACATCCGCCGGTTCACGCTGATAGCGGCTGCTGAGCTTGCGAATCGAAGTCGGCCAGGTGGCGGAAAACATCAGGGTCTGGCGGGAATCCGGTGTGTGGGAAAGAATGTCTTCCATGGCCTCCTGAAAGCCCATGTCCAACATCCGATCGGCCTCATCCAGCACCACGGTATTTGTCTTGTCGAGTTTGAGTGTGCCTTTGCGCAAATGGTCCTGAATACGCCCGGGCGTACCCACCACAATATGCGCGCCGTGGGCGAGCGAGCCAATCTGCGGCCCGATAGCCACGCCACCACAAAGCGTCAGCACTTTGATGTTGTCTCTTGCCCGGGCCAGCTCTCGCAGGGATTTCGCTACCTGATCGGCCAGCTCACGGGTCGGGCACAACACCAGCCCCTGCACCGCAAACAGCTTCGGCTTCAACGCCTCCACAAGGCCAATACCGAAAGCGGCAGTTTTACCGCTACCGGTGCGGGCCTTGGCGATAACATCTCGCCGGGCCAGGCAATGGGGCAAGGCCGCTGACTGTATTTCTGTGGGTTGGCTGAAGCCAAGTTGCTCAAGGTTGGCGATCATCGCCGACGAGAGGCCGAATTCTTTAAAGGAAGACATAAAGGAAAATCCCGGGAACAGCGAAAGCTGGTTATAGAGGTACTAATGAGTGCGTATACTACACCAACAGGAAATCCGTGTTGGCAAATAATGAGTGGAGTTGCTGATGGCATCCTTACAGGATCAGTTATTGAAGGCCGGCCTGGCTGATGAGAAGAAAGCCAAGGCCATTCGCAGTGAAAAGCGCAAAAAACGCAAGCAACAACCTAAAGGCGCTGTCGAAGTCAGCGAAACCGAACTCCGTGCCCGCCAGGCACGGGAGGAAAAAGCCGAGCGTGATCGCCAGCTGAACCTCGAGCGCAAGAAAGAAGCCGAGAAGAAAGCCATCCAGGCACAAATCCGTCAGCTGGTGGAAACCAACCGGCTGGACCGTAGCCGGGGCGAAACCTCTTATCAGTTTGTGGATGGCAAGAAGATCAAGAAAATTCTGGTGGACGATGTCATGGTCGATCAGCTTTCCCGTGGCCGCCTGGCTGTGGTCGCTCTGGGTGAAAACTACGAAGTGGTGCCAGACAAGGTAGCGCGCAAGATCATGGAGCGGGACGAGTCGGCTGTGATCTCATTGCATGACCGCAAGCAGGATGATGTTGGTGAGGACGATCCTTATGCGGGGTATGAGATTCCTGACGACCTGATGTGGTGAGGTAGGCTCGCAGCCATTGGGGCCGAACTGCCCTGAAGTCAGAACTCAGCGCGATGGGTTATAGAGGGAGGATTATTCGGGCCTGCGGCCCTCACCCCTTCGGGGTCGCCGTCGCAAGGCGACGGCGTTCCTCAGCCCGCTTTGCGGGCTTAGGTCGAACCTCTTTCGGTTCCAATCCTCCCAGCTATACAACGCAAAACGCCTCAGCCTGTGGGATGCACAAGCTGAGGCGCTTTGACTTTGATATGGCGCGGCTGGGAGGATTCGAACCTCCGACCGCCTGGTTCGTAGCCAGGTACTCTATCCAGCTGAGCTACAGCCGCTTAAAACTGTTTGGGGTGAAAGTGGCGCGGCTGGGAGGATTCGAACCTCCGACCGCCTGGTTCGTAGCCAGGTACTCTATCCAGCTGAGCTACAGCCGCGCAATACTTCATCCGCAATGGTTGAATGCTACTTCAACCGGCTCTCTATTTCCTGAAAGGAAAATGGCGGAGAGGGAGGGATTCGAACCCTCGGTACGATTGCTCGTACGGTTCCTTAGCAGGGAACTGGTTTCAGCCACTCACCCACCTCTCCTTGAGAACGGGGCGTATACTACCACAATATTTCTGTTTTCATAGGGTTGACACAATATTTTTGTGGCCGTTTTTCCTTTGAAAACAAAAAATCCGCTCCGGTTACCCTGGAGCGGACTTCAATCGATCAGTAATTGCCCGGTTCTGGCTCTTCACTGCCTTTTTCAGACTGAATTCGCTGGTAAATTTCTTCGCGGTGAACGGCTACATCTTTTGGCGCGTTTACACCAATGCGAACCTGGTTACCTTTTACACCCAGAACGGTAACGGTAATCTCGTCACCGATCATCAGAGTTTCGCCAACGCGGCGAGTCAAAATCAACATATCCCTTTCTCCCTAATCCGAAGCTACCTGTTCCGACAGCATCTATATTTACTTGTGCTATTTATAATCAGATCACTGATCACACTGAAGGCGCAATAATACTTATATAGTCAGAATAATCCATAGGATTTAACAATAAGCATTATTATGCCTACTCCCGACGCCCCAGCCTCAGACTTGCTCCTGAACACCAGCATTTTCCAGCTCGAATGCGCTGTGCAGAGCACGAACGGCCAGCTCCAGATACTTCTCGTCGATCACCACAGAAACCTTGATCTCAGAGGTAGAAATCATCTGGATGTTGATACCCTCGTTAGCCAGAGCCTCGAACATCCGGGTGGCGACACCCGCGTGTGAACGCATGCCAACACCGACAATGCTCACTTTCGCGATTTTGGTGTCACCGCCCACTTCTCCGGCGCCAATCTCGGCGCTGGTGCCGCGCAGAACATCCTGCGCACGCTTGAAGTCGTTGCGATGAACGGTGAAGGTGAAAGCCGTTTTGTTGTCTTCACCCACGTTCTGAACAATCATGTCCACTTCAATGTTGGCATCGCTGACCGGCTTAAGAATACGAAGCGCGCTGCCCGGGGTATCCGGCACGCCGGAGATGGTCAGCTTGGCTTCGTCACGATTGAAAGCAATGCCGGAAACAACCGGTTGTTCCATGGCGGTCTCATCCTCAAAAGTAATCAGGGTACCTTCGCCTTCCTGAAAGCTGGAAAGCACCCTTAATGGAACGTTGTATTTACCTGCAAACTCTACTGCCCGGATCTGCAACACCTTTGAGCCGAGGCTAGCCATCTCGAGCATTTCTTCAAACGTGATCCGCTCCAGACGGCGGGCGCTGTCCACCACCCGTGGATCTGTGGTGTAAACGCCGTCTACATCAGTATAGATCTGACATTCGTCGGCCTTCAGGGCCGCTGCCAGAGCTACCGCCGTGGTATCAGAACCACCCCGGCCCAGCGTGGTGATGTTGCCGCTCTGGTCAATGCCCTGGAACCCGGCCACCACAACCACTCGCCCGGCATCGAGATCTTCGCGCATGCGGTGCTCGTCGATCTCTTTAATCCGCGCCTTGGTGTGACTGCTGTCTGTCAGAATCCGCACCTGACTGCCGGTGTAGGAACGCGCGTCACAGCCGCGTTTCTGCAAGGCCATGGATAACAGCGCGATGGTCACCTGCTCGCCGGTGGACACCAGTACATCCATCTCACGGGGCACCGGTTCTTCCATGATCTCATTGGCAAGACCAATCAGTCGGTTCGTTTCCCCACTCATGGCGGAGACCACAACAACCACATCATGCCCTTCACTGCGGAACCGCGAGACTCTCTCGGCAACCGCCTCAATCCGTTCGGTCGTGCCGACGGATGTACCTCCAAACTTCTGAACCAGCAGAGCCATGCTTTTTCCGGCCTCCGAAAAGTAGTTATTTACCCGACGTTCTTCTCAACCCAGGCAGGCACACCGGCAAGGGCATCGGCCAGTTTTGACGGATCGTTACCGCCGCCCTGAGCCATATCCGGCCGGCCACCGCCTTTGCCATCCACTTCGGCAGCCAGGTGCTTCATCAGATCACCGGCTTTAATACGGCTGGTGGCTGATTTTGTGACACCGGCAACCAGTACAACCTTGTCGCCATCAACGGTGGCCAGTACCACTACGCCTTCACCCAGCTTGTTTTTAAGCTGGTCGGCGGTTTCCATCAACGCCTTGCGATCCGCCCCTTCGAGTTCAGCGGCGACCACTTTCAGGCCGGCAACATCCACCGCGGAGCTGGCAAGATCATTACCCGCAGAGCTGGCGAGTTTGGCCTTCATGGCGTCCACTTCCTTTTCCAGCTGACGGTTGCGATCCAGCGTTTGCTGTACTTTCTCAACCACGGTATCGCGGGTGGCTTTCACCAGTTTCGCGGTTTCGCGCAGGGTGTTTTCCGTGTCGTTCAGCCATTCCAGTGCACCGAACCCGGTCACGGCTTCAATACGGCGAACGCCGGAGGAAATGCCACTTTCGGAAGTAATGCGGAATAGGCCGATGTCACCGGTACGGCTTACGTGGGTACCACCACACAATTCAACCGAATAACGATCGGAGCCCATGCTGAGCACGCGCACCTCATCGCCGTATTTTTCACCGAACAGCGCCATGGCACCCTTCTGCTGGGCGGTTTCCATGTCAGTCACGTCGATGTCGACCGGCGTGTTTTGCAGAATCTGTTCGTTCACCTGGCGCTCGATTTCTTTCAGCTCTTCGGCGGTCACCGCTTCGAAGTGTGAAAAGTCAAAACGCAGCTTGTCGGGGTCTACCAGAGACCCTTTCTGACTAACATGCTCACCCAGAACCTTACGCAATGCGGCGTGCAACAGGTGCGTGGCCGAGTGGTTGCGCTTGATGCGCTCACGGCGGGCGTGATCAATCCGGGCGTCCACTTCCAGGCCGGGCAGCAATTCGCCCTCGATGAGGGTACCCACGTGCAGGTGGTTGTCACCTTCTTTCTGGGTGTCGGTTACCTTGAAACGGCCACCGCTCCAGGTCAGCAGACCGGTGTCACCCACCTGGCCGCCGGACTCCGCATAGAAGGGTGTGCGCTCAAGCACAACCACACACTCATCGCCGGCTTCGGCATTACGTTCTTCGCCGTCCACCAGCACGGTGCGAATACGCCCCTGGCCGTCAATGTGGTCATAACCGGTGAATTCGGTGGTGCCATCAATGGAGATACCGGCTGCGTTGTAATCGATGCCGAATTTGCTGGCTGCACGGGCACGGGCGCGCTGGGCTTCCATGGCCTTTTCATAGCCTTCGTAATCCAGGCTCAGGCCGCGTTCACGGGCGATATCGTTGGTTAGGTCCACCGGGAAGCCGTAGGTGTCGTACAGGGTAAATACGGTTTCGCCCGGGATTTCACTGCCCTTCAGCTCGGCAATGTCCTGCTCCAGCAGGCGCAGGCCTTTGTCCAGGGTCTTGACGAACTGCTCTTCTTCCTGCTGCAGAACTTTTTCAATCTGCTTGCGGCTGCTGACCAGCTGCGGGAAGGCGTCGCCCATCAATTCAACCAATGCGCCAGTCAGCTTGTAGAAAAACGGCTGGGTGGCGCCCAGCTTGTTGCCATGGCGGGCCGCGCGGCGAATGATCCGGCGCAGCACAAAGCCCCGGCCTTCGTTCGACGGCATAACGCCGTCGGAGATCAGGAAGGCACAGGAACGGATGTGATCGGCCACCACGCGCAGGGAGGCTTCAGTGGTATCAACGCCACCCAGAATGTCAGACGCCGCTTTCAGCAGATCCTGGAACAGATCAATTTCGTAGTTGCTGTGCACGCCCTGCAGCACAGCAGTAATGCGCTCCAGGCCCATGCCAGTATCTACAGAGGGCTTGGGCAGGTTGAGCATTTCGCCATCAGCAGTACGGTTGTACTGCATGAAGACCACGTTCCAGATTTCGATGTAGCGGTCGCCGTCTTCTTCCGGGCTGCCGGGAGGGCCACCGGCTACTTCCGGGCCGTGGTCGTAAAAAATTTCGGAACAGGGGCCACAAGGGCCGGTGTCGCCCATCTGCCAGAAGTTGTCAGAGGCATAGCGGGCGCCCTTGTTGTCGCCAATGCGAATAATGCGCTCCGCGGGAACACCGATTTCCTTGTTCCAGATATCAAAGGCTTCGTCGTCTTCGGCGTAAACCGTGATCCAAAGCTTTTCTTTCGGCAGGTTCAGCCACTGCTCATCGGTCAGGAATGTCCAGGCGTAATTGATGGCTTCACGCTTGAAGTAATCGCCAAAACTGAAGTTGCCCAGCATTTCGAAAAAGGTATGGTGGCGTGCGGTATAACCCACGTTTTCCAGGTCATTATGTTTGCCGCCGGCGCGCACACATTTCTGGGTGGTGGTCGCCCGGGTATAGTCGCGCTCTTCCCGACCCAGAAACAGGTCTTTGAACTGGTTCATCCCGGCATTGGTAAACAGCAATGTGGGATCATCAGCCGGCACCAGCGAACTGCTGGGAACAATGGTGTGGCCCTGCTGTCGGAAATACTCTAGAAAAGCCTGTCGCAACTCAGCGGTTTTCATAACCCTTTGATACCCTCTCAGAAACCCGGCGAAACGGCCGCCGGATCTGCAATTGAACATGAATACTTACATGCGTGCGCAAATCCGCTACTCTAGCACACGCCGTGAACAGGAAAAACGTGAAACCTCACAGGAGATTCCATGCCCCGACGCTTTCATGACGCCGAGGAACTGCTACCGCCAGCAACCGCTCTCAAGCGTGCCCTGGCTATTATCTACGATGGCCTGATCAGCATTGCTGTACTACTGGTTGCTACCTGGGGATACACCATGGTCGCGGGCTGGATAACAGGCTGGGACAAATACGAACAGCTGGCCGAAGCCGGTGAGTTGTCCGGCGACCCCGGGCTCACCTTTGTATTGGTTTTTGTGCTTTACCTGTTCTTTGCCTACTTCTGGACCCGTGTCGGGCAGACATTGGGCATGCAGGTCTGGCGGGTGCGCATCGAGAATCTGGACGGCACCTCGGTGAGCTGGACTCAAGCGCTGATCCGGTACATCACGGCGGCCGTGGTGGTCTTCCTGACTATCCTCGGCACCTACTATCTCGGCGCCCTGACCCTGCTGCTCACCGTACCGGCGATTATCGCCGTATTTTATCCGGTCAACGGCCTGTCACTGACAGATCGCACATCCGGCAGCGTGGTTGTTCAGGTGCCAAAGCCGCAAAAGAATCCGTAACCCAGCGATCCGGGCCGGTTTACCCGGCCCGGCGCATCAGCACCGCGCCCACCGCCGCATTCACTACAATCGGTGCCAAAACCGCAAACATCGGGTTAAATCCATACACCATGCTCATGGGCCCGAGCAGATCCTGCATATACTTGAACGCCAGCCCCACCAACAGCCCCGTAAACACCCGGAACCCCATGGTCACCGACCGCAGCGGCCCGAAAACGAAAGAGATGGCCACCAGTACCATGACCGCAGTACCCAGAGGCATCAGCGCTTTTTTCCAGAACGCCAGCCAGTATCTTGCGGCACTCAACCCCTGATCGCCCAGGTAAGCGGCATAGGTGTACAGCCCGGACATCGACAGGTCTTCCGGGCTTACAATCAGCACGCTCAGCACGCTCGGCGACAAGCCGGTCTCCCAACGGACAGAAGAACTGCGTTCGCGAACCGTGCGCTCTTCTTCAATGCGGGTGGTAGTGACGTTCTCGAGCAACCAGTAGTCGCCCTGGTAAATGGCCCGCCTGGCAAAGCTGGATTCCTGCAACTGGCGTTCATCATCGAATTCGAATAACGATACGCCGTGCAGGACGCCGTTCGGCTGCACGGCGTTCAGATGCATAAAGGTGTTGCCTTCCCGATGCCAGACACCGTGTGCCTCGGCCACATTGCCCCCGGCACCCAAGGCGACCGCCTTGTCACTCTGGGCAATACGCTCGGTGGTGGGCGCTATATATTCACCAATACCCACGCCCAACAGAACCACCACCAGGGCCGGCTTCATGGCCGACCAGACAATGCGCTTGAGTGACACGCCGGCCGCCCGAATAACCGTCAGTTCTGAAGAACTGGCCATGGAGCCAAGCCCCACCAGGCAGCCCATAAAGGCGCCCAACGGGAGATAATCATAGATGCGCCGGGGTAACGTCAGGGCGACATACCAGAGCGCCTGCAGGGTCTGGTAGTCGTTACGGGTATCTTCCAGCTCGGCAATAAAGGCAAAGATCAGGTCCAGCGACAGCACCACAATCATTACCAGAAAAATGGCACCGCCGACGGTGCGCATTACGTATCCGTCAATCTTATGCATGCGCACGCCCCTCCTTTTCCAGCCTACGCCGGTACAACCAGGCGGGGCCAAGCTGAAGCCATAAGCCGAGCGCAAGGAACAGCGCATGCACCCACAGCATGCCAATCCACTCTGGTACTTTTTCCTCTGACAGGGCATCGCGCGCCACAATCAGGAGCCCCAGGTACGTGATGTACACCAGCATGGCAGGCAATAGATGGAAGAAACGCCCCTGCCGGGGATTTACCCGGCTCAGCCTCACCGCCAGCAGAGTGACAATCGGCACAATCAACGGCAGCGAAATGCGCCAATGCAGCAATGCGCGGTCTTCGGGATCTTCTGAATGCCACAGATCCAGAGTGCTCACGCCCTCTTCAAGATCCTTGTCGCCGGCTTCATCACTCTGGATTTTCAGGCCGTAAGCACC
The DNA here is from genome assembly GCA_031580735.1 of Marinobacter sp. Taxonomy (GTDB): domain Bacteria; phylum Pseudomonadota; class Gammaproteobacteria; order Pseudomonadales; family Oleiphilaceae; genus Marinobacter. The sequence goes on from JAVLAV010000048.1 coordinate 19,745, forward strand.
GAACCGGGTCACGTTATAGTCAAGCTCACCCGGCGTGCCCTGAAAGCGACCGCCATCTTCCAGAATCAGGAAGCGGCTTCCCGTCTCTTCATCAATCAACTGAGAGCCCGATTCAGCGGTAATCAGCGTAACGCCCTCACCATCACGGGCATATTCCGCAATGAACACGCCCTGCAGCTCGCGTTTGTCGTCACTCAGCCCCTCGGTGTAGGTCACCCGACTACCAGAGGTGAAGTCCTGGAACCGGCCCGGCGCCAGCATCTCGAACTCCGTTGCCTTTTTCTGCTCGTTAAAAATCTTTTCAACCTGGCCCATGCCCCAGGGAGAAATAAACAGGCTCATGGCCGCGACCACAAGCATCACCGGCACAGCGCCAATCAGTGTCTTACCCAAAAGCTGACTGTCACTCACGCCACAGGCGAACAGGACCGTCATCTCGCTTTCCAGATACATGCGCCCGTATGCCAGCAAAATGCCGATGAAAAGCCCCAGGGGCAATATCAGTTCCAGAAAACCTGGGAACCGATAGGCCATGATGGCAAACAATACATCCCCCGCAAGCTCGCCCTCAGCGGCCTCAGCCAGATACTTGAGAAAACGGCCACTCATAAACACCAGCAAAAGAATGCTGGAAACAGCAAGCATGCTGACCATAATCTGGCGATTGAGGTAACGGAAAACGATAGTCAAAGCAGCCTCTCTGGCCGTACCCAGGCGAAAAATGGAGGATTCACGGGACAGCGCGTATTCTATGTAACCTTGCCAATGAATGACAGCACCGGGCCAATACCGTAAAGCGATGGTAACGATAAAGCGCCAACGCTTGATAAATCGCGTCATTACCCCGATGCTTGTTGTTTAGTGCGGAACGCCAAATCCGGCGACGAATCATAGTCTAGAAAAGGAGTTGCCATGAACTTCAGTCTGAGCAGTAAAGCCATTACCGCAACCAAAGCCGATTGCCTGGTTGTGGGCCTGCCCGAAAAAGGCAGCTGGCCGGAATCCACCAAAGCAGCAGACGAAGCGCTGGGCGGGCTGATCGGGCAATTCCACAAAGCAGGCGACCTGTCCGGCAAGAACGCCTCGGTGGCCACTCTGCCCCTGAGCGAACAACCCTGGCCACGCCTGATTGTGGTCGGCACCGGCAAAGATGAAGACCGCACCGCTGCCAGCTACCGCAAGGCCCTGGCAGCCATGGCCACCAACCTGAAAGACGGCCCGTCGAAAACGGCCCTGATCAGCCTGACAGACACCACCATCCAGGGCGAAGAAGCCGTCAGCTCCGAACAGGCCCGCCTGAAACTGATTGGCCAGGTTCTGGAAGAACAGCTGTATACCTTCAACGAATACAAAAGCGACAAGCCTGCCGCCAGCAAACTGAATAAAGTTGTCGTGCATGCTTCAGCGGCCACCAAAGTACTGAAAGACGCCCTGCACCTGGGCCTCGCTACCGGCCGCGGCATGAACTATACCCGCGATCTGGGCAATACCCCGCCCAATATCTGCCACCCGGTATGGCTGGCTGATCAGGCCAAGAAAATGGCCAAAGACTACGACAGCCTCAAGACCGAAGTGCTTGATGAAAAGCAGATGGAAAAGCTGGGCATGAACACCATCCTGGCGGTCGGCAAAGGCTCCAAACAGCCTCCGCGCCTGATCGTGATGGAATACCGGGGCGGCAAAGCCAAAGACAAACCCTACGTACTGGTGGGTAAAGGCATCACCTTCGACAGCGGCGGCATCAGCCTCAAGCCTGGCGAAGGCATGGACGAAATGAAATACGACATGGGCGGTTCCGCCACCGTATTCGGCACCATGAAAGTTCTGGCCGAGACCAAGCCCAAAATCAACGTCGTCGCCGTTATCGCCGCTGCCGAGAACATGCCGGATGGCAATGCCTGCCGCCCGGGCGACATCATTACCACACTCTCCGGTCAGACCGTCGAAATCCTCAACACCGACGCTGAAGGCCGCTTGGTATTGTGCGACGCCCTCACCTACGTGAAAAAGTTCGACCCGGAAGCCGTCGTCGACATGGCCACCCTCACCGGCGCCTGCATCATCGCCCTGGGCAACCAGGCCACCGGCCTGCTGTCCAATAACGACGACCTGGCAAACGAACTGCTCGCCGCCGGCGAACGCACCGGCGACCGCGCCTGGCGCCTGCCGTTGTGGGAAGAATACCAGAGCCAGCTGGACAGCAATTTCGCCGACATGCAGAACATCGGCGGCCGCCCGGCCGGCACCATCACCGCTGCCTGCTTCCTGTCCCGGTTCGCCAAAGACTACCGCTGGGCGCACCTGGACATCGCCGGCACCGCCTGGAACTCCGGCAAAGCCAAAGGCGCCACCGGCCGCCCGGTACCCCTGCTGGTCGACTACCTGATGTCCCATGCAGACTAACCAAAACCCCCAACCGGAACCCGGCAGCCAGACTGCCGGCCCCTCCGGCCGGGACGAAAAGAACCAGCGTTACTGGTTCCACATTCTCGCCCAGAACACACCCGAAGCCCGCAACCTCCACGCCGCCAAACTCGTGGACAAAGCCTGGCAGCAAGGCGACCGCGTGTGCATCCTCTGCGACACCCGCGAACACGCCGAAGAACTGGACGAGCTGCTGTGGAACTTCACCCCGGATGCGTTTATTCCCCACAGCATTGCCGAGGACTTCACCACACCCTGCGACGACCCGGTCGGCATTCTGCTGTACCCGCCCGTCGCCACGGACTGGGATACGGTGATTGTTCTCTCCGCCACACTGCCGGCCAATGCCGATCAATTCAGCCGCCTGGCGCTGGTGGCCCATAATGACCCGGAGGTGCTGAACCAGGCCCGGGGGCATTACAAGCAGCTGCGGGCGATGGGGATTGAAGCACGGGTGCATGATATGCGGCGGTGATTTAGTGATTTTTAGCCACTAAAACCACGAAAAAACACGAAATAAAAAGATTTTTTGCCACGGAATCCACGGAAGAACACGGAACGAAAAAGCGAATAGCACGAAAGTCTGAACTGCAGATTTGGGTTGGGCTTTCCAAAAATTTCGAAGGCCATGGATGGCCTGAGAGAAGCGCACATGGATGTGCTCGTAGCGGTTTTTGGAAAGCGCCCCCAGATCCGGCCCGCAAGGCGTACTTGGAAGTTAACCGTCTTTCAAAGCCTGAAACCGCGCAATCGCCTCCTTCCGGCTCTCTTTCAGATCCACAATCGGCCGCGGATACCCCGAAGGAATCACCCCGCCTTTCCGGCCCGGCTCATGAATCCGCTTGTTATCCAGCTTCGCCAGCTCCGGCACCCACCGGCGAATAAACTCCCCCTGCGGATCAAAACGCTCACTCTGGGTTACCGGATTGAACACCCGGAAATAAGGCGCGGCATCGGTACCGGTTGAAGCACTCCACTGCCAGCCGCCGTTATTCGAGGCCAGGAAACCATCCACCAGATTCTGCATAAACCAGGCCTCGCCCAGACGCCAGTCAACAAACAGATTCTTGGTCAGAAACATGGCCG
>JAVLAV010000049.1:0-22903 GCA_031580735.1 Marinobacter sp.
ATGTGCTCGTACAGGGGCTTGCCCAGGGAGGTAGCGGCGGCTTTGGCAGCGGCCAGGGAGACGGCCAGAATGGCGTTGGCGCCGAGGTTGGCTTTGTTGTCGGTGCCGTCCAGGTCGATCATGATCTGGTCGAGGCTGCGCTGGTCGGCGGAGTCTTTGCCGACAAGGGCGTTTCGGATGTCGCTGTTGATGGCTTCGACGGCTTTGCGAACACCTTTGCCGAGGTAGCGGGAGGCATCGCCATCGCGCAGTTCCAGGGCTTCGCGGGAGCCGGTGGAGGCGCCGGAGGGGGCGCAGGCGCGGCCGAGGGTACCGTTTTCCAGGATTACATCGGCTTCTACCGTCGGGTTACCGCGGGAGTCCAGAACTTCGCGGGCTTTGATGTTGGCAATTTTGGTCATGCAGAAATATCTCCAGTCTTAACTTTTAATTTGTGCCGGAGCAAACAACTGGAAGGCCTTGGCGAAAACCGCTACAAGCACATCCATGTGCGCTTATCTCAGGCCATCCCTGGCCTTCGAAATTTTCGCCAAGACCTTCCAGTCATTTGCTCACAAAGTTCTCGGTATGCCGTCTGGCGTCACGACTTCGCTCTGAAGTTTGAGCCTGTTTGCGTGAGACGCGACATACGATCTTTTAAAACACCAACACCGCCAGTCAGGCGGTGTCGATCGGTTTGAAGCTTTTGATCATGTCGTCCATGGCTTTCATTCTTACCAGGAACGGTTCCAGCTGGTTCAGGCGCAAAGCGCACGGGCCGTCGCATTTGGCTTGCTCCGGGTCCGGGTGGGCTTCCAGGAACAGGCCGGCCAGGCCCTGTGACATGCCGGCCATGGCCAGGTCGGTAACCTGGGCGCGTCGGCCGCCGGCGGAGTCGGCGCGGCCGCCGGGCATCTGCAGGGAGTGGGTGACGTCAAAGAGCACCGGCACGTTCATCTGTTTCATGATGCCGAAGCCGAGCATGTCCACCACAAGGTTGTTGTAACCAAAGCTGCTGCCGCGCTCACACAGGATGAGCTTGTCGTTGCCGGCTTCTTCGCACTTTTTAATGATGTGCTTCATTTCCTGGGGCGCCAGGAACTGGGCTTTTTTGATGTTGATCACCGCCCCGGTTTTCGCCATGGCCACTACCAGGTCGGTCTGACGGCTCAGGAAAGCGGGCAGCTGGATGATGTCGCACACTTGTGCGGCTGGCGCGGCCTGTTCCGGTTCGTGGACGTCCGTGATGATGGGCACATCGTATTTGCTTTTGATGTCCGCCAGGATCTGCAGCCCTTTTTCCAGGCCCGGGCCACGGAAGGAGTGAATCGAGGAGCGGTTGGCTTTGTCGAAAGAGGCTTTGAAGACGTACGGGATGCCCAGACGGCTGCAGACATCCACGTACTTTTCAGCCACTTCAAAGGCCAGGTCCCGGGACTCGAGTACGTTCATGCCACCAAACAGCACGAACGGCTTGTCGTTGGCGATGTCGATGCCCGAGACGTTCAGGTTACTCTGCGCCATGGATCAGGAACCTTTTTTGGTAGCCAGTGCCGCCGCCACAAAGCCCTGGAACAGCGGATGGCCGTCACGGGGAGTCGAGGTAAATTCGGGGTGGAACTGGCAGGCCACGAACCAGGGATGATCCGGCGCTTCCACCACTTCAACCAGCTTGCCGTCGGCAGAGCGGCCGGAGATCTGCAGGCCGGCGTCTTTCAGGTTGGGCAGGAAGTGGTTGTTGACTTCATAACGGTGGCGATGGCGTTCACGAATGGTTTTCTTGCCATAGCAGGCGGCAATGGTCGATCCTTCCGTTAACACACAATCCTGTGCGCCCAGTCGCATGGTGCCGCCCAGGTCAGACGTTTCGGTGCGCTCTTCGCGTTCGCCACTGGCGTCCAGCCATTCGGTGATCAGGCCGACAACCGGCGATGCGGTGTGCTCACGGAATTCCGTGCTGTGGGCGTCTTTCAGGCCAGCCACGTTGCGGGCGTATTCGATAACCGCTACTTGCATACCCAGGCAGATGCCCAGATACGGCACTTTGTTTTCACGAGCGTATTGAACCGTGCGGATTTTTCCTTCCACACCACGCTCGCCGAAACCGCCCGGCACCAGAATGGCATCTGCGGCTTCCAGAGCGCCGGTTCCATTCTGCTCGATGTCTTCAGAGTCGATGTAGTTGATATTGACCTTGGTGCGGGTTTTGATACCGGCGTGCAGCAGGGACTCAATCAGGGATTTGTAGGCATCGAGCAGTTCCATGTACTTGCCCACCATGGCGATGGTCACTTCCTGCTCCGGATTCATCAGGGCGTCGACGACATCATCCCACTCGCCCAGATCAGCGCGATTGGCCTGCAGGTTGAAGCGTTCAATAACCAGTTGATCCAGGCCGTAGTCGTGCAGCATGCGCGGTATGGCGTAGATCGACTTTGCGTCCTTCATGGGGATGACAGCCCGCTCTTCCACGTTGGTGAACAGGGCAATCTTGCGGCGGGAGCTGGCGTCTACCTCGTGCTCGGAACGACACAGGAGAATATCCGGCTGCAGACCGATGGAGCGCATTTCCTTGACCGAGTGCTGGGTCGGCTTGGTTTTGATCTCGCCGGCGGTCGCAATGTAAGGAACCAGAGTCAGGTGCATGAACAGGGCGCGCTGGGGTCCGACTTCAACCTTGAGCTGACGACAGGCTTCCAGGAACGGCAGGGATTCGATATCGCCGACGGTGCCGCCGATTTCGATCAGTGCCACATCCACGCCGGCCGCGCCTTCCACCACACGACGCTTGATTTCGTCGGTGATGTGCGGAATGACCTGTACGGTACCGCCCAGGTAATCACCACGACGCTCTTTACGAATCACCTCTTCGTAAACACGGCCTGTCGTGAAGTTGTTGCGGCGAGTCATCCGGGTGCGGATAAAACGCTCGTAGTGGCCAAGGTCCAGGTCGGTTTCCGCGCCATCTTCGGTGACGAAAACTTCACCGTGCTGGAACGGGCTCATGGTGCCGGGGTCTACGTTAATGTAGGGATCCAGCTTGAGAATGGTGACCTTCAGGCCGCGTGCCTCGAGGATAGCTGCCAGCGAGGCAGACGCAATGCCTTTCCCCAGGGAAGACACAACACCGCCGGTGACGAAAATATAACGCGTCATGCAGATTCCATGATTGTCTGGTTCGGTAAAGGAGGGAGATTATTCATCTCAAGATGGGACGCCAGACTACCAGAAAGCCCTTTTCCACTCAATCACAATCCCTCTCCACAATCAGCCGCCAGCCGGCGGCAGGAGCGCTTCCCGAGTATCGGTCAGAACACCATAAATTGCCAACCGCAATCAACTGGTCGCCGTCCGGCACGAGGCGGTAGACCAGTGGCAGTGCGGCTCTCTCCCAGGGTGGCACCCCTTGTTCCTGAAGCCATGTCTTGAGGGCCCGGGAGTGGCGGCCAGGGTCGGTCTTTACCCGTTCACCCCCCTGCCTCGTAGATATCCGTATTGGCGGCGGGGCATTATCTGAGGTATTCGCCGGCCTGGTAGCCGACAAGGTGATCCGCCAGGGGCCCCACTGAACAGGCTGCTGCGGGGTCAATTGCCGTGATTGTTGCGGCACTTCCCTGTCCGGCACCAGATACAGATGGCTCCGGTAGCGCCGGATGCTATAGCCGTTGCCCCGGATTTCCGGACCACGGTCTTCCGCCGCATCCAGCAGTTCAGACAAAACCTGATCCCCGGAAGACAACGATGGCAATGGCCAGCCCTGGCGGCCGATCCACCAGCACAGCAGATTTCGCTGCTCCAGGCGATCAAGCGCCCGGAATTCGGGGAGCTTTAACCGGCGCTCGCCATCGCCACACTCCCGCCACTGCAATTCCGCCAGCCGGCGGTTCAGTTGTTCGCTTTCTGCACAGGCCCGGGCGCTGCGGGTCACTCTCTGAAGCAAGCCGGGCCAACGCTCTTTCAGCCCCGGCAGCACGCTATGGCGCAGATAATTCCGGTCGAAAGCCTGGCTTCGGTTACTGGGATCCTCGTCCCAGCTTAGCTGCACAGACGCCGCGACCTGCTCCAGCCTGTCGCGGCTGATATCCAGCCATGGCCGCAGCAGGCTACCCTTTCCAAGGGGCCGTGTGCGCGGCATACCTGCCAGACCTTTCACCCCCGAACCACGAAGCAGCCGAAACAGAACCGTTTCAGCCTGATCGTCCGCGTGATGAGCCATCAACAGCAAGTCTCCGGCGCCCAACAATTGATAAAATACGTCATAGCGGGCAGCCCTTGCCGCCTCTTCCAGACCACCGGCGGCAGAGCCAGCCTGCACATCCACTTGCTCAATCACAACAGGAACGGACAGCTGTGCACACAGATCCCGGCAGAACTGCTCGGTCTGTTCATGGTTGGGCTGAAGCTGGTGGTTGACGTGCACCGCCGTTACGTTGGAATAACAGGCAGCCGCTACGCACAGAAGCAGGGAGGAATCCAGGCCGCCACTGAGGGCGACCCGGAGGGTATTATGTTCGGGGAGAGCAAGAACCGGCTGCAGCAGGTCAGCCGGCCAGTCAATGTCCCGGGCGGCGTTACCGCCCGTATTCATACCTGGTCAGGCGCTGATAACGGCGAGAGATCAGTTCTTCCACAGGCATGGCACTGAATTCGGAAACACTCTTTACCAGAGTCTCTTTGAGATCCTTTGCCATGGCTTCCGGATTACGGTGTGCGCCGCCCAGCGGCTCCTTGATTACCGTATCTGCCACGCCAAGCTCTTTCAGCCGCTCGGCGGTCACACCCATGGCTTCAGCCGCCTGGGATGCATACTCAGCACTCTTCCAGAGAATAGAAGCACAGCCTTCGGGTGAAATAACGGCGTAAGTGGAGTACTGCAGCATGTTCAGCTGATCACCAACACCGATGGCCAGCGCGCCACCGGAACCGCCCTCACCGATCACGTTACAGACGATCGGTGTTTTCAGACGCGACATCACCGCCAGGTTGAAGGCAATGGCCTCGCTCTGGCCACGCTCTTCGGCACCAATGCCAGGATATGCGCCCGGCGTGTCGATAAAGGTCAGAATCGGCATATTGAAACGCTCGGCCATTTCCATCAGACGCAGCGCCTTACGGTAGCCTTCAGGACGCGGCATGCCGAAGTTGCGCTTGACCTTGTCTCTCACTTCCCGGCCTTTCTGGTGGCCGATAATCATCACCGGCTTGTTATCCAGGCGGGCGGTGCCGCCGATAATGGCCAGGTCGTCGGCGTAACGGCGATCACCATGCAGCTCGTCGAAATCCTCGAATATCATTTCGATATAATCCCGGGTATAAGGCCGGCGCGGATGACGCGCCAGGCGGGCCACATCCCAGGATTTGAGGTCGGAAAAGATGCTTTCAGTCAGGCTGACGCTCTTCTTTTTCAGACGGGTAATTTCATCACTGATGTTGATGTCGGTGTCATTTCCAACCATCCGAAGCTCTTCAATTTTGGCTTCCAGGTCGGCAATCGGCTGTTCGAAATCCAGGTAGTTAGGGTTCATGATGTTCCATCATTTGCTTGCTTGGCGGACATACAGACCGCCATAACCAGAATTTGAGGTAAAGATATCAGCGCTGACGGTACAGCTAAAGCGGACATTGGTATAAGTTTCTCTGAACATTTTTTAATCATAGACCAGTTCCACTGAATGATCGCCCACCAGATGTCTGAGTTCAAATAGCAAGCTGTCATCCGGCTGTACGCGCCAGGATTCACCCAGCTCGATCCGGGTGCACGCCTGCTTGCTGCGGTAATCGATCCATACCGGGCTGCCTTCATTACGAAACGGCTGCAGGGTATCACCAATTTTTTCCAGCAGGCCATTCTGCAACTGATTTTCGTGCAGGGAAAGCCTGAGCCCGCGACTGAACTGCTGACGCGCCGTGGCAACATCCATTACTGAGTTGACACGCATCTTCATTTGCCCGGAGTAGTCATCATGGCTGACCTGACCTTCCACCACAATCACCTGATCTGACTGCAACAGCTCCCGGTTTTCGAAAAACGCTTCTGAAAACAGAGTGGCCTCGATGCGTGCACTGCGATCATCCAGGGTAATGAAGCACATGGTGGAGCCGGTGCGGGTTTTCATGGTGCGCTGGGCAATCACCAGGCCGGCCACGCGCTGGGGTGACTTGTTGGGTTTCAGGTCGGCGATGGACGAGCGCACAAAGCGGCGCACTTCTTTTTCATACTCGTCAAAGGGGTGGCCGGTCAGATAAAGCCCCAGGGTGTCTTTTTCACCTTTGAGACGCTGTTTTTCCGGCCACTCGCGCACGCCGGCCACATCGGCATAGAGGTCTTCCTCTTCGCCATCGCCCTGCAGCATTTCTCCGAACATATCCACCATGCCGGCGGCGTCGTTACGGGATTGCTGGTCTGCCTGTTGAATGGCCTTTTCAATACTGGCCATCAGTTGTGCCCGGCCGGGACCGAGTTTGTCCATGGCACCGGAGCGGATCAACGCCTCCAGGGCACGCTTGTTGACCTTTTTCAGGTCAACCCGCCGGCAGAAATCAAACATGTCTTCGAACGGCCCGTCTTTTGCGGCCGCCACAATACTGTCAATCGGCCCTTCCCCCAGGCCTTTGATGGCGCCGAGGCCATACACAATCTGGCCTTCGTCGTTCACCGTAAAGGTGTAGGCCGAGCGGCTGACATCCGGCACCAGCAGATCGAGCTTCATGCTGCGACATTCTTCAACCAGCGTAACCACCTTGTCGGTGTTCTGCATATCGGCGGTGAGTACCGCGGCCATGAATTCAGCCGGGTAATGCGCCTTCAGCCAGGCAGTCTGGTAGGCGACCAGCGCATAAGCCGCTGAGTGAGATTTATTGAAACCGTACTCAGCGAATTTTTCCATCAAGTCGAAAATGGGTTCAGCGGTTTGCTGATCAATGCCACGACCGGCGGCACCTTCCAGGAAAATCTTACGCTGTTTGGCCATTTCTTCGGGTTTCTTTTTACCCATGGCCCGGCGCAGCATGTCCGCGCCACCCAGGGTATAACCGGCCATCACCTGAGCAATTTGCATGACCTGCTCCTGGTACAGGATAACCCCGTAAGTGGGCTCCAGTACCGGCTTCAGGCCTTCATACTGATAATCCGGGTGCGGAAACGACACCGGCTGCCGACCGTGCTTCCGGTCGATGAAGTCGTCCACCATGCCGGACTGCAACGGCCCCGGCCGGAACAGGGCCACCAGGGCGATCATTTCTTCCAGAGAGTCCGGCTGCAAGCGACGGATCAGGTCTTTCATGCCGCGGGATTCCAGCTGGAATACCGCCGTGGTTTCCGCCTTTTTCAGCATCTCAAACGACGGCTTGTCGTCCAGCGGAATGGTGGCAATATCAAGTTCATCCTGCCCGCGCTTCTCCCGGCGCGGGTTAATCATGTTCAGGGCCCACTTGATGATGGTCAGTGTTCGCAGCCCCAGGAAGTCGAACTTCACCAGCCCGGCGTCTTCCACGTCGCCCTTGTCGAACTGGGTGACCAGGCTGCCGCCCTCGTCGTCACAATACAGCGGCGAAAAGTCGGTGATCTTGGTGGGCGCGATTACCACGCCCCCGGCGTGCTTGCCGGCATTACGGCAAACGCCTTCCAGCTTGAGTGCCATTTCCCAGATTTCCTGGGCCTCTTCGTCCTGCTCCAGGAAGTCCTTGAGCTGGGGTTCCTGCTCAATGGCCTTTTCCAGGGTCATCCCCGGCTCGAACGGGATCAGCTTGGAGAGTTTGTCCGCCAGCCCGTAGGATTTGCCCTGCACACGGGCCACGTCACGCACCACGGCCTTGGCCGCCATGGTGCCAAAAGTGATGATCTGTGAAACCGCTTCCCGGCCGTACTTTTCGGCAGTGTATTCAATCACCCGGTCGCGGCCTTCCATACAGAAGTCGACGTCGAAGTCGGGCATGGAGACCCGTTCAGGGTTGAGGAAGCGCTCGAACAGAAGGTCGTATTCCAGCGGGTCCAGGTCAGTGATCAACTGAGCATAAGCCACCAGTGAACCGGCACCGGAGCCCCGGCCCGGCCCTACCGGTACGCCGTTGTTCTTGGCCCACTTGATAAAGTCCATCACGATCAGGAAGTAGCCGGGAAACCCCATCTGGATGATGATATCCAGCTCGAAGTTCAGACGTTTATAGTAGGCCTCGCGCTTCGCTTCATAGTCCGGGTCGTCCTTGCTCAGAGACTTGGCCAGACGCTCTTCCAGCCCTTCTTCCGAAACCACCCGGAAATATTCATCCATGGTCATTCCGTCCGGAATGGGATAGTTGGGCAGGAAATATTCGCCCATACGCACCTGCACCGAGCATCGACGGGCGATTTCCACGGTATTTTCAACCGCTTCGGGAATGTCGGAGAACAGTTCAACCATCTCTTCCGAGCTCCGCAGGTACTGCTGCTCACTGAACCGGCGCTTGCGGCGCGGGTCATCAAGAGTGCGACTCTCGCCGATACAAACCCGGGCCTCATGGGCTTCAAAGTCGTCCGCTTCCAGGAAGTGCACATCGTTGGTGGCAACCACGGGCAGTTCCATCTCTGCCGCCAGCCCCAGATTTAGGTGCAGACAATCTTCGTCACCGGGGCGACCGGTGCGCTGCAATTCCAGGTAGTAACTCTGGGGGTAAAGCTTTCGCCAATATTCCGCCCGCTCCTTCGCCAGCTCCGGCTTGTCTGCCATCAGGGCCTTGCCGACATCACCCATTTTGGCGCCGGAAAGCGCAATCAAACCATTGGCACGTGCTTCCAGCCATGCCCTCTGGATAATGGGCTTGCCGTAACGTTGGCCATCGGTATAGCCCAACGAGATGATTTCGGTGAGGTTCAGGTAGCCGTCGTTGTTCCGGGCCAGCAGGGTCAGCCGAAACGGGCTCTCCGGCTCTTCCGGGTTTTCCAGCCAGAGGTCGGCACCGATAATCGGCTTTACTCCCGCGCCCAGCGCCGCTTTGTAAAACCTCACCAGCGAACACATGTTCGACTGCTCTGTCAGCCCCACTGCCGGCATACCCAGCTCGGCGGCCCGGCTGATCAGTGGCTTGACCCTGACCAGTCCGTCGACCATGGAGTATTCAGAATGTACGCGAAGATGTACGAAGGTTTGCGCCATAACTCGAGGCTATTCCTGCTTGTGTTCAGTGGTGACGGGTCGGGGTTGCGTAACAGGGTACTGCATACGCAGAGCTCCTGTTAGACTACCGGGCCTCAAAATATCGATATCCGCCCAAAATTATACGCTAGCCGGGAACGTCACAAAAAAGGAAAATCCATGCTCCGAAACGAGAAAGCCCGGTTGACCGCCCGGGCAACCGCCGCCATCTATATCGCAGTGCTTATAGGGCTGGTGGCCACCACTTTTCTGCCCGAACCGGTGGAAGGTGTGTCTGTTCCACTGATGCTCGCGGTGAAGCTGATCCCGCTGCTGCCCTTTGCCATAGTGGTTTTTCGCGGCCATAACCGCGGTTATATCTGGCTTTCTTTCGTGGTGATCTTCTACTTTACCCAGGCGGTGGTCTCAGCCTGGCTCAGCGAAGGCGCGCCCGGCCCGGTGATTATGACTGTTCTGACTCTGGCACTGTTCACCAGTGCCATGGTGCATCTGAAGGTAAACCGGCACCCGGCGGCATAATTGCTGCCGGTCATGCTTCAGGACGCAATCCGCACTGGCCCAGCAATTCCTGCCAGTGCCGGGTGTGCAGGGCCATTGCATCATCCAGCTCCCGCCGCAGACTGTTCTGCGCATCTGCCGAAAGGTAACGCTGGTACCAGGGGCGGAACGATTCCGGCATCACTGAGGTCTGCTGCCCGGCCAACTGCTCAAGCCCACCAATAAGTTCGTGCCCTGCCCTGCTGACATCACTCATGTAGGGCTGAATCTTTTCAATGTAGATACTGAAAAAGAAATTCCGGACGATATCCGATTGATTGTTGGGCTTGCCGTTGAGGCACAGAGGGCGCTCCTCAAGCCTGGTCTGTAAGGTCCGGGTGCCAGCATCGAGTGTGGCAATCAACAACCGGGCACTGTTGATCAACTGACCGGCACGGAACTCGGCCTGCCAGCGCTGCTGGATAGCACCAAGACTGCCAAGAGATTGATCCAGACGCTGATTGTTCAGGTTTTCGACAACACCATTCAGTTGCTCAAGGTCCCGCACCAGATCAGAGACGGCACCAGTGCCCTCACCTACCGGGAAATAGCCCTTGGATAGGGTGAGCAGCCGCTCAATTTCCTCTGTTCCCCAGGTCGCGTTCCAGAGCGCCAGGGGCAACGAATCCCGCTTGCTCTCAACGGCGTCTTGCAAAGCGCCCCGGAGTTCTTTATCTCTGATTTCGGGCAGGCAGTCTTCAGCGGCCCGGATAAACCGGATTTCGTAACGCAAGCGGTTGATTGGCTGCATCACCCGGCCCATCACCGAGTTTTTCTCGCCGACAACGTACTGCAACTCACACCGGTACAGCGACAGGAAATCGAGCATACCCAGCTCAAGCTCCGGCATCCCCAGCAGCCGTTCCCGACGACGAGGCAGAGGCCTCGCGGCAGGAAGTGCCTGCACCTCGGCCGGAGACGTCTCCAGTACCCGGCCAAGGCGCTCGAGATATTCCGACATCATGGGTTCGGCGTCAGAAAATGAGTCACAGCCGACCAGAAACACAACCACAAACGCGACACTCAGGTGTTTAAGCATAGCTACAGCCCCCGCCGGGAGAGCGGATTAATGGCCGCCGTGGATTTCGCGGTTACGCTGTTTGTCCCGGTCGCCCTTGCGCACCATCACATAGACTGCCCCGGTACCGCCATGATGTTTACGGGCAGAATGAAAGGCCATCACATCTGCCAGCTCTGGCAGCCATTTTGCTACATGACTCTTGATATGGGCGATGCGATCCGGGTTTCGCTCGCCCTTGCCGTGCAGAATAATGACTGAGCGCAAACCGTAGCGCACACAGTCGTTGATAAAGCCAAACACTTCCCGCCGCGCTTCCTCCACCGTCATGCGATGCAGATCCAGCCTGGCTTCAATCGGATACTGGCCCATGCGGAGTTTTTTGAACACGCCATGCTGAATACCGGGACGCTGCCAACTGAGAATGTCCTCGGCTGTCAGTGGCTCTACCATGTCTGCGGTTAGCGGATTACGGTCACGAAGCGGTTGTTCAACGGCCGCACGTTGACGCTCCAGATGCCCGGGCGTCAGCTCCTTCGGTGTCGAGATTTCAGCCCGATTGGGCTTGCGGATGCGCCGGACATCTTGCATTTCTTCAAGAAATGCCAGGCGTTCGTCTTTACTGGTCATGGCACAAACTGTTCCCGGATTGACGAGTATCAGAACTTTACCACCGGGGCGAACTACCATAAAGCGATTCTCTGCGACCAAAAGCGTAGGGTAAAACAGGTAACCACTGATACACTTCAGCGGATAACAAAAACGACGAGGCCTCGGCGACAGCCTGATGGCCCAGGCTACGAACGGATTTCACTATGGCTGCAGCAAACCCGGAAAATACTCCCCAGAACACCCGCGCCATCATGTCTTTCCTGAGGCATCATGCGCCCTTCTCCAACATGGGTGACGCGCATCTGGCGCATTTTGCCGAACACGCCACACTGAGCTTTTATGCTGACGGCGATGTTGTGCTCTCGCCGGACGACGGCACAGTTCAGCGGTTTTACGTGGTAAAACAAGGCCTGATTCGCGGCGAGCGTTATAACGAAAAAAGCGATAGCACCGAGCCCACCTTTGAAATCTGTCCGGGCGAATGCTTTCCCCTGGCCGCTCTGGTCGGCGAACGCCCGACCCGAACCTTGCACCGATCGGCCGGTGACACCTTCTGCCTGAGCATTGACCACGATGCCTTCGTGACACTGTTCTCGGAAAGCGATCCCTTCCGCGACTTCTGCCTTCGCGGTGTCAGCAGCCTTCTGGATCAGGTCAACAAGCGCATCCAGTCCAATGCCATGGCTTCTATAGGCTCAAGCAACAGTCTGGACACACCGCTTCACCGCTTTGCCCTGCGCAATCCGATTGTCTGCACCCCCGACATCCCTGTGCGCAAGGCCGTGGCCAAAATGCACGAAAACGATGTCGGCAGTATCATCATTACCGATGACACTCGCCAACCCAGGGGCATTTTTACACTGCGTGATCTGCGCACCATGGTGGCCGAAGAGAAAGCGCCTCTGGACACACCCATCAGTCAATTGATGACGCCTGACCCGAAATCACTACCGACCACCGCCGATGCCTTTGAAGCGGCCATGCTGATGGCCGAGCATCACTTCGCCCACCTGGTTGTGGTGGATGAAGAAAACCGTCTGGCAGGCGTGGTTTCCCAAAGCGATCTCTTCAGTCTGCAGCGGGTGGACCTGGTGAACCTGGCCAGAACCATTGGCACAGCCCCGAATCTGAAGGCGCTGATCAGCTTCCGGACCGACGTGTCGCGCCTGGTGGACACCATGCTGGCCCACGGTGCGGATTCCGGCCAGGTCGTGAAAATCATCACCACCCTCAACGACATCACTGTGCGTCGGGTGATTGAGCTGAATCTTCGCCAGAATGACCCGGGCATTCCGTTCACCTGGCTGACCTTCGGCAGCGAAGGCCGCCAGGAACAGACACTGCTGACCGACCAGGACAACGGCATGCTGTTTGAAACTCCTGAAGGCATGACTCCGGACCAGGTTCGAGAAAAGCTGCTACCGTTTGCCAGCAAGCTCAACGATGAACTGGCTGAATGCGGCTTTACCCTGTGCAAGGGCAATATCATGGCAAGCAACCCCAAGCTTTGCCTGAGCGAAGAGGAATGGGACGACTGGTTCCAGCGGTTTATCGAGTCTTCTACACCGCAAAATATTGTGTATTCATCAATTTTCCTTGATATGCGATCGATATTTGGCCCGGAAGAACCCCTGCAGCGCCTGCTGGACAAAGTAGTGGAACGCATCCGCAAAAATGCCCTGTTCCAGAAAATGCTGGCTGCCAATGCCTTCGAGCGCAAACCGCCACTGACCATGTTCAACAATTTTCGCTACCTGAACGACGAGAAAAAGCACTCGCTGGATCTCAAGCGTCAGGGCCTGGCGCCATTTGTTGAAGCGGTACGCGTTTTCGCCCTGGCCAATGGCGTGGAGCAGGCAAACACCCTTGAGCGCATGGAAGAGCTGGCCAAGAAAGGCTTTTTCGACCCCAAGGATGCCAACGCCTGGCAAGAGGCTTACAGCCTGATCCAGGCCATCCGCATGCGTGCACACCAGGAAATGCTGCAAAAAGGCGAGGAGTTGACCAATTATATCGACCCTGACGACCTGAACCCGCTTGACCGCCGGATTCTCCGGGAATCTTTCCGGCAGGCACAACGGCTCCAGCAGAAACTGGAAGTGACATACCAACTGTAAGGTTACCGACAACCACATGTTCGATTACATCAAGCAGTGGCTAGCCGATCGCCGCGGGGTATCCCTTGGCGATCACGACACCGCTAACCTGCCGACACCCAAAACGGCGGGCGACCAGCCCTTGTCGAAGTGCCGCCTGATCGTGCTGGATCTGGAAACCACCGGCCTGAATCCGCAAAAAGATGAGGTGATCGCCATCGGAGCTGTGGCCATTGAGGCGAACGTCATCCCCCTCAATGATCAGTTCGATCTGATTCTGCGCCGCCCGGAGCTGGACATACGGGAAACCGTGCTGATCCACGGCATCGGCACCGAAGCACTGACTCAGGGGCATGAGACAGAAGATGCCCTGTTGCACTTGCTCGAATGGATGAACGGAGACCCAATCCTGGCGTACCACTCCGCCTTTGATCAGCGTTTTCTGGAAAAAACCCTGAAAGCGCAACTTGGCTATACTGCTTCCCACCTCTGGATGGATGTTGCAGAATTGCTGCCCGCTTTTTTCCCGAAAGCCGAAATCAAGGGTAAAGGGCTGGACCACTGGTCTGAGTTCTTTGGGCTCGAGGCAAGCGAGCGCCATCATGCTGCTGCCGATGCACTGGTAACCGCCGAGTTAACGCTGGTTGCCTTGAATAAAGCACGAAAAAACAAGGTTAAGACCTTGAAAGAACTCACCGACAAGTTGCATTATCAGCGCCGGTTGCAGGACATGAAACGCTTCCAGTAATACCCAAGCACTGATCAAAAAGAAGGCAAGTTATTGACAGTTAGACTATTTGCCAATATCTATAAATGTATCCAACGGTAAAGTCGGAGGTGACAATAAGGAGAAAAACGTACATGAATAATAAATTCTCTGAAAGCAGTACCTCACCCAAAATCCACCCAACCTCCAAAATAACAATGCAGGAGTGATGACTATGTCTGGTCACAGCTACGACGCTGAAAAATACTGGAAGGCGAATCTACGCCTCATCGGGGGGAGCCTCGTTATATGGTTCCTGGTATCTTACGGAGCCGCGATGCTTTTCCGTCCGCTACTGGCGGGCATTTCCGTTGGCGGCACAGACCTTGGTTTCTGGTTCGCACAACAGGGCTCAATTCTTACCTTCATTGTTCTGATTTTCTTCTATGCCTGGCGCATGAACAAAATTGACGAACAATTCGGCGTAAGCGAGGAGTAAGAACCCATGAGCCAATTTGCAATTAACCTCTTGTTCGTCGGGGCTTCGTTCCTGCTGTACATTGGTATCGCTATCTGGGCGAAAGCCGGTAGCACCAAGGACTTCTACGTTGCCGGCGGCGGCATTCACCCG
Source organism: Marinobacter sp. (assembly GCA_031580735.1). Lineage (GTDB taxonomy): Bacteria > Pseudomonadota > Gammaproteobacteria > Pseudomonadales > Oleiphilaceae > Marinobacter. Next base: position 14,711 of record JAVLAV010000049.1, read on the forward strand.
ATTACCAACGGTGTGGCAATCGGTGCGGACTGGATGTCTGCGGCATCCTTCATCTCCATGGCAGGTCTGATCGCTGCTGGTGGTTACTCGAACTCCACGTTCCTGATGGGCTGGACTGGCGGTTATGTACTGCTGGCCATGCTGCTGGCTCCGTATCTGCGGAAGTTCGGCAAGTTCACAGTTCCCGAGTTCATCGGTGATCGTTACTACAGCGACAACGCCCGTCTGGTAGCCGTTATCTGCCTGATCGTTGCGTCTGTTACCTACGTAATCGGTCAGATGGCCGGTGCTGGTGTAGCCTTCTCCCGCTTCCTGGAAGTAGACTCCACCATGGGTCTGATCATCGCCGCTATCGTGATCTTCTTCTACTCAGTAATGGGTGGCATGAAGGGCATCACCTACACCCAGGTGGCCCAGTACTGCGTACTGATCGTTGCCTACACCATTCCGGCGGTGTTCATCTCCCTGAACTTGACCGGCAACCCGATCCCGGGTCTGGGCATGTTCTCCACTCACACTGAATCCGGTGTGCCGCTGCTGGCCAAGCTGAACCAGGTTATCACTGACCTCGGCTTCAACGAGTACACAGCTGACGTGGACAACAAGCTGAACATGATCCTGTTCACCATGGCTCTGATGTTCGGTACCGCTGGTCTGCCGCACGTAATCATCCGCTTCTTCACTGTTCGCAAGGTGACTGACGCGCGCTGGTCTGGCGGCTGGGCTCTGGTATTCATCGCCCTGCTGTACCTGACTGCTCCGGCTGTTGCTTCCATGGCTCGTCTGAACATCATGACCACCATCTACCCGGATGGTACTGACGCCGCTCCGATCATGTATGAAGATCGTCCGAACTGGATTAAAGAGTGGGAAGTAACTGGTCTGATTCAGTACGAAGACAAGAACAACGACGGTCGCATCCAGTACTACAACGCGTCTGAGTCGTTTGCACCTGAAGCTGAAGCACGTGGCTGGGAAGGTAACGAATTCACATACAACCGTGACATTCTGGTACTGGCCAACCCTGAAATCGCCAACCTGCCGGGTTGGGTAATCGGTCTGATCGCCGCTGGTGGTCTGGCTGCAGCACTGTCTACTGCGGCAGGTCTGTTGCTGGCTATCTCCTCTGCAATCAGTCACGATTTGATCAAGGGTCGCTTCAATCCGAATATCAGTGACAAGGGCGAGCTGCTGGCAGCGCGTATCTCAATGGCAGTCGCTATCGTAGTGGCCACTTACCTGGGTGCTAACCCTCCAGGCTTTGCGGCACAGGTAGTTGCACTGGCATTTGGTATCGCAGCAGCGTCTCTGTTCCCGGCACTGATGATGGGTATCTTCTCCAAGCGGGTAAACAACGTCGGCGCCATCGCTGGTATGCTGTCGGGCCTGGCCTTCACTCTGTGCTACATCTTTGTGTACAAAGGCTGGCTGTTCATCCCGGGCACCAACAACCTGGCAGACACCCCGGAAAACTGGGTACTGGGTATCTCCCCACTGTCTATCGGTGCGATTGGTGCACTCGTTAACTTTGCGGTAGCCTTCGTAGTAGCTCGTTCTACTGCTGAGCCGCCCAAAGAAATTCAGGAACTGGTTGAAAGCGTCCGTTACCCACGTGGTGCCGGCACTGCGACAGACCACTAAGCAACACGTCAGCTAATGACAGATGAGAATCTGACAGGCTGAACCTGAACGGGCTTCCTCATTAGGGAGCCCGTTCTTTTTTGAGGAAAGCATTATATGTTCTGGAATTTACTAGCCACGATCTTCTGCGGCCTGGGTGCTGCCGGTATTGCCATGGGAATTCGTGCAATAACCGCCAAGCGAGCGCCAAAGTGGATTATCCCGGTATTTGCCGGATTGGGCATGCTGGGCTTTCTGGTGTATGGCGAATACACCTGGTTTGAACACAAACAATCCTTGCTGCCCGAAGAAGCCGTGATTGTGAATACCGAAAAAGAAGGCATCTACTTCCGTCCATGGACGTTTTTCGCGCCCTACGTGACCGCATTTTCGGCTGTTGACGTTAACGGCATCAGCGAGTCTCCGGCCAATGAGAACGTCAAACAGTTCGTGTTATACCGGTTTGAGCAAACGGTTGCTGATTCTATTGCCCACCGGGCGCATGTGATCAATTGTGAAAGCCGGGAATTGATTCCTCTGGACTCCGATGGCTCACCCAATGTTGATAACCTGAAAGTGATTGGCGCAAACGACGCACTGTATAAGACCGTTTGCGGACGCTGAAACCGCTCGACAGGATAACTACCTGACATGATTAGCGCCTGGCTGCTGGTTCTTATCTCAATCAGCTACATCTCGGTTCTGTTCTTTGTTGCCTGGGCCGGAGATAAACATCCCGGGCTTTATAAGCGAAGAGCAGCACGCACTCATATCTATGCGCTGTCACTGGCTGTTTATTTCACTTCATGGACGTTCTACGGTGCCGTTGGTCGGGCAAGCCAGGAAGGCTTCGCCTTTCTACCCATCTACCTCGGCCCCCTGCTGGCCTTTATTTTCTTCGCGCCTCTTTTGCGCAGAATCATCTATATCAGCAAGCGTAATAACAGCACCTCAATTGCTGATTTCATTGCCTCACGTTACGGAAAGTCTCAATTACTCGGAGCCATGGTGGCTCTGTTTGCCCTGATCGGCAGCGTTCCCTACATTGCGCTGCAGCTCAAGGCCATTGCCATGGGCTTTAACGTCCTCTCCAGCACCGGTAGTGCGTATCACGAACTCAGCCCTGCGGCCTGGAACGACTCCGCCTGGTACATCACTCTGGCACTGGCAGTATTTACGGTGCTGTTTGGCACACGCCACCTGGAGTCCACCGAACACCACCGTGGCATGATCCAGGCAGTCGCCTTTGAATCTGTCATCAAGCTGATTGCTTTTGTTGCCGTCGGCCTGTTTGTTGGATACGGCCTGTTCAATGGTTTCGGGGATCTGTTCACGCGTGTACAGGAAGCCGACCTCATAGGCACCCTGACCACCGATGGCGTCGAAGCACCGGCATTCATCACCCAGACTCTGGTTGCCATGCTCGCCATCGTCTGCCTGCCACGCCAGTTCCATGTCATGGTGGTGGAAAACACCGATCATCGTGACTTCCAGGTGGCCCGCTGGGCCATGCCGATCTACCTTCTGATCGCCAGTGCTTTCGTGCTGCCCATTGCTGCTGCAGGCCTGCTCAGCCCGGAACTCAGCGGCATTGATCCGGACATTATTATTCTCAAACTGCCGATTATGGCCGGCAAGGAATGGCTCGCAGTATTGGCCTTCCTCGGGGGCGGCTCCGCAGCTGCAGCCATGGTCATCGTCTGCTCGGTGGCCATAGCCACCATGATCAGTAACGAAGTTATCATGCCCGGGCTGCTGAAATTCTTCCGTCCGGGAATGAATCGGCGGGCCGATTTAAGCTTTCTGTTGCTGACTATTCGCCGGGTCGCAATTTTTGTAGTACTGCTCACCGCCTATGGTTTTTATCGGATGGCCGGGGAGGATTACAGCCTGACCGCTTTTGGTTTGCTCTCTTTTGCCGCAGCGGCACAGTTCGGCCCGGCACTGGTCGGCGGCATTCTCTGGCGCGAAGGCAATTTGACCGGCGCAGCCTGGGGTCTGGGCCTTGGTTTTCTGATGTGGTGCTACACCCTGCTGATGCCGGCACTGGTTTCTACCGGCTGGATTGCCGACACCATCCTGCAGCAAGGTCTGTTCGGTTGGGAGTGGACCCGACCGACGGCCCTGTTCGGCTCCCAGCTTGACCATACCAGTCACGGCATCCTCTGGAGCCTGGGCGTCAACACCATGGTTTATATCTGCCTGTCCCTGGTCACACGTCAGCGCATCCGGGAAAAAATCCAGGTGGCGGCCTTCTTTCATGAACCGCAACCCAAAGGCGAAAGTGCCCAGCACCAGAGCTGGCAGGGCCAGATTCCGGTAGCTGATTTACAGGCACTTGCGGATCGATTCATGGGTGAGGAGCGCGCAGAGAGTGCCTTCCGGACTTACGAGCGCCGCAATGCCACTCGTCTTTATGCCCACCGTGCCGCCTCCACCCACCTGATGAAATATGTGGAGCGCCAGCTCGCTTCCGTCATTGGCGCATCTACCGCCCGGGTGGTATTGGAATCAACACTGACCGGTCGCGACATGCAGATCGAAGACGTGGTCAGTATTGTTGATGAAGCCTCTCAGGCCATGACTTTCAGTCGAGAGCTCCTGCAATCAGCCATCGAAAACATCAGCCTGGGCGTGTCGGTCGTTAACCACCAACAACAGTTGGTGGTCTGGAATCATCGTTATCTGGAGATGTTCAACTACCCGAAAGGCTTTGTGCGGGTCGGCCGGCCGGTTGAAGACCTGATGCGATACAACCTGACCAGCGCCAATCTGGCTGCACGGAGAATTGATGAAATCATCAAAGACCGCTGCGCCGCCATGCGCAAAGGTATTCCCAGGTCCTATGAGCGTCAGCGCCCGGACGGCACTGTGGTCAGAATCGATGGCAGCCCTATCCCCGGGGGCGGCTACGTAACGACCTATCAGGACGTTACAGCCATGCGGCGCACGGAACAGGCGCTGAAAGAAACCAACACCTACCTGGAGCAACGGGTTCGCGAACGCACCCAGGAATTGCAGGTGATCAACGAGCAGATGCTCAAGGCCAAGTCCGTAGCCGAGCAGGCAAACCAGAGTAAAACCCGCTTTCTGGCATCGGCCAGCCATGATCTGCTGCAACCGCTGAATGCCGCCCGCCTGTTTACCTCGGCCCTGTCCGGCAAGGCCCTCGAAGGGGAAACCCGCGAACTGGTCGGACACATAGACAGTTCCCTGGGCGCTGCAGAGGAAATCATCAGTACACTTCTGGATATCTCGAAACTGGATGCCGGTGCACTGGAGCCAGACATCAGCACCTTCTGCCTGAACGATCTGCTGCGCCATCTGGCCACCGAGTTTTCTGCTATTGCCAAGGATCAGGGGCTGGAATTACATGTCGTGCCCTGCTCTGCCTGGATCCGGTCCGATGCCAAGCTGTTGCGCCGGGTCATCCAGAACTTTTTGTCCAATGCCATTCGTTATACCGAAAGCGGAAAGATCCTCATGGGCTGCCGTCGACTCAACGGCTATCTGCGCATCGAGGTTATTGATACCGGGCCGGGAATGTCCAGCGATCAGCTGGACCACATTTTCGAAGAGTTCCGGCGTTTCCAGCATGGCCGTGACCAGAAGGGCCTTGGCCTGGGGCTCGCCATCGTGGACCGGATCAGTGGCATGCTCAATCACCCGGTCAGTGTTCACTCTACTCAGGGCAAGGGCAGTGTCTTCGGCATCACCGTGCCGCTCGTCCCTGCTGAAAGCCGACCGGAGGCGACACCCTCTGCCAGCGCCCGACGGGTATCAAGCCTGGGCGGCCTTCATGTCCTTTGCATCGACAATGATGCCACTATACTGCAGGGCATGGTGGCATTATTGGGCAACTGGAAGTGCGATGTCACCGCGGCTCAAAGCCTGGAAGACGCCCTGACAAGGCTTGATGGACGCCAGCCGGATATCATTCTGGCGGATTACCAACTTGATGACGACCGTAACGGTCTGGATGCCATGGATGCCATCCGAGAGGCTTTGAGCCCGGATATCCCGGGCATACTTATAACCGGCTATATGGCCCCGGAAGTCCGGGAAGATGCCATCAACCGCGGCTACCAGATACTTTACAAACCGGTCAAGCCGGCAGCTCTGAGAGCCCTTGTCAATAAACAACTCAAGCAGAAACGCCCATGATTCGATCCGACCAGACTGAACTGGCAAATCCGTTCGGCAAACTGACCTTCCTGGTTGTCGACGACTTCGAGAATTTTCGCCTGTCGATGCGCCAGATGCTGCGCAGTTGTGGTGCCGAAAAAATTGAGCTGGTTGCCCATGCAACCCCGGCAGTCCAGTACTGTAGCTATAATCACGTCGACGTGGTGCTCTGCGATTACAATCTCGGTGAAGGCAAGAATGGCCAGCATATTCTGGAAGAGTTGCGGCACAAGAAGTTGCTCAAACGTTCTTCCCTGTTCCTGATGGTGACAGCTGAAACCTCCAAGGAAATGGTCATGGGTGCCCGGGAATACCAGCCCGACGCGTACCTGACCAAACCGATCAACCGGGCGGTACTGGAGAAACGCCTCGGCAGCCTCATTCGCCAACGCCACGCCCTGCTTCCGATCAACCGTGAGATTGACCACGAGAATTATCCAAAGGCGATTTCCCTGTGTCTGGAGATGCTCCCCAAACAGCCGCGATATAAAACATGGCTGATGAAAACGATGGGCGAGCTGTATATCCAGGTTGGAGATCTTGCTCACGCCCAGAAGGTCTACGACGATGTCCTGGCACAACGTGAGCTGTCCTGGGCACGCCTTGGACGTTGCAAGGTTCTTCTGGGCAACCGGCATTTTGACGAAGCAATCTCAGAGCTCCGGGGTTTGATTGAAAAACACCCGGACTACATGGAAGCCTACGACCTTCTGGCCGAAACGCTCGAGAAACAGGGAAAGGTGCCTCAGGCCCAGCGGGTTCTTGAAAAAGCCGCAGAGCACTCTCCGAACGCTCTGCTGCGCCAAAGACATCTTGCGGAGGTTGCCGGAGCGAATCAGGACATGGACACGGCCTCAGAGGCCTGGCGTCAGACTGTCAGCCTGGGCACTTACTCCATCCATGATGACCCGGAGCACTACCTCTCGCTGGCCCAGAGCCTCTCTGACCTCAGTGAAGGTGACCTCGAAGAAGAAGGCGCGCAGCGTGCAGAAGAAGCGCTGACCGTCCTCTCGAAGATGGAGAGGCGGTTTCCGGAAGACGAAAGTCTGCCCCTGAGAAGCAAGATCGTACAAAGCAGGGTTCAGGCCGGCCAGGGCAATGACAAACAGGCCCGGAAACTCCTGGAGGATGCCTCTGCGGAAATCGAGAGTTTCAAGGAGCTACCCGCCGACATCGGACTGGATTACGCCAAAACCCTTTTCCGTATGGGAGAGGATCAGAAAGCGAAGGATCTTCTGGGCGAACTGGCTACGCAGTTCGAAAACGAGCCTGATGTACTCCAGAAAATCGAAGGACTGCTTGATGAGCCGGTGGGCTTTCGCCAGAAGATCAAGGCCCGGGGTCTTAACCGGGAAGGTATCAAGGCGTTTGAGCAGGGAGACCTTGATACTGCAATCACAACGTTTGAAAACGCCCTGGCCATTGTCCCGGACCACGCAGCTCTTAACCTCAACCTGGTTCAGGTATTGTTGAAAAAATCCGAGCAGGAAACCAACAAATCGGATTTACTCAATGCATGCCAGAAACGCCTTGCACGGCTTGAGTCATTACCAGAACAGCATCGACAGTATCGTCGCTATATCGCCCTGAGCCAGAAACTGAAAGGACTGACCGCATGACAGACCAGAACATCGATTTCTCAATGGTACTGGCTTCAGCCGTGCACGATATGAAAAACTCGCTGGGCATGCTGATCAACAGTCTGGACGAACTCCGAACGGACCATCAGGATTCGCTGGCCCATTCAAATCAGTTCAATATGCTGCAGTATGAGGCAGAGCGCATGCACAATGACCTTGTGCAGCTGCTCGGCATCTATCGCCTGGGCCAGAACAACCTGGTTGCCGATGTAGACGAGCACTACGTTCCGGACTTTCTTTCCGAACAGCTGGCTCGCCACACTCCCCTGCTGGATGGACTGGGCATTGAGTACACGATAGACGCCGAGGAAATCAGTGGTTTTTTTGATGAACACCTTCTTACCGGCGTACTCAACAACACTATCAACAATGCCATACGCTACACCAAAAGCCAGCTCCGGCTGACGGCCAGAGAGCAGGATGATTACCTGGTGATCGGAGTTGAAGATGACGGCGCCGGCTATCCTGAAAGCATGCAGAATACCAGCAGGCTGAGCTTCAAATCGGTGGACTTCAAGGGCGGCAGTACAAGCCTTGGGTTGTTTTTCGCATCCTCCATTGCCGCCATGCACAACGAGGGGGAGCGCACAGGCTCTATCAAGTTGCATAACGGTGGAAAGTTTGGTGGTGGGGTGTTTGAGATCTGGCTGCCTTGAGCAGCCAGTTCCTCATTTTCCTACAGGCAATAAAAAACCCCAGCATCGCAAGATGCTGGGGTTTTGGGATAAGAGCCTGACGATGACCTACT
>JAVLAV010000004.1:0-67498 GCA_031580735.1 Marinobacter sp.
CACGCCGCTGTCTTCGATCACCTGATCATGCAGGGATTCGCCCATACCATGCAGGCGCTGGAATTCAAATTTGGAGCGGTCCATATCACCAGCCAGCTGCAACACTGCTGAAACGGAATGAGCGTTGTGAGTCGCAAACTGGGGATAGATACGGTCAGTCATGCCCAGCAGTTGCCGGGTACACGCCAGGTAGGAGACATCGCTGCAGGCCTTGCGCGTAAACACCGGAAAATCACTCAGGCCCATCACCTGGGCGCGTTTGATCTCGGCATCCCAGTAGGCACCTTTAACCAGCCGCACCATGATCCGACGGTCCAGCTTTTCGGCAAGGCCGTAGAGCCAGTCCAGGGTCTGGGCGGAGCGCTTGCCGAAGGCCTGCACTACTACGCCGAAACCATCCCAGCCTGCCAGTTCCGGATCAGAAAGAATCGCCTCAATAACATCCAGCGAAATATCCAGCCGATCCTGTTCTTCCGCATCAATATTAAAGCCCATATTGGCGTGAGCGGCCTTCCTGGCCAGCTTCAGTGCCCGGGGCATGAGTTCGTTCATGACCCTGTCTTTCTGACCATATTCATACCGGGCCAGCAAGGCAGAGAGTTTCACGGAGATGCCGGGATTGGTGCGCACATCGCCCTTGCAGCGTTTGCCGATGCTGTCGATGGCATTGGAGTAGGCTTCGAAGTAGCGCAGAGCGTCATCATCGGTACGGGCGGCTTCACCGAGCATGTCATAAGAGTAGGTATAGCCCTGCAGCTCCTGCTCTTTACCGTTTTCCTGAGCTTCTTCAATGTCCCTGCCCAGCACAAACTGCCGGCCCATTTCTTTCATAGCCTGGCCGGCAACGGTGCGAACCACTGGCTCGCCCATGCGCTTGACCATCTTGCGCAAGGTGTCGCCCACGCTCTGGCGCTCGGAATCTTTCAACAGGTTGCTGGTCATCAGCAGTGCAACCGTGGCGGTGTTGATCAGTCCGGATTTGGCCTTGCCCACATGGCCGCCCCAGTTGCCGGAGGTAATCTTGTCTTCAATCAGATCATGAATGGTGAGGTTGTCAGGCACACGCAACAGGGCCTCGGCCAGGCACATCAGGGCCACGCCCTCTTTGGTGGTCAGGCCGTATTCCGCGAGGAACTTTTCCATGATGGTCGGGCGCGCATTCTCACGAACACTGCGAACCAATTCCGCGGCCCTGGCAGATATTGCCTTACGCTCCTCTTCAGACAGCTGTGCCTCGGCAATCAGCTGGTGAATGACTTCATACTCGTCCGCGAGATAATTATTGCGGACTGCCTGACGCAGTTCCTGGAGCTCTGGTGCCGACGATTGGTGCAGAGTCATGGTCTACCCTCCTGATTATTGGAATACTCGCCACATTCTAGCCAAGGCTGACTATACATTTTTCCTGTTAATGTCATGTAGATCTGCCATTATTCCTTTATTTGTAAAACTTTACGTGCGCCAAGGCCTATTGGTTCGTTAATATTGGGAATATTCACTATTGATTAAAGACATCAACTGTTTAAAGGATAGCAGCCATGGCTGAGCTGGACAGAATTGACCTATCCATCGTCCGGGAACTGCAGAAGAACGGCCGGATAACGGTGACCGATCTGGCGTCACGGGTCGGCCTGTCGAAAACGCCCTGCCAGGTACGCATGAGACGCCTTGAAGAGCAGGGCTATATCACTGGCTACAGCGCCATGGTGAATCAGACCAAACTGGGGCTGGATCATGTCGCGTTTGCACAGGTCACCCTGAACGATACCAGCAGTAAGGCCTTGTCGGCCTTCAATGACGCCGTGCGGCAAATTTCGGCGGTGGAGCAGTGCCACATGATGGCGGCCAATTTTGACTACCTGCTGAAGATCCGGACCCGAAATATGGCGGAGTACCGGCAGGTACTGGGAGAGCAGGTTTCCAGTCTGCCACACGTGCTACAGACGAGCACGTTTGTGGTGATGGAAAGCGTAAAGGACAGAGGAATGTAGCAGGGCTCAGGCAACACCCTGCTGACACAGCAAGCCGGTCAATTCAATCTTGCCACGAGCCAGACGCACTCGCTGCTTGCGCTCCAGCTCTTTGAGTAACCGGCTGATAACTTCCCGGGCCGTACCCAGCTCAACGCCCAGTTCCTGGTGGGTAATGCTCAGCACTTTCTGGCCCTGACTGGCCCGGGCCAGCAACCATTCTTCCAGACGTTCGTCCATACGGTGAAAGGCCACTTCTTCGACCAGCAGCATCAGGTCATCCAGCCGGCGACCATAGGATTCCATGATACCCAGTCGGAAATCGGGGGACTGCTCCATCAACTGATCAAACAGCGGCCTGGGGATCATGACCGCTTCTGTATCCTCCTCAACAACGGCTTCAGCCCGATACCCTCTTCCCGTCATCAGGCAGCCAATCGACAGAGTGCAGATGTCATCGGCTGTCATCCGGTAGAGCACAATGCTGTGCCCGGACGCACCTGTCATCTGGACCTTCACTCCGCCTTTTATTACCAGCGGCAGCCCCTGACAATGCTCACCGGCGCGGAAAAGTACCTGGCCGGGCGGGAAGCGCATGACATTGATTCCAGCCAGGGTTTCTCGCTTGCGGGTATCGCTGAGCGTGTCGAAAATACTATGAGCAGGCATGGGGACAATCCTCTGGAACCGGAAACCAATCCGAGTGTGACTTTATCACTGAACCTCCTTTCACTACAGGCTAAAGTGCACCCATAGTCGACAGAGAAAGGAGGTTCAGAAATGACAGTCAATATGGGTTCTGCGGATCGGATCATTCGCGCCGTTGTGGGCATCGTACTTATCGCGCTGGTCTTTGTAGGCCCGCAAACCGTCTGGGGCTGGATCGGAGTAATTCCTTTGGCCACAGCGGCGATCGGTATCTGTCCGGCGTATAGCCTGCTGGGCATCAAGACCTGCAAAAAGTAATAGCCGGGCAACCGGATGGGGAAACAAAAAGGCCGGAGAGTTTTTGCTCTCCGGCCTTTTTTTGGCGACTCGGTAACGAAAAACGCGTCAGCGAACCGGTGCGTTCAGCACATCCAGCACCTCTTCCAGCTCGGTGATCATCTGTCTGATCAGCTGCTTGTATTGAGAGGTGTCGTCTTTCAGTTCGGTACCATTGAGTTTCTGCTTGGCACCGCCGATGGTGTAGCCCTGATCATACAACAGGCTGCGAATCTGGCGAATGGTGATCACATCGGCACGTTGGTAGTACCGGCGGTTCCCCCGGCGCTTGACCGGTGACAACTGGGGAAACTCCTGCTCCCAGTACCGAAGCACATGCGCCTTTACCGCACACAGATCCGCCACTTCACCAATCGTGAAATAACGCTTCCCCGGGATGGCAGGAAGTTCGTTGTTATGACTGGGTTCCAGCATATGCTTCCACTTTCTGTTTCAGTTTCTGGCCAGGACGAAAAGTCACAACGCGCCGGGCACTGATAGGAATTTCTTCACCCGTTTTCGGATTACGGCCCGGCCGCTGTTTTTTGTCCCGCAAATCGAAGTTGCCAAAGCCTGACAATTTCACCTGTTCATTGTGGCTGAGTGCGCCTCTGATTTCGTCGAAGAAAGCTTCAACCATCTCCTTGGCTTCCCGTTTGTTAAGGCCCAACTCCTCATACAAGCGTTCTGCCATGTCTGCTTTCGTCAAAGCCGCCATCTGTTAACTCCTCAGTGTTGCCCCCAGCTCTTCTTGCAGCGCGTCAATTACGCCATTGAAGAGCGAATGCACTTCGTCTTCGTTGAGCGTGCGTTCAGGGTGCTGCCAGAACAGGCTCAAAGCCAGGCTGCGGTTGCCCTCACCCAGGCTTTCCCCTTCATACACATCGAACACGCGCAACGCCGTGAGGTGTTCGCCGGCAAATCTGCGAGCCACATGCTCTACCTGCGCGAACGCCACATCGCTCCCGATAATGATAGCCAAATCCCGACGAACTTCCGGGAATTTTGAAATGGCTTTGAAATTAGGCACATATCCGGTAACGATCGAATTCAAGAATAGCTCAAACACCAGGATCGTGCCATTAAGTTCAAGATTTTTCTGTACTTGCGGGTGCACAGTGCCCAGCCAGCCGACATGTTCGCCATCGCGAACCAGTTCAGCCGTCTGGCCCGGATGCAGGGCCGGGTGCTGGCTGGCGATGAAATCCACCTCAATGCCCAGCAGATCAAACAGGCTTTCCAGCTCGCCTTTTACATCGAAAAAATCCGTAGCCCGGCGGCCATTGATCCAGTTTTCCGGATTCTGGTTGCCTACCACCACACCGGCGAGCATTGGCTGCTGATCGATGCCTTCGTCTGTCTGCTCAAAACGCAGACCGGTCTCGAACAGACGAATGCGAGGCTGCTGGCGATTCTGGTTATGAGCGACCGTTTTAAGCAGACCACTCCACAGAGTCGTCCGCATCACCGAAAGATCCGCGGAGATCGGGTTCGCCAGCGCAATACCTTTATGATCCGGGTCAATCAGCTCCTGAACCTTCGGATCCACAAAGCTGTAGGTCACCGCCTCCTGATAGCCCTGGGCAACAAAGTAATTCAGGATCGCCGATACCGGGCGGGTCGCCTCTTCCCGGGACCGCAACCCGAGGGATCCGGTGGGCTCTGTCACCGGCAGATTGTTGTAGCCATAGATGCGCCCGACTTCTTCAATCAGATCTTCTTCAATGGCAATGTCGGGGCGAAAGCTGGGAGCACTGATGCGCCAGCCGTCTTTCAACAGTTTGTCGATGTGCAGACCAAGACGGGTGAGGATCTCTTCAACCTTGTTGCGCTCGATCGCCAGGCCCAACACATCCGCCAGACGCTGCTCGCGCAGATCAATCACCCGGAGTTTGGGCAGGTGCGCATCGTCCACCACTTCAATAATCTCACCCGGCTCACCGCCGACGATGTCCATCAACAGGCTGGTCGCCCGCTCCATGGCATCCCGGGCCAGTTGGTAATCCACGCCCCGCTCGAAACGGTGGGAGGCATCGGTGTGCAGACCATATTCCCGGGCCTTGCCGGCCAGGGTAATCGGATCAAAATAGGCAGACTCCAACACCAGATCACGGGTTTTCTCGCTGACACCGGAATGCTCGCCACCCATCACGCCGGCGATGGCAATGGGCTTTTCATGGTCGGCAATCACCAGGGTGTCTTGCGTAAGCTCCACTTCCTGGCCGTCGAGCAGAGTCAGCTTCTCTGCCGGCCCGGCCATACGCACCACAATGCCACCGTTGATCTCGTCGCGATCAAACGCATGCATGGGCTGGCCAAGCTCGAGAAGAACATAGTTGGTCACATCCACGGCGGCATCAATCGAGCGAATACCGGAGCGACGCAGCTTTTCCTGCATCCACAACGGAGTTTCAGCCGTCAGGTTGACGTTGCGCAGAATCCGGCCCAGGTAACGGGGGCAGCCGGCCGGTGCTTCCACACGGATATCCGGTACTTCTGAGTGCACGGCTTCAACCGGCTCGATGGCAGGGCCATTGGTTGGCAGACTGTTCAGCACACCCACTTCCCGCGCCAGACCCTTGATGGACAGGCAATCGCTACGGTTGGGGGTCAGATCAACATCAATGGTGATGTCATTCAGGCCCATGAACCCACGGAAATCCTGGCCAGCCGGAGCGCTCTCCGGGAGCTCCATCAGGCCATCACTGGCATCCGACAGGCCCAATTCGGATTCGGCACACAGCATGCCCTGAGAGGGCTGGCCACGCAGTTTGGCTTTCTTGATTTTGAAGTTACCCGGCAATACCGCACCCACCACCGCGAACGGTACTTTCAGGCCGGCGCGAACATTCGGGGCGCCGCATACAACCTGCACGGTTTCCTGACCATCGCTGACCTGGCAAACGCGCAGCTTGTCGGCGTCCGGGTGTGGCTCTACAGACTGAACCTCACCGACCACAACACCGCTGAAGTCACCAGCCACCGACTCGAAGCCGTCTACTTCCAGCCCGGCCATGGTGATCTGGTCCATCAATTCCTGGGAGCCAATGTTCGGGTTAACCCACTCGCGCAGCCACTGTTCACTGAATTTCATGGTTTATGCCTTGTCCTGATGCCGTTTGCCTGTTGATTGATTGCCGTGTTCGCGCACAAAAGCGTTTATCGGAACTGGCGCAAAAAGCGCAGATCGTTCTCGAAAAACATGCGCAGATCGTTCACGCCGTAGCGAAGCATGGCCAGGCGCTCGACGCCCAGGCCAAAGGCAAAGCCACGATATTCCTCGGCATCAATACCGCAATGTTCAAATACTTTCGGGTGCACCATGCCGCAGCCCATCACTTCCAGCCACTTGATGCTGCCATCGGCTTCCCGGCCCCACTCAATGTCCACTTCCGCCGAAGGCTCGGTAAACGGGAAGTAGGAAGGACGGAAACGCACCTTGAGATCACGCTCGAAAAATACCCGCAGGAACTCTTCCACGGTGCTCTTGAGGTCGGCGAAGCTGACATCCTTCTCCACCAGCAGGCCTTCCACCTGATGGAACATTGGAGTGTGAGTCATGTCGGAGTCGCAACGGTAAACCCGGCCCGGACAGATCATACGGAATGGCGGCTTATCGGCCTCCATGGTGCGGATCTGTACCGGAGAGGTATGAGTGCGCAATACCGTACCCGGGTTGAAATAGAAAGTGTCGTGCATGGCACGGGCCGGGTGGTGCCCGGGGATATTGAGGGCCTCGAAGTTGTGGTAATCGTCTTCGATTTCCGGCCCCTGCTCCACGCTGTAACCGGCGCGGGCAAAGATGTCTTCAATACGTTGCAGGGTGCGGGTCACAGGGTGCAAACCACCCAGATCCTGACCACGCCCCGGCAGAGTTACGTCAATGGTTTCGGCAGCAAGTTTTGCTTCAATGGCGGCCTTTTCAAGCGCCGTACGGCGAGCATTGATGGCCTGCTCAACCTGACCTTTGGCTTCGTTGATCTTCTGGCCGGCCGCAGGACGCTCCTCGGCAGACAGCTTGCCCAGGGTTTTCGCCTGCTGGGTAATCACACCTTTCTTGCCGAGGTATTCCACACGAATTTGATCAAGTGCCTGCAGGCCGTCTGCGCTTTCTACCGCACTCAGCCCGTCCTGAACCAGTTGCTCCAGGTTTTCCATTGACCCTGCTCCAAACCAGAAATTGGGGTGTTTAAAACAAAAATAGGGGAAGAGCGCGCCCTTCCCCTATTCAAAAGGCGCCGGCGTATGAAACCGTGCGCCTGATCGATCAGTAATCGATTGAGATCTTAAGCGATCACAGGGATGCTTTGGCTTTCTCAACAACAGCGGCAAATGCCTGCTGCTCGTTCATGGCCAGGTCGGCCAGAACCTTACGATCGATTTCAACATTCGCCTTCTTCAGGCCAGCAATCAGACGGCTGTAAGACAGGCCGTTGGCGCGGGCGCCGGCGTTAATACGGGCGATCCACAGGGCGCGGAATGCGCGCTTGCGGTTACGACGGTCACGGTAGGCATACTGATGCGCCTTGATGACCGCCTGTTTGGCAACCCGGAAAACACGGCTACGGGCACCGTAGTAACCCTTGGCCTGCTTCATGATCTTTTTGTGACGACGACGTGCTACCACGCCACGCTTTACACGAGCCATACTTTAATCCTTCTTAACCAGTTAACGCTTAGTTAGCGATCATACGCTTGATGGAAGCCACATCAGACTTGGCAACCAGCTTGGTGCCACGCAGCTGACGCTTACGCTTGGGGCTCTTCTTGGTCAAGATATGACTGGTGAAGGACTGCTTGTGCTTGAAGCCAGTGGCGGTTTTCTTGAACCGCTTGGTAGCTCCGCTTTTGGTTTTCATCTTAGGCATTTTTAAAACTCCGCATTCTATTTTTTAAAAACAAATGTGCCCCTGAACGACAAATCCCCCGCCAAGGCGGGGGAACCATCATCAGATCAGGTTCACTTCTTTTTGCGGGGAGCCACAACCATGGTCATCTGGCGGCCTTCCATTTTCGGCCGCTGTTCTACCTGGGCAAGCTCGGAAACGTCTTCTTCAACGCGGTTCATGAGCTTCATACCAATTTCCTGGTGTGCCATCTCACGTCCACGGAAGCGGATTGTGACCTTGCCGCGGTCCCCATTCTCAAGGAAACGTACCAGGTTGCGTAGTTTGACCTGATAATCCCCTTCTTCAGTTCCTGGGCGGAACTTGACCTCTTTGACCTGGGTCTGCTTCTGCTTTTTCTTGGCAGCAGCCTTGGCCTTCTTTTCATCAAAGATTTTCTTGCCGTAGTCCATTATCTTGCAAACGACCGGATCGGAATCCGTAACCTGAACCAGGTCAAGAGACGCTTCTTCAGCCTGCTTAAGGGCCTCTTCCATTGAAACGACACCTACCTGATTGCCTTCGGCATCGATCAGGCGAACTTCAGTTGCGTCAATATTCGTATTGATGGGCGCTTTAGGAGTACGCCCACCCCGATTGGCTCGCTGTTTGATAATCAGATCTCCGTTTGGTTTCTACCTTTGCGTTCGACGTCTTTGGCTAAAAACTGCTCGAATTCGTCGACCGACATGGTTCCCAGATCTTCGCCTTTGCGCGTCCTTACGGCAACGGCATTGTTGTCGATTTCTTTATCGCCAACAACGACCAGATAGGGAACCTTGTTAAGAGTATGCTCGCGGATTTTAAAGCCGATCTTCTCGTTTCTCAAGTCGGCATTTACCCGATAACCCGCTAAATCGAGTTTTTCTGCCAGATTCCGGCAATATTCAGCCTGGTTGTCAGTAATATTCAGTATCGCGACCTGGGTTGGTGCCAGCCAGGTCGGGAAAGATCCTTCATATTCTTCAATCAGGATACCAATAAAACGCTCAAAGGACCCCAATACCGCACGATGCAGCATAACCGGCGTCTTGCGCTCGGAATTGTCGGCCACATACTGCGCGCCCAGACGTCCCGGCATGGAAAAATCCACCTGCACAGTACCACACTGCCACACACGGCCGATACAGTCCTTCAGCGAGAACTCGATCTTGGGGCCATAGAAAGCGCCCTCACCCGGCAACAGTTCCCAATCCACACCTTCACGGTTCAGTGCTTCTTCCAGGGCGGCTTCGGCTTTGTCCCATACTTCGTCGCTACCTACCCGCTTTTCCGGGCGAGTGGAAAGCTTGTACAGGATTTCGCTGAAACCGAAATCGGCGTAGATTTCGTGCAGCATGCCAATAAAGGAGGACACTTCCTCCTGGATAGCGTCTTCTTCACAGAAGATATGGGCGTCATCCTGGGTAAAACCGCGCACGCGCATCAGCCCGTGCAGCGCGCCGGAGGCTTCATTGCGATGGCAGGAACCGAATTCCGCCAGACGCAGGGGCAGATCCTTGTAGCTCTTCAGGCCCTGGTTGAACACCTGCACGTGGCAGGGGCAGTTCATGGGCTTGATGGCATAATCATGCTTCTCGGACTCGGTGGTGAACATGTCGTCCTTGAACTTGTCCCAGTGCCCGGATTTTTCCCAAAGAGTGCGGGACACCACCTGCGGCGTCTTGATTTCCCTGTAGCCATGCTTGTGCTGCTGGGCACGCATGTACTGTTCAATTTCCTGGTACAGCGACCAGCCATCCGGGTGCCAGAACACCATACCCGGCGCTTCTTCCTGCATATGAAACAGGCCGAGCTTCTTGCCAACCTTGCGGTGGTCACGCTTTTCAGCCTCTTCCAGGCGATGCAGATACGCCTTCAGGTCTTTCTTGTTGCCCCAGGCAGTCCCGTAAATACGCTGTAGCTGCTCGTTGTTGTGGTCACCACGCCAGAAGGCACCGGCCACTTTGGTCAGCTTGAAGGCCTTGAGCTTGCCGGTGCTGGGCACGTGGGGGCCACGGCAAAGGTCGATAAACTCGCCCTGGCTGTAGAATGACAGGTCTTCATCACCCGGAATGTCCTGAATAATCTGGACCTTGTATTCCTCACCCATGTCCTCGAACAGCTTGGTGGCTTCATCCCGGGACATGATCGAACGGTGTACCGGCAAATCCTGCTTCGCCAGCTCGTTCATGCGCTTTTCAATACGCTCGAGGTCTTCGTTGGTGAAGGGGCGCTCGTATTTGAAATCGTAGTAGAAGCCGTTTTCGATCACCGGCCCGATGGTTACCTGGGCGCCCGGGAACAGCTCCTGAACGGCCATGGCCATCAGGTGGGCGGTAGAGTGACGAATGATATCCACGCCTTCATCGTCCCGATCCGTGACAAGCGCCAGATCGACATCGTTTTCGATCAGGTGACTGGTGTCGACCAGCTTGCCATCCACTTTACCTGCCAAAGAGGCCTTGGCCAGACCTGCACCAATATCAGCGGCAACATCATGAACGGTAACCGGCTCGGAAAAACTACGATGACTGCCATCCGGCAGGGTAACTACGGGCATGGATATCTCCTCGATGATTCTCAGCGGTGATCTATACCAGAGATCACTTGGTTGCCGGCCCAGCGACACAAACCGCGGGCCGAGTTGCGAGCGAGTCTAACAGAAAAAAGCCCGGCAGCAACGCCGGGCTTTTACGGACATGACGATTCGCTTACTCAGGCCGGTTGTGCCTGCATATCCTCGCGCTTTTTACGCCTGAGCTGACCCCAGGCCAGGAACGCCAGGAGAATCAATGCAGGAATCACCATCAACTCTTTCGGCGGACGGTCTTTTTCGACCTGAACCTTGTCGATAGTCCAGCCAAAGCCAATACCGACCTGTTCGGCCATACTGCCAAAGTTCACAAAGTCCACCACCATCTGCTCGCCACTGGCAGACAGTTCCAGACCAGCCTCTGCCAGACGCTGCTCGGGAGTCTCACCAGCTGGCAAGGGTAAACGCAGGAATTTGGACGTTTCGTCGCCATCAATCGACATTCCCGAGGCCTGAACGATAATGGGCTGGTCGGCCGGGACATCCTCAACATGCTGGTAGATTTCTGTGGCCGGGCGCTCTTCGGTGGGCGGATACACCATATCCCACCAAAAGCCGGGCCGGAACAGAGTAAAGGTAATCAGCAGCAACAGGATTGTTTCCCACCAACGGGTTCGGGTAAACCAGAAGCCCTGGGTGGCCGCCGAGAACACCAGCATGGCGATGACCGCGCTGACAATGGTCACCAAAAGATCCACCCAGCCGGTCAAGCCAATCAGCAATAACTGGGTATTGAAGATAAACATGAACGGCAGGATGGCGGTACGGATATCGTAGGTGAAGCCCTGTACACCCGTGCGTATCGGGTCGGCTCCCGAGATGGCTGCTGCCGCATAGGCGGCCAGCCCCACCGGCGGCGTGTCGTCCGCCAGGATTCCGAAGTAGAACACAAACAGGTGTACAGCAATCAGCGGTACCAGCAGGCCGTTCTCGGCGCCGAGGGTCACGATAACCGGGGCCATCAAGGTAGAGACCACGATGTAGTTCGCGGTGGTCGGAAGGCCCATACCCAGAATCAGACTGATAACGGCGGTAAAAATCAGCATCAACAGAATGTTGCCGCCGGACATCACTTCCACAAACTGGGTCATGACCAGGCCGATGCCGGTCAGGGTAACGGTGCCGACCACAATGCCGGCCGTGGCCGTGGCCACACCGATACCGATCATGTTCCGGGCACCGGTGGCCAGCGAGTGGAACAGATCCACAATACCGCCGGTAAACTCAGCCGGCAGCTCTCCATGCTTGCGGAAGAACGCTTTCAGGGGACGTTGGGTTATCACGATAAAGATCATGAAAGCCGTGGCCCAGAAGGCCGACAGCTGAGGAGAAAAACGCTCGACCGTGAGGCACCATACCAGCACCACCACCGGCAGCAGGAAATACAAACCCGATTTCACGGTCGGGCCGACTTCGGGAAGATCCCCCATTTCCTTGGTTGGGTCATCTTCCTCCAATGGCGGGAAACGGGTGGCGTACCACACCAGCGCCACATAAGCCACGAGCAACAACGGCCCCAGGATCCACATAGCGGCATCACCAAAGATGTCCTTGGTCCAGCCAATGCCGTAATAAACAGCGAACGTGAGAGCACTCAGGCCAATCAGCAGGATGACCCAGGTCAGCATCCGCTGAGCCAGTGTCGGCTTGTTCAGGCGTTCAATGCCCTGCATGTTCAGCTTGCAGGCCTCCAGGTGGACGATGTAGATCAGTGCCACGTAGGAGATCATTGCCGGCAGAATGGCGTGCTTGATCACCTCCAGGTAGGAGATACCGACATACTCCACCATCAGGAATGCCGCCGCCCCCATGATGGGCGGGGTCAGTTGCCCATTGGTGGAAGCCGCCACTTCTACGGCGCCGGCCTTGGTGGCCGGAAAGCCCACGCGCTTCATCAGCGGAATAGTAAAGGTGCCCGTGGTCACCACGTTGGCAATGGAAGAGCCGGAAATCACACCACTGAGGCCGCTGGCGACCACCGCCGCTTTGGCCGGGCCGCCACGCATATGGCCGAGCATGGAGTACGCCATCTTGATGAAGTAATTACCGGCGCCGGCCCGCTCAAGCAAGGCGCCAAACAGCACGAACAGAAAGACAAAACTGGTCGAGACGCCCAGGGCCACACCAAACACACCCTCGGTACCCAGCCATTGGTGCGAGGCCAGTTTATTGAAGCTCACGCCTTTGTGAGAAATCACATCCGGCATGTAAGGGCCGGCCAGTGAGTAAGTAATGAAGACCGCCGCAACAATTGTCAGGGGCAGCCCCAGGGCACGACGGGTTGCTTCCAGCAGCAGCAACAGGCCGCCGAGAGCCACAATCAGATCCTGAGTAATTGGCGCACCAGGTCTGGTCGCCAGTTGGTCGTAGAAAATAAAGATGTATGAGGCCGAAAACGCAGCCGCCAACGCCAGCACCCAGTCATAGATAGGCACTTTGGTGTCATGCCTCCCCTTTATCATGGGGAACGCCGCATAGGCGAGGAAAACGGCAAACGCCAGGTGAATGGAGCGCGCTTCCGTGGAATTAAAAATGCCGAAATTGAAAATGAACGGCAGTGGCGATGCTATCCACAGCTGAAACAGGGACCAGCACACCGGAACAATAAACAGCAATACAGCCGAGGGGCCGGTCAGCGCCCTGCCTCCGGTTTCTGTCTTTAAAACCTGCTCTACCCGTGCGGCATCAATATCCGCCCCGGTACCGGAGTCTTTCTTTGCCATGGAAGGTTCCTGTGAAGGGAAATACCTGAATCAGACCAACAGAGCGGGCATAAAGCCCGCTCTGCTGAAGACTGGCTGATCAGTCGATCAGGCCGGCCTCACGATAGTACTTCTCAGCGCCCGGGTGCAGAGGTGCACTCAGGGCATCAGAAGCCATTTCTTCTTTCTCAAGGATGCCAAAGGCCGGATGCAGGCGCTTGAAGTTGTCAAAGTTCTCGAACACCGCTTTCACAACCTCATAGACCACTTTTTCCGAAACATCGGTGGAAGAAACGAAGGTGGCTGCCACACCGAACGTGGTCACGTCTTCGTCAGAACCACGATACATACCGCCCGGAATAACGGCCTTGCGATAGTACGGATTCTCTTCGATCAGAGTCTCGGTGACTTCATTATCAACACTTACAATAACACTGTCACAGGAAGTGGTTGCTTCCTTGATGGCACCGGATGGGTGGCCAACAGTGTAGAAGAAAGCGTCGATATTGCCGTCACACAGGGCCTGGGATTGCTCGGCCGCCTTGATTTCAGCTGCCAGGGAGAATTTGTCCAGGGTCCAGCCCATCTCGTCCATCAACACTTCAGCGGTGGCGCGCTGACCAGAACCCGGGTTACCGACGGATACCCGCTTGCCTTCCAGGTCTTCAAAAGTCTTGATGCCGGACTCTTTGCTGGCAACAACGGTGAACGGCTCCGGGTGCAGTGAGAACACCGCGCGCAGCTTCTCATTGGCGCCATCATCTTCAAACTGACTGGTGCCGTTGTAGGCGTGGTACTGCCAGTCTGACTGGGCAACCGCCAGATCCAGCTCACCCTCGCGAATAGAGTTCAGGTTGTATACAGAGCCGCCGGTGCTCTCTACCGAGCAGCGGATACCATGCTCTTTACGGTCCATGTTGACCAGACGACAGATAGCGCCGCCCGCTGGGTAATAAACGCCGGTAACACCACCGGTACCAATTGTCACGAACTGCTGCTCCTGCGCGGAAACCGAAGTCGAGGCAGCGCCCAGGCTCACGGCTGCAGCAATAGCACAAGCAGAGGCTTTAAGTTTCAGTGTCATGTGTGCTCTTCCTTTTTTTTGGTCATTATCGTTGAGTGCCCACACCAGAATCTGCGGACAAACATCCGTTCCGCTCTAAAACATAGAACACTTCAGGCCATAAATAAAGCGAGGAAGTAGCACGCTAACCAACTGACCTGACAACAAAAAAGCCCGAGCAACGGGCTTTCGATGAAATGCCCTCCATCAGGACCCGGCTGCCAGCGCTTTCGCCCGCATCGCCTCCGGGCGCAGCAGGAAGCGCGCCAGAGCCGGTAACAGCCAGATGGCACCCACCATATTCCATAGGAACATGAAGAACAGCAGGAAGCCCATATCGGCCTGGAACTTGATTGGCGAGAATATCCAGGTCACCACGCCGATACCCAGGGTTATCCCGGTGAAAATCACCGCCTTACCGGTGGAGCGCAGGGTTTCATAATAGGCATCCTCAAGCGACATCCCTTCCAGCAGATACCTCTCCAGCTTGCTGTAGATATAGATGCCATAATCCACACCAATGCCCACACCAAGAGCAATCACCGGCAAGGTAGCCACCTTGATGCCAATACCGGACACCGCCATGATCGCCTCGCACAGAATGGAGGTCAGCCCCAGCGGAATCACGATGCACGCCACCGCCCGGATCGATCGGAAGGTCAAAAAGCACAGGATGCTGACCACGCTGTACACCAGCAACAGCATGATATTTTTGGCGTTGGAGATCACTTCATTCGTGGCCGCCTCGATACCGGCGTTGCCCGCCGCCAGCAGGAACGTATGCTCGTTATTACTGTGGTTGCCGGCGAACTGCTCTACCCGATCAACCACGGTCTGCAGAGTCTCGGCCTTGTGATCTTCCAGAAACACCAGCACCGGCGTCAGATCACAGTTGGTATTGATCAGCCCCGCCGGGGCATCCCGGATCGACGCATTGATGATGGTCTGGTTGCGGGACAGCTCGTACCACTTCCAGTTACCTTCATTCAGTGCCTTGGTCACCGCTTTCGAGACATTCGCCAGCGACGCCGAGCTCTGCACGCCGGGCGTATTCTGTAACTCCCACTGCAGCGTGTCCATGGCCCGCAAGACACTGTATTGAGTGCATTGCTCTTCCGGCGTTTTCACCATCACCACCAGCACATCGGCGCTGGTTGAGTAATTGTTGATGATATACGCATTGTCCTGGTTGTAGCGGGAATCCTGACGCAGCTCCGGCGCCCCCTGATCCAGATCTCCCACCTTCAGATCCTGTTTGAAATACAGGCCCGCACCCAGACCGATGGCGGCAATCAACAGGGAAACCGGGGCCACAGAGGGGCTGGCCAGACGGGACAATAAACGCCACTTTCTATCCTGCTTGTCGCCATGATTCTGCACGTGGCGTACCCCGCCTTTGGAGATGCCCACATACGACATGATCAGCACATGCAGAACCAGGTTGGTGATAATCACGAAGGCCACGCCCAGACCGGCAGCAACCGCCAGGTCACGAATGACATCAATGTCGATAAACACCAGAGTGAGGAAGCCAAAGGCATCGGAGATCAATGCCAGCATGCCGGGAATATACAGAGCCCGGAATGCCAGCCGGGCAGCATTTTCGGCATCAAACCCTCTGGCCGCCTCAACCGCCATGGCGTTGACGATCTGCACCCCATGGCTGATACCGATGGCAAACACCAGAAAAGGAACCAGAACCGAATAAGGATCCAGCCCATAACCCAGCAGCCTCAGGGTGCCCAACTGCCAGAACACCGCAATAATGGACGTAAGAACCGGTACCAGCGTTCCGGTGATACAGCGGGAGTACCAGAACAACAACAGGGTGGTCAGCAGAACGGTGATGCCGGCAAACCAGGCAATGGAACCGATGCCCTCAATCAGGTCTCCCACCTTCTTGGCAAATCCGACGATGTGAATCTCTACATTC
Organism: Marinobacter sp.; assembly: GCA_031580735.1. Lineage (GTDB taxonomy): Bacteria > Pseudomonadota > Gammaproteobacteria > Pseudomonadales > Oleiphilaceae > Marinobacter. Next base: position 16,114 of record JAVLAV010000004.1, read on the forward strand.
GGGTTCTGCGCCTGGTATTTATCCCGGATCTGCTCTTCCAGCTGACGGGAAAATTCCGCGTAATCCAGCGCTTCACCGGTGTCCGGATTCTTTTCATACAGGGGCGCGTAAACAATGGTGGACCGAAAATTGTCCGACACCAGCCGCCCCACTTCGCTGGAGCGCAGAACGTTCTGGCGCAGCTGCTCCAGGCTATCGCGGGAACCGTCGTAGTTATCCGGTATAACAGTGCCACCCTGAAAGCCCTGCTCAGTTACTTCCACCCAGCGCACGTTGGACGTCCACAGGGATTTCAGCCCGGAGCGATCAACACCACTGAGATAAAAGACTTCATCAGTAATCTGTTTGAGGGTTTCCATGTAATCGGCGGTAAAAATATCGCCTTCTTCAACAGCCACCGCGATCCGGACAAAGTTGCCCAGATTATCCAGATCGTCTCTGTGATCGATCATGTTCTCGATGTACGGATGTTCCAGCGGAATCATCCGTTCGAAACTGGCATCGGGCTGAATCTTGATCGCGTTGTAGCCCAGGAACACCGTCAATATCAGGAACGCGATCAGGATCAACGCCCGATTGTTGAATATCAGGCGCTCCAGAAACGGTTCTGCTTTCGGTGTGGTCAGGTAATGTTCACCCCTGTCATGCATCGGGTCAGACATGCAAAAATCCCTCTACTACATTTAAGCGTTATTGCCGCCACAGGGGCGTTAATCCAGATTCCGGCCGCGAGCATCGGTGGTTTCCACACCGCCCTCACCAAACAGCAACAGATTGCTCTCAGCCAGCGGCACGACCGCCATAATGCCGTCCCGATCACTGCGGAAATGGGCCTGAAAATTCCTGCCGTCGTCATTGCTGTACAACACAGCGCCGCCATTACCCACCAGCGTGACACGCCCATCTTCGGCAACGGCACCCCGATTCAGCGTTGAATTGCCTGCATTCGGCACGGTTTCCCAGCTCTGACCCAGATCACTGGAAATCAGGGTGTTACCTCGAAGACCGAACACCAGCATCTCGCCTTCTTCACCGGTACCGCTGACACCGAAGAGAGAACCGGAGTAGGGGCTTTCCCGCTTTTCCCAGGTATTGCCGTTGTCTTCAGATACATGAATCTGCCCGGACTCGCCGGCAATAACCAGAGCACCGCCGGCAATGCGTGTGATGGCGTTATAATGCAGGTTCCAGTCGTTATCGAGCTGTGGCGACCAGTCCTGCCAGCTGTCTCCGCCATCGAACGTGCGGAAAATCATGCCGTAAGCACCCACCACAAAACCGTGTTGGGCGTTTTCAAACCAGACATCCAGGAACGGGTTTACCGGGCCGACCTCCAGATCCGCCTCGGTATTCTCGAGTGCGAAATACAGATCATCCAGCGCCCACTCAAGATCCGGGACGTCCTCCTCGGGAGCTTGTTCGATCCGCTCTTCCATATCGGCAATCTGCTGCTGCTTTGTTTCGATAATCAGCCTCCCCGCCTGCATGCCGTCCAGCTGCAACTGCCAGCTTTCACCGGCGTCGGAAGACTGCAAAACTGCGCCACTGTGACCTACGGCCCAGCCGTACTGGTCAGTTCCGAAATCAAGCGCAGTCAGGGTGACCGAAACGGGCACGTCGGCCTGATTCCAGGAAGTGCCCTCATCGTCGGAGTAAATCACGTGACCCCGCTCACCAACGGCGACAATCCGGTCGTCGATCCGAGTGGCATCGGTCAGCAGGGACTCAGGAGCAAGGTCGGTATCGCGCGCGGGGGTTTCCAGAACGTCTGAAACCGCGTACGCCATCGGAGCGGCCAGTGTTATGGCCAGGCCGAAACAGGCATATCCCGGGGAATTGCACAGGAAACTTCTAACCATTCAGATCGCCTTTATTCTGTTTATTTAGTGACGTACCTGCCGGAATTTTTATTGGGTGTTAGCGGGCAGGATCGGAGATGGCATCCACATTCAGATTAGCCAACCAGCGAATATTGTCTATCGACCGAAAGTGCGATTCTGGTTCCGGCCACGCCGAAGCGGGGCGTGCGTGGCCGGTATTCTGGTTCTGGTGTCAGCCCGGCTTCAGTCTGCCAGGCTCTTGTGCACCACCTCGTAAACATCCCGGGACAAATTATCTTTGTCCCGAACGCTTTGAAGCGCCTGTTTCATTTGCTCACGATATACCGGCGCAAACTTCCGCCAGCGGGTCAGCGGGCTGACCAGCCGAGCGGCAATCTGCGGATTGCTGTCATCAAGCCGGCGAACCACATCAGCCAGAAACTCATAGCCACTGCCATCCGGATTGTGGAAGGCCGGGAGGTTCTGGCCGGCAAAGGCACCCACCACCGACCGCACCTTGTTCGGGTTTTTCCAGTCAAAGGCCGGGTGCGCCAACAGATGGTGGATATGCGGCAACTGACCAGTCTTGTCGCTGGCAGCCTGCACCGAGAACCACATTTCAACCACTTGCGGATCGTTCCGGAACTGCTCGTAAAACGCGTCCAGCGCCTGGGTGCGTTCTTTGTCAAAGCCGGAATTCACCAGGGCACTCAGTGCGCCAAGGCGGTCAGTCATGTTATCGGCTTCCCGGAACTGACGGTTCGCCAACGCCAGGGCCTCTTCATCGTTAATATACAGCAACCATGCCAGCGCGGTGTTCGCCAGGCTGCGGCGGGCAATGGCTTCAGGCGTCAGTTCGTACGTGCCGGCCTGCTGGTTGCGCTGATAGCACGCCACCAACTCGTCCCGCAGGGAACCGGCCAGATGCCGGAGAACCCGTTCACGGGCATGGTGTATGGCCGGAACGTCGGCATCCTCAGACAGCTCCACCAGGTAAGCTTCCGACGGCAGCCGCAGCATTTTCGCCACCAACGCCTGATCCAGCGAATCATTTTCAAGCAGTGTGCGATAGGCCTGTACCAGCCGCGGCTCAATCTCCGTGTCATCTTCCTGTCCGATCAGCGATTGAATCACATCCACTGCCAGACGCTGGCCGGCATCCCAACGGTTGAATCCGTCCGGGTCGTGGCTCATCAGGAACAACAGCTGCTCTCGTGTCCAGGGATAATGCACCCGTACCGGCGCCGAAAAACCGCGGAGCAGCGACGGTACCGGCTGCTGGTCAACACCGTGGAATTCAAACTGTTGCTCGGCCTCAGTGATTTCCAGCACCCGCTCAGCAGGGCCGCCTTGCTCTGACGCAGTCAGGTTCAGAGGCAGCGACTCGCCATTCTTGTCCAACAGGCCGATGGCAAAGGGAATATGCTGAGGTTTCTTGTTGGTCTGCCCCGGGGTATCCGGAATGGACTGGCGAATGGTCAGGCGATAAACGCCCTGCTCCGCGTCGTATTCATCTTCCACGGCCAGCACCGGCGTACCGGCCTGTTCATACCACAAACGGAACTGGGTCAGATCCCGGCCGGAGGCGTCTTCCATGGCTTTGACAAAGTCATCGGTGGTTACCGCCTGGCCATCATGACGCTCGAAATACAGATCACTGCCTTTGCGGAACAGCTCTGGGCCCAGAAGGTTGTGAATCATGCGCACCACTTCTTCGCCCTTTTCATAAATGGTCAGGGTATAGAAGTTGGTGATTTCCATATAGGACGCAGGGCGAACCGGATGCGCCATGGGGCCGGCGTCTTCAGCAAACTGGGCGGTACGCAGCAGGGTGGCATCTTCAATGCGCTTGACCGTGGGTGAGCCTGCATCGGCCGAGAACTGGGCATCCCGGAACACGGTAAAGCCTTCTTTCAGGCTCAACTGGAACCAGTCGCGGCAGGTTACCCGGTTGCCGGACCAGTTATGGAAATACTCATGGGCGACAATTGCCTCGATGCGCTGGAAAGCGGCATCGGTGGCGGTGTCCTGGCTGGCCAGCACGCACGAGGAGTTGAAGATGTTCAGGCCCTTGTTTTCCATGGCCCCCATGTTGAAATCATCCACGGCGACGATCATGAAGATATCCAGATCGTATTCCCGGCCATAGACCTCTTCATCCCAGCGCATGGCGCGTTTGAGCGAATCCATGGCGAAGTCGCACTTCTCGGCATTGCGGGGCTCTACGTACATGCGCAGGTCAATCTCGCGCCCGGAACAGGTGGTAAAGCTGTCGCGTTTTTCCACCAGGTCACCGGCCACCAGGGCAAACAGGTACGCCGGCTTGGGGAAAGGGTCTTCCCAGGTGACAAAGTGACGGCCGTCCGCCAGTTCGCCCTGCTCCACCGGGTTACCGTTGGACAGCAGCACCGGATAAGCCTTCTTGTCGGCTTCGATACGGGTGCGGAAGCGCGCCATCACATCCGGGCGGTCCGGGTAATAGGTGATGCAACGGAAACCTTCAGCCTCGCACTGGGTGCAGAACATGCCGGAGGATTTATACAGGCCTTCCAACCGGGTGTTGTTCTGGGGTTCAATCCAGGTGACTACCGACAACTCGAATTGCTCCGGTACCCCCGGGACAATCAACTTGTCGCCGGAGTCTTCATAGGCGCCGGCTTCCAGCGTCTTGCCATTCAGTGCCACGGACTCCAGCGTCAGGCTGTCGCCATCCAGCTCCAGTGGCTTTCCAGCCTCGGCAGACTCAGGATTACGCCGCACAGTCAGGGTGCTGCACACCCGGGCGCCGTCTTCGAACAATTCGAAACGAAGATCAATATGGTCAACCAGATACGCCGGCACCTGATATTCGCTCAGGTAAATAGTTTGTGGCTGATTGGTTCGCATTCATATTCTCCAGATAAACAAGATGGCCAGATTAAAAAGACGGCCAGATAAACAGATGACCGGGTTCAGTCGAGCACCCGGAACCGGACTTCATAGCCGGTAAATTTACGGATGTTGATCACCCCGGTATCGAGAATCAGGTACTGGCCCTTGATGCCTTCCAGCTCACCTTCGACTTCCGGGGTTTTGTCCAGGTTGTGGCTGGTCACTTTCGACGGCCACACCTGCACGGGATAACTGAGCGCCTGTGGACTTTCATCGACCACCCGCAAGCTGTTTTCGCCATGCTCCTCGCGGAGACGGTCCAGATCCTCTTCGATCAGGCCCAGGATTCTCTCGCGCTCTTCGCCCAGGTTCAGCTCCGGCACGTCGCCCTTGAGCATCGCCCGCCAGTTTGTCCGGTCTGCCACGTGTTGCTTGCAGGCCACTTCCGCCAGGCCGGCCAGATACCGGGTGGCTACCCGCAACATGGGAATGGCGTCTACCGCGCCCTGGTCAATCCAGCGGGTTGGCACCTGGGTGCCACGGGTAATCCCCACTTTCAGGCCACTGGAATTGGCCAGATACACCACGTGTTCAACCATGCAGTTGCGCTCACCCCACTCGGGCTCCCGGCAGGTGCCCAGATGAAAGTGACATTTTTCCGGGCTCATAATGCAGCTGTCGCAGGCCGCCAGCTTACGAAAACACGGATAACAATAGCCCTGGCTGAAACTCTTTTTGGTGGCGCGGTCACAGTTTATACAGCGGATTACCCCGCCGAAGTCCAGCCGCACCCGGCGACCGATCAGGTCATTCACCGGAATACGGACGTCTCCAACCGCCAGCCGGTAGCTCACGGGGCTTTCCGCATCGGCCGGCATTTTGCGCAGCCGGCCTGTTACATCAATCGGTTCGCTCAAACCTTGACCTCGGTAAACTGATCCGAGGCGCCATTCTGCTTTTTCTTGCCCAGATCAACCGTGGGGTCGCAGGCGGTGCCGGCTTTTTCGCCACGGTCGATGAAGCCCACCCGTTCTTCTTCAGGAATGTCGTGCTTGTTTTCGTAGTAAATCACCGCCTGCAGACTGATTTCCCGTTGCTCCGGGGTCAGTTTCCGGCCATCCGGCCATTTACCCAGCTCAATGGAGCGTTTGAGATTCTGATAAACCGTCGGATCCAGCCGCTCAATCACTTCTTCGTAGGTCATTTCCTGCCTCCTGAATAAAAAATCACAAAAAACGGCAAACCCGTTTGACAAACCTAAACGATAACAATTATCATTATCTCACCAAATGACAAAGGTCGTATCATTTGGTCTCTCTCATCAGGAGCTTTACGCTCTCTTTAACAGCCTCACCTTTCGGTGGGGCTTTTTTTTGCCTGAACCAATTACCGCCACATTCGCCCACGCAACGGCAGTACCGCCGCGCAGGCCAGACCGGCCAGGAAGCCGCCCAGATGCGCTTCGTTGGCCATTCGGCCAACGCCCATCATTTCCGGAATGGGGGTATAGCCGATGACCATCCATATCACAGCAAAGGTTACCAGAGCCGGTGGGAACTGGAACCTGGGCCGGCGCTGCTGGCTTAGCCAGCAAAACGCCAACAAGCCATAGACCACCCCGGAGAGGCCACCAAACAACGGGCCGGAAACCAGGTACTGCAAACTGTTAGAGACCACACTGGTTACCAGGAACAGGATAAACAGGCGCCCCCGGCCATCCATCCATTCAATCTGGCTACCCAGAAACCACATCATCACGGAATTGAAAATAAGATGGGCCCAGCTGAAATGCAGGAAGTCTGGCGTAATCAGGCGCCATACCTGACCGCTTGTCAGCGTCGCCAGCAGGGCATCCAGACGGCCATCCAGCGTTTCAAAGGCACTCCATGAAAACTGCCGGGGATCTGCCATCATCATGGAGGCGGCCACTGAATTCTGCCCCATAGCCGTCAGCCAGACGGCAACCAGAGCAATGGCAATAATCACTGCCACGGCAGGCGCATGCCGTGGCGCCGGTTGCCACCGGCCTGACGGCGTAATCGGGGACGATTGCTGTGTTTCCAAGATCACCTCTTCGGGTTTCAGCGTGCGACGCTGTCTTCGCTTGCCGGGTAATCCGGCCGCTCAGGTTTGTCTACATCGATCCAGACGAACTTGTCCCGGGACAGCACCTGTTCGCCGTCCATCCGGTAAGCCACCATTTTGTCGTACTTCACCGCACTGTAATCAATGCAGGCGACATTAGGCTTCAATGGCCCAGGCTCACCTTCCATCCAGTAATGCCCGACAAAAACCGGAGGCGCGTCCGGCGGATAGAACAGCAGCTGTTCGCGTTCTTCATCCGTCAGACGGTGCTGGGCCACTTCCGGCGGCAGCGGGTCTGGCTGAAATACCACATCCGCATAGGTTTCCGGATTCTCTGACCAGAATTTCGTGCGGAAAAATTCCCGCACATAACCGTCCGCGCCGGTGATCGCCATGCCCTCGGGCAACTTGAGATCGGTACCGCGCAACAAAGTGTCCATTACCTGGCCGGCAAAAGAATCCAGGGCCGCAGAAGCGTGCAGGAATTCTTCGTCGATACACCCATCGGGATGAATCTGCCGGAACTTGTCGATTAACTGCTGATCCCAGCAGGCATGCACCACCCGGAAATCCTCTTCCTCGATAAACAGAGGAATGTTGTAAAACCAGTCGAGAAATTCGTTCCACTCATGTGGATACGGATCAAACTGGTCGAGGGTTTCCTTGATCAGGCGATTGTGTCGGCTGTTGTGCTCACGCAGGAACGTTTTCCCACTACCCGGCCGGGCACGGGTGCAATACCCCATGGCATTGTATTCGTGGTTGCCCATTACAATCCGGGCCGAACCATGCTCGACCATATCCCGGACCAGATGCAGGGCTTCACGAATGTGTGGCCCACGGTCAATAATATCGCCAATAAAAATGGCCTGACGGCGCGGATGCTGGTAAATGCCGTTGGTTTTCCGGTAACCCATCTGCTCCAGCAAAAGCTGCAGGGTGTGGGCACATCCGTGGATGTCGCCAATGATGTCGTAACCGCGACTCTGTTTTGAAGCTCTTGCCACCATAATCAGCTCGCTGCTATTTCGCTTGCCCAGCCCAGCTTGTCGCGACAAGTGGCATAGAAGTTGTGATCGGTCGGGTGAATCAGACGGATCTTGAACGGCTTTTTACTGATACGGATGATGTCGCCCGGAGCACAGGCTATGTTCATCTGGCCATCGAAACTGACCTGTGGGTAGGTTTCGTTAGTATCGCCAATAACCAGTTTGATCTCGCTCTTGCCATCCACCACGATCGGCCGGCTGCTGAGCGTATGCGGGAACATGGGCACCAGGGCAATGGCGTCCAGTTTCGGGTGCATAATCGGCCCGCCGGCGGATAGAGAATACGCTGTAGAGCCGGTTGGCGTGGACACAATCAGGCCATCCGACCGCTGGCTGTAAACAAAGTGGCCATCGATGAACAGGTCAAAACCGATCATCCGGGTCGACTTGCCCGGGTGCAGAACCACGTCGTTAAGCGCCGAACCGTAACCCAGTGGCTGACCATTGCGCTCCACGTAGCCGTCGAGCAGAAAGCGCGACTCTTCGATGTAGTTACCGGCAAGCACTTCGGCCAGGCGCTCCTCCAGGTCCGACGGCGAGATGTCGGTCAGGAACCCCAGCCGGCCGCGGTTCACGCCAAGAATCGGGATTTTAGACTTGGCCAGTTCACGGGCGGCGCCCAGCAGGCTGCCATCACCACCCACAACAATCACCAGATCACAGATCTCACCCAGCAATTTTTTGCTGGCCACCTGCAACCCGTGTCCGGGGATCATGGTTGAGGTGTTTTCTTCAATGATGACGTGATAATCGTGAGCGGTCAGATAGTGTTTGAGCTGCCGTAGCGACTCAACCACTTTGACGCTGCCCATGCGTCCGACAATGCCGATATTCCTGAACTGGTCCATGAACGATCCCGTGGTGTCTGTGTGAACGAGAGTTGGCCACAGCTACTCTCTACGCCTGAGCCAATATAACAGTTTAACGAAATTCGGGCAGGTACTGAAAAGTTGCCGATCAATCAGGGCGGTGCTGGTCACAGCGATCATCAATACCCGCGCGGAACTCCGATGGCTGGGTCACTCTCATGATAGGTTCACCGCAGGTATTTCCGTTGGCATCCACATGGTTGCACACCGGCTGTTCGTAATGAGACAGCCATTCCCGGTAGGCGGGTTCATTCATTCCGCAACGGTCGGCCGCATAGGCAACGGGGTTGTTGAAGTAGGCGTCAATATCGTCATAAGGAAGGGTGATATGGCCGACACCGGGATGGTAGGCCACCAGAAACACGGCCTGTTGTCGAAGGTGATCCAGCAATGAGTTTTCAGGGGGATCCTGGTGCTGGAATTCCTTGTTTTCCTGCTCCAGGGCCTGGATCTTTCCATCCCGAAGCTCCAGCTCACGCTGTTTGCGCTCCAGTTGTTCACGCAACAGCACGGTTTCAGCACTGGCGTTGGCCTGCTCGTCGTTACCACCTTCATCCGGGGTCAGCTTTTCCTGCATGGCCAGGTATTGCTCATTGCGCCTGGCCAGGCGGTGCTTGAGCTGTTCATTGGTGACCCGCAGCCGTTCGTATTTCTGTTTAAGCTCCGAGATTTCGTTGCGCAGAGCCTGCAGTTCAAGGCGGTGCTCACGCTGTAATTCCACCATCGATTCACGGTGAGCGCTCTGCAGGGTTTTAATACGAAGGCGCTGTTCACGCAACACCCGGGCCACGCGAATCCGGTCCTGGCTGTTACTTTCCTGATTATCCGCCGATTCACTGTCCGCGGCCTGCAGAACCGGAATATTTTCATCCTCTGGTTCCACTTTCTGAAATCGCAACGCATTGGCCTCGACGGCCTTGCGGATTGACTGGAAATGGTTGTTGCCCGGGGTCATATCCGGATCCCAGAGTTCCTCGGCGAACTGCGGATCCGGACACTGGCTACGACACACCAGACTGACAGGGCCTCCGCCCAGGTCAGGCCCTTTGGCGCCACGCTCGGCCATCGCCTCAATGGGCACATTCCAACTGCTGTCTGCCCGGCCTTCCTCATCAAACCAGATGCGGAAAAATACCAGTGAGCGTGTGGTCAGATCCGGGTTCAGGTTGACCAGAACCGCCCGCACATCCGTTTCAGCAAGGTCGCTGAGCCCGACATACCCATCAAGGAAGGCACCAAATTCCGACAATCGCATCTGTCGGGCAACCTGGTTGCCGTCCATAAAGAAAATCGCCGAATAGCCATCAACTGCCTGGCCGGCATTAACCATTCATCTTCTCCAGAGCCCGGGAATGTCTTTTGCAAACATCTTTTGCAGATGTGTTTTGCAACAGTCTAGCCCGACACCATCCGGAACACAGCGACAAACTGCAAACTTTTGCAATCAGATGCCCGCTGCCAGACGACAACCCTGATCAATGGCCCGCTTGGCATCCAGTTCGGCGGCGACATCCGCACCACCAATCAGATGCACCGGCAACCCCGCCGACTCGATGCCGGCCTGCAGCTCGCGCAGGGGCTCCTGCCCGGCACAGATAATAATGGTATCAACGGGTAGCAGTTTGTCTTCGCCCTGCTCCGCCCCTTTCGGCGTAATGGTCACGTGCAGGCCATCATCGTCAATTTTCCGGTAGGTGACGCCCGGGATCATCTGCACATTGCGGTGCCTGAGCGATGTTCGATGCACCCACCCGGTGGTCTTGCCCAGGTTTTTACCCACTTTTGAGGATTTGCGCTGCAACAGGTAAACCTGCCGGGCCGGGGCCGGTATTTCCGGCTTCACGCCTTTTACACCACCCCGGTGCGCCACTGACAGATCCACCCCCCATTCTTTCATGAAGTGCCCGGTATCCAGCGCCGGCGACTTGCCCTGGTGAACAATAAACTCAGACACATCAAAACCAATACCACCGGCACCGATCACAGCCACCGTCTGCCCCACGGGCTTACGCTCCAGCAGTGCATCCAGGTAGCCAATCACTTTGGGGTGATCAATGCCCTCGATATCCGGAGTGCGGGGCCTGACGCCAGTGGCCAGAACCACTTCCTCGAAGCCACCAGCCTTGAGTTCGTCAACCGAGACCCGGGCATTCAGCCGCACCTCAACGCCGTATTTGTCGAGCATAACCCGGTAATAACGCAGTGTTTCATGGAACTCTTCTTTACCGGGAATGCGCTTGGCAACATTGAACTGCCCGCCAATCTCGCTGCCCGCGTCAAAAAGCGTTACCTTGTGGCCGCGCTCCGCAGCAACAGCGGCAAAGGAAAGCCCGGCCGGCCCGGCGCCCACCACGGCAATCGATTTCGGCTGCGACGTTTTCACATACGCCAGCTCGGTTTCACTGCAGGCTCGTGGATTCACCAGACAAGACGTCAACTTACCGCTGAAGGTATGGTCCAGGCAGGCCTGGTTACAGGCAATGCAGGTGTTGATTTCACTGGCCCGATCCTCTTCAGCCTTGAGAACCAGCTCGGGATCGGCGAGAAACGGGCGCGCCATGGACACCATATCCGCCTGACCACTGGCCAGAATTCTCTCCGCGACATCCGGCATGTTGATTCGGTTGGTGGTCACCAGCGGAATGCTTACCTCGCCCTTCAGGCGCTCTGTGACTTCAACAAAAGCCGCACGGGGCACCGAGGTCACGATGGTGGGTATCCGCGCCTCATGCCAACCGATCCCGGTGTTGATGATCGTGGCGCCGGCTTTCTCGATTTCCTTTGCCAGCTGGACAACCTCATCCCAGGTGCTGCCGTCTTCAATCAGGTCCAGCATCGACAGGCGGTAAATCAGAATAAAGTTCTCCCCCACCCGCTCACGAACGCGGCGAACGATCTCCAGGGGCAAACGAATACGGTTCTCGTAGCTACCACCCCACCGGTCGGTGCGGTGATTGGTGTGCTTAACGATGAACTGATTGATGAGGTAGCCTTCGGAGCCCATGATTTCCACGCCGTCATAGCCGGCACGCTGGGCCAGGGCGGCACAGTTCACATAGTCATCAATCTGCTTCTGGATACCGGCTTCGTCCAGCTCTTTGGGGGTGAACGGGTTTATCGGCGCCTGAATGGCCGACGGCGCCACCAGCTCGGGCGAGTAGGCATAGCGACCGGCATGCAGAATCTGCATGCAGATCTTGCCATCAGCTTCGTGGACCGCCTCGGTAATCACCCGGTGTTTGTCGGATTCCTCCTCGGTACTCATTTTTGCCGCATGTTGGAATACGGCGCCTTCCGTGTTCGGCCCGATGCCACCGGTTACGATAAGCCCGGCACCACCCCGGGCCCGTTCGGCATAAAATGCCGCCAGCCGCTCAAAGCCGTTTTTAACCTCTTCCAGGCCGGTGTGCATGGACCCCATCAAAGTGCGGTTACGCAGAGTGGTAAAGCCGAGGTCCAGGGGCCTGAACAGGTTCGGATATTTATCGGTGCCGGGCGTGGTGGTCATCAATGCTCTCCTCATCGAATTCTGATTATGCAACCAGACTACCCCGCACTCCGGGCACCAACAATATTCTTAAACAACATTTGATTATCTTTAAACAACAGCAATAATAGGCGCATGCATAACACCAAACCACACAGCCAGAACGCCCTGGGCGACATCAGCCTGCTTCACGTCTCGGTACTCTTACGCGCGGCACAAGCGGAAGGCGCTAACATCCGGCAGCTGACCGAGCAGTTCCAACTGAATGCCCCGGAACTGGCCTCACCAGACGCCAGGATAAGCATTCCGCGATTCATGCGACTGGGGCACGCGGCAATAACCGCCACCGGGAACCCGGCCCTGGGCCTGCGCATGGGAGCGGCAACCCGGCCGGTTGATGCCGGCATCGCCGGATTGGCGGCCGAAACGGCCGGCACGGTCCACGAGGCATTGGCGACACTGGTACGCTATTCACTTCTGACCAGCCAGAATTCCCGGGGGGAGCCCGGTATCGACGCCGACGATAAAACGGTGCAGTTTTATTCCATCCGCCCCTATAACCGCTACAACCTTTTTGTCGTCGATTCCGTGCTGGCCGCCTGGACTCAGTTGGTTCGCCATATGACCGGACACTACGACGTGGTCGAGAGAGTACGCATAGAGTACCCGTCAACCGGGCTTGATGAGGTGTTCGAAAGCTGGTTCCGGTGTCCGGTGGAGTTCGGCGCTGACGAGAATTCGGTTCGGTTCAGAAAGGATTGCTGGCTGCTGGAGCCAGCACAGGCACACCGCGGAATGCACGAAAAGCTCAAAGCCGTGTGTGAAAAGGAATTTCAACAGATTCGAAAAGGCTGGCGAGTGACCGACAGAGTCAGGCACCTGATCACACCCCTGTTACAGGGCAGAACACCGACACTGGATATGTTGGCAGCGAAGCTGGGCACCACACCCTGGACGCTGCAAAGACACCTGGTAGACGAAGGAACCGGATTCCGGCAATTGCTGGATGACACCAGAAAACAGCTGGCGTTTGATTACCTGAGGGAAACAGATCTTTCGCTGGCGGAAATCGCCTGGCTACTGGGCTTTTCCAACCCGCCGGCTTTTCACAAAGCTTTCAGACGCTGGTATGGAACAAGTCCGGGGGAACACAGAAAACAGGGAGTAAAGAAACAATAACAGGGAGAGAAAAAATGGCGGAGCGGACGGGACTCGAACCCGCGACCCCCGGCGTGACAGGCCGGTATTCTAACCAACTGAACTACCGCTCCGCGTAGTCTTACCAAGCCGTGCTGATGACTGCTCGGTGACAACGAGGGCGAATTATATAGATGCCCCCGAGTATGTCAACGCTTTTACAAAAACTTTTTCCCGGCGCCTGTTCCGGCACCGGCCACGCCACTGGATCAGCTCTCGTCCAGGGCGCAGGGCTCACCTTCCACACCGGCCAGAGGCAGTGTGAAATAGAAACAGGCGCCGCCGTCTTCCGGGCGCTCGAAACCAATATCACCACCCTGAGCCTGAATCAGCGAGCGGCAGGTGGCCAGGCCAATACCCATGCCCTCTTCTTTGGTGGTATGAAAAGGGTGAAACAGCTTCTCTTCGGCTTCTTCATCAACACCCACCCCATGATCCCTGACCTGAACCCTGACACAATGCTCTCCACACCGTCGGGCACTCACTTCCACCGGTTCGGCGGAGCCCGCACTGCGGGTTGATTCAAGCGCGTTGCGGATCAGGTTCAGGGCCACCTGCTGCACCTGAATCGGATCTGCCAGCACGTCAGGCAGACCTTCTTCAAGGCGCACTTCAATGCCGCCGGCGTTATTGCGCATATCCACTTCCGCAAACTGGCGGGTGTCTTCCAGCAATGTCGACACCGATACAACTTCTTTACCGGTAGCCGGCTTTTTCATGAACCGGCGAATACGCCGGATAATCTCACTGGCCCGGTGCGACTGGGCTTCAATCTTGTCCAGCGTTTGCCCCAGCAACGCCAGATCCGGCTCGTCTTTGGCCATCATTCGCTTGGAGACGCGGGCATAATTGGTGATAGCCGTCAGCGGCTGGTTCACTTCGTGAGCGAAACCTGCCGCCATTTCACCCATGGTTGTCAGCCGGGAGGTGTGGGCCAACTGATCCCGCTGTTCCTGAACCAGCGCCCTGGCGTCTTCCAGCGCCTGCTCGTTTTTCAGTTCTTCGCTGATATCACGAAACACCACTACCGCACCGTGCAACTCATCGCTGTCCAGCTTCGGAGTGGCCCGGTATTCTGCCGGAAACCCGCTGCCATCAGCTCGCAGCATGCAGATATCCCGTTGATTCTCCGCAACGCCCTGCTGACAGGTTGCCATTACCGGCAGGTTCTCGGGAGCCTCGGCTTCGGTTGAAAAATGCAGTTCAAAAAAACTCCGCCCAATCAGCTCTTCGGCCGGGCAGCCAGTAATCATGGCCGCAGCCGGATTGGCAAACTCGATAACGCCGTTCTCATCCAGCCCGTAAATGCCTTCGCTGATGGAGTTGAGAATACGGGTCTGATCACCCTGCAATTCCCGGTTACGGCTCTGCATTTCCCGTTCAAGACGAATCACCCGGGCATGGGTTTTCACCCTGGCAATCACTTCCTGGGATTCAAAAGGCTTGGAAATATAATCGGCGCCGCCAAGGGAGAAACCTTTAACCTTGGCTTGCAGATCATCCAGGGCGGACAGAAACACAACGGCCGAATCAGCCGTATCAGGATCGGCTTTCAGGCGTTCACACACCTCGTAGCCATCCATTTCGGGCATCATAATATCCAGCAGGATAACTTCGGGGTGGTGTCTGTGAGCGAGGTCCAGCGCTTTTTCGCCCTCATTGGCGATCAACAGCCGGTAGCCTTTGTCTTTCAAAGTCTCGTAGAGGACTTTCAGGTTCTGCGGGTTGTCATCCACCAGCAGTACCGTCACCTCCGGGTTTTCGCTGACAAGATCAGTCATAGAAACAGAGCCGGTTGAAAACGTGGCGGTATAATGACGATACCAAACCGGCTAGTCGATAAGTTCCTTTACTGACAGGACCATACGCACCAAATGTGCCAGCGAATGGGTGCCCATCTTGTGCATGACGCGGGAACGGTGAATCTCCACTGTGCGCTGGCTGATCTCCAGCTCAATGGCAATCACCTTATTGGCCTGGCCGGCAATCATCCGGTCCATGATTTCCCGTTCACGGGGCGTCAGGCTTTTTATCCGGCGGATGATTTCCTGCTTCTCATCCAGAGATTTCCGCTGATCGCGATCCTGTTCCAGGGCAGCTTCGATTTTTTCCAGCAATGCCTCCTCGCGGTAAGGTTTCTGGATAAAATCCACTGCGCCTTCCTTCATGGCATCTACTGCCATGGGTACATCACCATGACCGGTTACGAAAATAATCGGCAGGATCGAGTGCTTCTCGTTCAGCTTCTTCTGCAATTCCATGCCATCCATACCCGGCATACGGATATCCAGCACAATGCAGCCGGCCATCTTGTCAGAGTAATCCTTGAGAAAGGCGTTGGCGCTTTCGTAGGTCTGAACCGGCTTGCCATCAGATTTAAGCAACAACTCCAGTGAATCACGGACGGCTTCGTCGTCCTCTACCACATACACAGTCTGCTGGATATCAGTCATGGATCGGTACTCTCCTATCCGTTTGTTATTGGCCTGTCCGCTTTGTTATTGGGCCGGTCAGTGGATGGACGGATCTTTATGCTCATCCCGGGCATGTTCCTGCCGCTCGTGTTCACGCATTGTTTCAAGGCGTTGCTGAATGATGCCAAAAACGCTCTGCCGGGGATACTTGCCCTTGGCGTCTGCCTTGCCTGCCGGTTTACCCAACAACAGTGTAATCGCCTCTTCCACTCTGGCAACCGGGTAAACGGCAAACCTGTCGCCACGGCATGCTTTGACCACTTCGCCATCAAGCATCAGGTTCTGCACGTTGGTCTCCGGGATAACAACACCCTGAGTACCACTCAGACCACCTTTAAGTTCGCAGGTTGCATAGAAACCCTCAACTTTTTCGTTCACGCCACCAATGGGCTGAACCTGCCCGAACTGGTTGACCGACCCGGTTATCGCCAGATCCTGTCGCACAGGCAGACCGGACAAAGAGGAAATCAGTGCCACTAACTCAGCCAGCGAAGCACTGTCGCCGTCCACTTCGCCATAATTCTGCTCAAAGGTGAGACTGGCGGACAAATGCATCGGGTCGTTCACGGCAAAATGGGATGCCAGCCAGGAGGTCAGAATCATCACGCCTTTGGAATGAAGATTACCGCCCAGCTTCACGTCGCGCTCAATATCAATAACGCCACCATCACCATAATAGCAGGTCGCCGTAACCCGGTTAGACAAGCCGAACTCGAAGCCACCGGTCGACAACACAGACAATGCATTCACCTGCCCCACACAGGTACCTGTGGTTGTCACCAGCGTGGAGCCATCGCGGATGGAATCGTAGAACTGGTCACGGATACGGCTGCTGCGGTACTTGGCGCTTTCAAGGGCCCGCTCCACGTGCACGTCAGTAATCAGTCTGGCTCCGGCCTGTCGCGCCCAATAGTCGGACTCCCGCAACAGGTTGGCGATATCGGCCGCATGCAGGGAAAGCCGATCCTGGTGCTCAGACATACGCGCGCTGTGCTCGATAATCCGGGCAACCGCCTTGTTATTGCAGTGCAACAGGCCCTTTT
The DNA here is from genome assembly GCA_031580735.1 of Marinobacter sp. GTDB lineage: Bacteria > Pseudomonadota > Gammaproteobacteria > Pseudomonadales > Oleiphilaceae > Marinobacter. Next base: position 33,009 of record JAVLAV010000004.1, read on the forward strand.
CCACCACCAGACTGGCGATAAACTTGGCGTACAGCAGCTGACTGTCATCGCTGCGGTACATTTCGTTCTCGAAATCTGCGGTTACCCGGAACAGCTCGGCAAACTCAGGGTCGTACTCCTGCAGCAGCATCCAGGTTTCCCGGTCACCGAACAGAACGATTTTTACATCCAGAGGGACCGCTTCAGGCTCGATGGAAATGGTGCCAGACAGGGTCAGTTCACGCTCCAGAGAGTTGATCTGTATAGACCGTGATCGCAACGCCCGCTTGAGGCCATCCCAGACAAACGGCTGCTCCAGTACCTTGATGGCGTCCATCAACAGATACCCGCCATTGGCCTTGTGCAGGCTGCCGGGGCGGATCAGGGAGAAATCGGTAAACACCGTGCCCTTGTAGGTCACGTTTTCAACGTACCCGAACAGATTGTGATAGGTGGGGTTGTCTTCCACCACCACCGGCACCTCGTTGGTTTTCTGGTGCACAACCACGTTGACCAGATAGCGCCGGGGCATTTTCTTGTCGAGAGAGGCGTAGGCAATGGCCGCCTGCTCGTCATCGTCGTCGAGGAAAATATCCAGGTTTTCAGCCAGGTCGCCTCGAATGGCCTCCAGATGCGCCACGACATCCGGCAGGTCTTTGTACTTTTCCGCCAGCTCGTCGATCTGATGGCCGGAAATGGCCTCAAGCGTTTCCTGGTTCAGGGCCTGCTGTTTTTCTGCGTACTCCTGCTCCCAGTCCGCCAGCTTGCGCACCACCTGACGAAGCTTTTTCTCAAGCTTGTTGATAACCTCTTCAAACTTCTCCCGCTCCTGATCAGTCAACTCCTGAAAGCTTTCTGCGGTGTGCGGTTCTTCGCCGTTCATGGCCACCAGTCGGTAGCCACCCGGGGTCGTCACTGTCAGGCGAACTTTCTTACGCTTGGCCTGTTCGGCCACTTTTTCCAGTTCGTCTTCCTGCTTCTTGGCATACTCTTCTTTGAGGTTCTCGGCACGCTCCAGAAAGTTATCGCCCTCAAAGGTCTGGGGAATCATTTTCACCAGTCGGGACATCAATTTTTCCATGTCCTGCTTGAGCTCGGTACCCATACCTGACGGAAGCTTCAATAACCTGGGATTGCGGGGCTCTTCAAAGTTGGCAACATAACACCAGTCATGACTCTGCTGGTCTGCGTCGACATGATGCTCAAGATAACGGAGCATCATGGTGCGTTTGCCCAATCCGTTACGGCCCACCGCGTAAACGTTATACCCGCCATGGGGCATCGCCAGGGCAAAACGTACCGCTTCCTGAGCCCGGTTCTGGCCAACAATTTCAGCCAGGGGCTCGAGCTGTCGGGTGGTTTTAAAGGGCAGATCTTTGAGAACGCAGGCTTTGTACAACTGGTGCAGTGACAGTGACTTCAAGTTCGATTCCCGTCGAGGTCGGTTATAAATAACAATGGTTTGGCCATTGTAGTGTCTGAATGGCGGGCTGTCGCGGTTTTATCGGATTGCCTTCAATCAAACCCCATCAACCTAAAATCACCCTTAAATCTCCCTCAAATAACCCCGGCATCAAGGCTTGCGGCCATGTACAGCCCGAGTTCTTGGCATTGCTGCTCGAAGGCACTTTGATACTCGCCGCGGCAGATGAGCGGCTCCTGAACGAGCTTCCAGCGCAGGCCGGTCGTGATGCTTTCAATAGCGCGGTGGGTTCCGGTGCCATCATGGCCGGCACGGATATAAAAGGCGAAAGGCAGGCCCTGGGTCTGTTCCAGGCAGGGATAATAACAACGGTCGAAGAAGTCTTTGGTGAGGCCGGCCATGTAGCCGAGGTTTTCTGTGGTGCCTAGGATGAGGGCATCACAATGGAGCACGTCTTCGGGAGTGGCTTCCAGCGGCGATTTCACCACCACTTCTACGCAATCGATATCGGGGTGGCTGGCGCCTTCGAGAATAGCATCCCGGAGTTTTCTGGTGTTGGGAGATGGGGCATGGGAAACAATCAGAAGCTTTTTCGTAACCATAGTACTCATGCCCCTTACTACATCTGGGCCAAACCCTGGTGCAAGGCCAGCGCCGGGGCCAGGTTTCCGGGAACCGCTACAAGCACATCCATGTGCGCTTATCTCAGGCCATCCATGGCCTTCGAAATTCCCGGAAACCTGGCCCCGGCACTGACCACCTGACAGCAAACCAGGATGGCCGTCAGCGATTGCCCAAACGGCTATTAAATCAGCTCGCCGTTAGCTTCGGCCGACGCTTCTTCCTTTTCTTTTTCCTTTGAGACCGGCTTCGGCATTAATTTTTCACGGATATTGGTTTCAATTTCCGTGGCAATTTCCGGATGTTCTTCCAGGAACTTGGCAGCGTTTGCTTTGCCCTGGCCAATCTTGTCGCCCTTGTAGGCGTACCAGGCGCCGGCTTTGTCCACAAAGCCTTCTTTCACGCCCATATCCAGAACCTCGGCCATGTGGTAAATGCCCTTGCCGTACATGATCTGGAATTCGGCCTGCTTGAACGGCGGTGAAACTTTGTTCTTCACCACTTTCACGCGGGTTTCGTTGCCGGTCACTTCGTCGCCGTCTTTCACGGCGCCAATGCGGCGGATGTCCAGACGAACCGAGGAGTAGAATTTCAGCGCGTTACCACCGGTGGTGGTTTCCGGGCTACCGAACATCACACCGATTTTCATGCGGATCTGGTTGATGAAGATCAGCAGGCAGTTGGCGTGCTTGATGTTACCGGTCAGTTTACGCAGGGCCTGAGACATCAGTCGGGCCTGCAGGCCTACGTGGCTGTCGCCCATTTCACCTTCAATTTCCGCTTTCGGCGTGAGCGCGGCTACGGAGTCCACAATGATGACGTCTACCGCGTTGGAGCGAACCAGCATATCGCAGATTTCCAGCGCCTGTTCACCGGTATCCGGCTGGGACACCAGCAGCTCGTCTACGTCCACCCCGAGCTTTTCGGCGTAAACCGGGTCAAGAGCATGTTCCGCATCCACAAAAGCACAGGTTTTACCCGCTTTCTGGGCCTCGGCGATCACCTGCAGGGTCAACGTGGTTTTACCGGAGCTTTCCGGACCGTAAATCTCACAGATACGCCCGTATGGCAGGCCGCCAATACCCAGCGCAACGTCCAGACCAAGCGAGCCGGTAGATACTGCCGGAATCGCTTCACGGGGCTGGTCGCCCATTTTCATGACGGCGCCTTTGCCAAACTGGCGCTCAATCTGGCTCAGTGCGGCGCTGAGTGCTTTCTTGCGGTTGTCTTCCATCGTCCAAACCCTCATTGACTGGCTGCTGGTACATCCGGTTGCCAACAGCGTAACTCGACGAAGCGCCGGAGGTACCCAGCACTTTTCCTGTATATTTGAACAGTATTAAAACATAAGCTCTAACAGAGACCAACCCCTGCCGGAATGAAAAAACTCACAGGTTCTCAAGAAACCCGGTAACTCCTTGCAGAGCATACAAAACTGCCTGCCGGCGAACCTCGTCCCGATCGCCATCGAAGTGTTGAAGACTGGTTTCAATTCGGCCCGCGCCAGAGCCCCATGCGAACCAGACGGTGCCTACCGGCTTTTCATCACTGCCACCACCCGGCCCGGCAACACCGCTGATAGCCACGGCCACATCTACACCGGTGACGCGTACCGCACCGCTGACCATTTGCCGGACAACGAGCTCGCTGACAGCACCATGCTCGTCCAGCACGCCCGGGTTAACGCCCAGAAGCATCTGTTTCGCTTCATTACTGTAGGTAACCAGGCCCGCCATCACATACGCCGAACATCCGGCCCTGTCAGTGAGTACCTTGGCGACCCAGCCGCCGGTGCAGCTTTCTGCGGTGGCGATGGTGCGCCCCTGGAATTGCAACAGGTCGCCGAGGGTTCTTCCTGCCTGCTGGAGCTGTTCGTCTGTGACCTGCATGATTCCTCCTGTTTCAACCCATACCGGGATAGATCAAATACGCAATCTTTAGCGGGCCGAGGCTTGAACCTCAGCCCCCGGGAGTCGGCTACGCAGCCTTCAACGATTCGCGTACAATCCTGCCTTTCAAATTTTACGGGCACAGCAATTGACCAAACCAGCGCATCACTCCCAAAACGGTTCCGTCCTGGTCTGGCTGATATTTCTGGCTTTGATCGTCAGCCCACAAGCGAACAGTTCCCCTCTTTTGCTGGGCGAAGATATTCCCTACAGCGTCATCAAAGACGCAGACGGTCGCTTAACCCTGAATCAGGCCGTCCAACAGCTTGAAGACCTGCCAGCCACAGAGAACACCACTTTCTCAAAAGGCTACGTGCGTGACACTTACTGGCTGAAGTTCCAATTATCCGCAAGGTTGTTTGACGGCCAGGAACGATGGCTTGAACTGGGCCCCAACTTTGTCGATGACATCCGCCTGTTCTATCGTCCGAAAAATTCCGACCAGTCCTGGCGCACCAAGCAAACCGGTGATCTTCTGCTGGGCCAGTCAGATATCGACTATCGTAACCCGGTTTTCATTCTTCCCCCACCCGGTAACGGGCAGGGTTACGAGGCCATCATCCGGGTCCAAAGCAGCAGTACGACCATACTAAAAGCCAGCCTATGGCAACCAAATGAATTCATGAGCCATGCGAGCCGGGAAACATCCTTCTGGAGTTTCTATTTTGGCCTGGCCGCCATTTCCAGCTTACTCGCTTTCATACTCGCAATCGTACTGGGTGGCCGGCTGCTCTGGTCGGTAACCGCCTTTTCCGTCACCTACCTTTTTGTAGCCAGCATTCAGGGCTACCTGAACTGGTTGCTGCCGGATATAGGAATACCGCTTCAGCATTATCTGACAAGCGTGCTGACCTTAACCTCGTATATCATTTTGCTCTGGTTGTGCGTTGAAACCGTCAACATGAAACAGCACCTGCCCTGGGCTCATAAAATCATGATGGCCTGCTGCCTGCTGACATTGCCATTGCTGGCCCTCATTCCACTGGGTCGGTATGACCTGGCCGTCAAAACACAAGCCCTTTTCTACTTGCCAACCTCCATTACCTTCATTATTTCCGTGTTGTATGTATGGCATCGGGACAACTATCGCATGTCAAGCCTGCTATTGGGCTTGAGCCCGCTGATCTGCATCGCAGCCAGCATGCTTGGTCTGTTTTCAGCATTCGGGTGGATACCGTTCAAATCTGAAATCTACGTGATCTGGCAATACGCCCTGGTCGTGAACATGCTGCTGGTCATGGCGATTGCGGTGTATCGCATCCGAGAGAAGAAACTGGAGGAGTTTGAAAAGCACCAGCTGGCCAGCGAACTCAAGGCGGAGCGGGATGCCAGTTTTCATCAGCGCCAGTTCATGGGCATGGTCTCGCACGAATTCCGGACACCACTGGCGGTGATTTCAGGCAGCCTTGAGAACCTTCGGTATCTGGAGCCAGACAACAGTGATCGAACGCCGCGCTACAACAAGATTCACCGGGCCACTGAACGGCTGGTGCAACTGACCGATAACTGCCTGGCCGATGCCCGGCTGGCCGCCAACACGCTCTACCTGGACCCGCAGCCAGCCAACCTCTTCGAGCTGATTGATTCGGCAGCCGCCCTGGTGCAGCTGTCGGACGAGCATCAACTGATAATGACCATAGAAGGGAAACCGGCCAATGAGATCACCTCACCCGAGTGCACGGTTGTGGTCGATACCGCACTGATCCGGATTGCGCTATCGAATGTAATCGACAATGCGGTCAAATACTCAGAGGGCGGCGTTATCCGTATAAACTGCAGCAAGCAGGATGGCCGCACCGCCGTGAGCATTTGTGATAACGGACCGGGAATCAGCGAGCAGGACGCTGAGCGGATTTTTGATCGCTATCGGCGCGGCACCCACAACAAAAAAGGAGCGGGGCTTGGCCTGTATGTCGCTCGACAGATCGCCCGAGCCCACGAAGGTGACCTCCAGCTTCACAGCAGCACTCAGGAAAGCAGCTGTTTTGTCTTCCTTTTTAATAACAACAAACAGGAGTCTTCCAGCCCATGACTTCCCGACAACCCACGATTGCCATTATTGAAGACAGCAGCGATCTCCGCGAAGAGCTCATTTTCTTTCTTCAGCACCGGGGCCACACCGTTTGGGGCGCGGACAGCGCCGAGAGTTTCTGGAAAAAACTCCACCGCTCCCCTGCCGATATTGTGCTGATTGATCTGGGATTACCGGGTGAAGATGGTTTTAGCGTGGTCGATTTTCTGGCCGACCTGGGCAATTTCGGAATCATCATTATCTCAGCGCGTGGCCAGCAGACCGACAGGATTCGTGGTCTGAATTTGGGAGCTGACCTGTATCTTGTGAAACCCGTTAACTTTTCTGAGTTGGCAGCGACCATCCAGACGCTTTGGCAGCGAATGCAGAGCGAACGAGAGGGCACCGGCGTAACACACCAGCCAGAACATGACGGAACCCAATGGCGCCTGGTTGCCAGCCGGCAGTCTCTCACCTCGCCGAATGATGAAACCATGCAGCTGTCACCGCAGGAGTACACACTGCTCAGCATACTCGGCCGTTCACCCAGTGAGATTTTTGCCAAAGAAGCGTTGCTGGACCTTATGTTTCAGTACGAGGAAAGCCCGGAGCCCCATCGCATTGATGTCATTCTGAGCCGGCTCCGCAAAAAGGCCAAGAAACACGAGATCAGCCTGCCGATACGGTCGATTTTTGGGAAAGGGCTGGTATTTGTGGGTCAGCTCACAGAATAAACTGTAGAAATACACTACGTATCGAGAGATTTGAGAGACTTGAGACTGACATCTATCCGCTAGATCGAGCAGATTAGCCTCCGAAAAAAACAATTGGAGGCGCTGGGATGAATCGGGTTTATCAAGTTATATGGAATCGCAGCAAAGGGGTGTGGCAGGCCGCCTCCGAGCTTAGTCACTCGAGCCGGGGCTCATCCAGTGGAGCTGGAAGTGTGGCAGGGTCTCTGAAGACCATTTCCGCAGGCGCCATACTCCTTATTGCCATCCCCCTCCATGCTTCCGATTTGCCCAGCGACGGAACCGTTGTCGGGGGCCAGGGTAGTATCAACAGTTCTGGAAAAACCCTGACGGTCAACCAGAGCAGCCAGAACATGGCCATCAACTGGCAAGACTTTTCCATCGCTGAAGGTCATACCGTCAATTTTCATCAGCCAAACGCCCAGGCCGCCGCACTTAACCGGGTAACCGGCAATAATGTTTCCGACATTCGCGGTGCCCTCAACGCCAACGGCCGCGTGTTCCTGGTGAACCCCAACGGCGTGATGTTCAGCTCCACCGCGCGGGTCGACGTCGGCTCGCTGGTCACCTCCACGCTGGACATCTCTACCGACGACTTCATGGCCGGCAATTACCGTTTCGAGGGTGCCAGCGCCAACGCCATTATCAACCAGGGCAACATCACCACCGCTGAAGGCGGTGTCGTGGCGATGATTGCGGCTGAAATCATCAACACTGGCAGTATAACCACGCCACAGGGCAGCACCCTGATGGGAGCCGGCAGCAAAGTCACCCTGGATCTCGGCGGTCCACTCAAAATTGAAGTGGAAGAAGCTCTGCTGGACACCTACATCGAGCAGGGCGGCGCGATTCGCGCCGACGGCGGCCTGGTCTACCTCACCGCCAAGGCCGCTGGTGAGCTGGCCTCCAGCGTAATCAACCACACCGGTGTCACCGAAGCCCGCACTCTAGCCACTGGCGAAAACGGCCAGATTATGCTGATGGGCGATATGGGCAGCGGCCGAGTAGAAGTTGCCGGCACTCTGGACGCCAGTGCGCCGGACGGAGGTGATGGCGGCTTCATTGAAACTTCTGCCGCCAGTGTGAAGATCAACGATAATTTGGTTGTGACCACCAAGGCCGAGTCCGGTCAAACCGGGGAGTGGTTGATTGACCCGGTGGATATCACCATTGCTGCCAGCGGCGGCAACGTGACCGGAGACACTATTGCCACAGCTCTTCAAACCACGGATGTCACTCTCGATACCAGCGGCAGTGGTTCTTGCACAAGCAACAGCTGTTCAAGCCTGTCCAGCGGAAACGGCGACATCTCCGTAAACGATAATATTCAGGTGACCACTGGCACTACCGATACCACACTTACGTTAAAAGCCAACCGCGATATTATCGTCGATGAGAATGTGAGTATCTCGTCTACCTCCGGTAAACTGAATACCATCTTCTGGGCCGATCAGGATGCCACCGATGGCGGCATGATCTGGATGAAGAACGGTTCCTCCATCGACACTAACGGCGGCCACCTTTGGCTGGGCGGTGGCAGTGGCACCAGCAACTGGAATGGGCTCTCAGTCGGGGACGGGCGGGCGACCGGTAACAGTGTTAATAGCAACGGCATTGTTTTAATTGGAACCAATCTCAACACCGGCAACGGCAATATGGCCTTCTACGGCCGAGGCCGTCCAGGCACATACTCCAGCGTAGCTACTTCCGTTCCTGGACAAACTAGCTTCTATAACAGTAACGGCATTCGCCTGGAAAACGGTAATAATCTCAATTCCGGCTCAGGTACTATTCACTTTGATGGTTACACCAATGCGGTCGATTCCGGCTCCTCTGCAAACGGTGTTGAATTCAGTGCTTATAAAACTGATCAGATCACCTCATCCAGTAATGAGACTGTTGCCATACAGATAAATGGACGTGCGGAAAACAACGACAGCTCGGATAACTCTTGGGGGGTATACACCTGGGGCGCCCAGATCGCCAGTACAGGAGCTGGCGGCATTCAAATCAAAGGTAGCGGTGCCAAAAATGCCGGTGTTGCCATAGCTAATGGCGCCCATGTGCTGGCGGATTCAGGCTTGATAACTCTGGAAGGCCTGGGGTCCGGCAGCGGCTTTTCCGACGTGCGGATTGAAGGGGCGGTAGGACAAAAAGCCGGCACTGGCATCACCGCCAGCAGCAGCGATATCGATGTCATTGCCGATACACTCAACGTATCTGGCACGCTGGCATCTAGCGGTACGCTGGCGATTCGCACACGCACAAATGATCGTAAAATCAATGTTGGCGGCAGCGATGCCACCGGGCTGGAGCTGGCGGCAGGCTATTTCTCAACCAACTTTGAGAACGGTTTCTCCAATATCGTTATTGGTGATACAAATTCCGACACCATCACAGTGGGTGGTGCAGTCACCTATCAAGACAATCTGACTCTGAAGTCTGGCACCAGCATCGTCGTCAACAACAGCGGCAGCCTGACCGGCTCCGTCGGTGAAAATGCCTCCCTGACCTTGTGGGCGCGCGCCGATGGCAACCTGACAGCAACCGACGGCAAGGTGGGCAGTGTTTGGCTGCAGGAAAACTCGACTGTCGATACCAACGGCGGTGACATCACTATTGGTGGCGGCACCGATCCGTTGGCTGGCTATGCGTGGGGGGACGACCGCACCGGTGGGCTCGGTGAAAACAATGCGATCTACCGTGGCGCATCCATCAACGGTACGTTGGATGCCGGTGGCGGTGATATCAGTATCCGCGGTAGAGGCAAGTCTTCCATCGCGGCCCGAGGCGTCAGCATTGCCGGAGATATCAGCACGGCTGGTACCGGTGACATTAACATCTACGGTTACGCGGTTGGCGGCTCGGATGCCGTTGCGATCGGTGATAGTGCTACAGCAATAACCGACAACGACGGCCATGTGAGCGCTGACGCAGGCACCATTTACATCTGGGGACAAAAAGACGCCGGAAAATCCATTAATGTTAACAGCGGTTCCAGCATTTCCAGCAATGGCGCAATAGTACTCAATGGGCGCAACGGCGAGATCACATCCGGCAGTAGCGACTACATCCAGACTGATCAGTTGCTAATACTCGACGCCAGCCAAGCCACATTTAACTCGGCTCAAAATGATATCAATACTCTGGCCGCCGATGGCATTGGTGGTGGCGGGCTGAGCGTTACCGACATGGATGATCTCACTATTGGCACCATTTCGTGGGAGAACAAAGGCTATCAAGGTATACAGGCAACAGGCAACATGAGCCTCAGCACATTGAGTGGCAACCTGACTGTCAATGAGGATCTAAGCACCAGTTCCACATCCTCCAATGCCATTACGCTGAATGCCGGCCAAAACGAGAGCGCTGGAACTTCAACCGGAGGTGATATCGAGATTTCCGGCGCCAGCATCACCACCGGCTCCGGCGGCCGGGCACTACTCTATACCGGCAGCATCGCCGGCAGCACCGGACTGACGAACTTGGTGGGATCCGGCAGTGGCCGTTTCCGCTATAACAGCGACGAATCTTCTCAAGGTTATACAGCTGCTTTGGGAACGAGCGGACTGCATGCAATCTATCGAGAACAACCAACGATAAATGTAGCCGCTCAGAAGGAGACCATCTCCTACGGAGACAGCTTACCTGGCTACACGGCAAGCTATTCTGGCTACACCAATGGCGATACTAAAGCGGCAATCACGGGTAGCGCCTCTTGGTCAATTCCTACCGCCACCACCTCAACCAGCGGGAATCTGGTTGCAGACAGTTACGACGTTCAATATAGCGGCGGGCTATCTAGCACCCTGGGCTACAAACTTGCCGACAATACCGGCAGTACCGGTGAACTGACGGTCTCAAAGCGCGCCTTGAGCCTGCAGCTTTCCGGCACCAGCAGTCGCGTTTACGACGGCACCAGCGATATCGGTTTTACCGGCTATACCGTCAACGCCACCGGCGGCATCAATGGGGATAACCTAATGGTTGCCACTGGCAGCCTGACGGGTTTCGTCAATAAAAATGCCGGTGAGAACAAACAGGTCACCTTTACTGGTTTTGGGCTATCCGGCACCGATGCCAGCAACTATGAGTTGGTCTCCGGCAGCGCCAAAAGCTCGGCAAGCATTACAGCACGCCCTCTAACGGTGGATGCGAACAATCAAAGCAAGTCTGTAGGTCAGCCTGATCCAACGCTGACCTACAACGTCGGCTGCGGCGCATTTAGCAGTCCGTGCGGATTGGTAGCTTCCGATAAGCTGTCAGGGCGGCTTGCTCGTACCGGTGGCGAAACAGTCGGGCGCTACGCCATCAATCTGGGCTCACTCGGCAATCCAAACTACGCAATCAAGTTCATTCCCGGCACCTTCGAAATTGCGATTAATGATGATCCCGCGCGGGAGACCAGCATCCAGGCAATCCAGCAAACGTTACCTCTATCGCTGGCAACGACTAGCGCAGGCATGACGGGCCCTGATATTTCCACCGCCGGTCAAAGCAATGGGCTGGAAGTGGTTGATGTCGACAGCTCTACGGCTCAGAGCATAGTCGGTGGTGGCGAGTCACGCACCGGCGGGCCTTTGCAGCTATTCGTTGTCGATGGCGGCATCAGCTTCGGTGATGACAGCTGAAGCTCAACGAACAGAACCTGACTACTTTATCGAATTTCGGAACCGATACTATGAATGTTTTTCATCGCTCAGGATCATCTGCCGGCCTGTTTTTTCTGGCTGTCACAGTGGCCTGCTCAGCTCAGGGCCAAACTCCGCCCGATGCCGGCCTGATCTACCAGGAAAGCCAACAAGATCAGCTTTCACCGAAACAACCATCCGTCGATATCCGGATCCAGGGAGAACCGTTGACCGAGCGTGATGCCGGTGGCACTGAAGTTGAAATCAGTCAGATCCGGTTTGAAGACGCCACCGCCTTTTCTTCAGAACAGCTACTAGCCGTCCTGGGCGAGGGCGTATTCGAAAAAACCTACGACCTGGCCGGGCTGCAGTCGTTGGCCAACCAAATCAGCGAATTCTACCGGGGCCATGGCTATCCCTTCGCTCGGGCCATATTGCCTCCGCAAACGCTGGATAACGGCATCCTGAAGATTACGGTTATCGAGGGGCGCTATGGAAAAGTATCCACGTCGGGCGAACCCGAATTGGCGGGTACTGTCGAAAAATTCGCGCAGCCGCTGGCGCCGGGCGAGGTCATTGAATCCTCGGAACTGGAAAGAACACTGCTGATTGCGGGCGATCTTCCCGGGCTGAGAGTTGTTCCGGTAATGCGTCCCGGCCAGGAATATGGCACCGGGAACCTGGACATTCAGGTTAAACCGGGAGATCGATTCAGTGGCCGGTTAGGCGTCGACAACCACGGCAGCCGCTTCTCCGGCGAGTACCGCGGCCGGGCAGACTTGCAAGCCAATCGCCTGCTGACCGTTGGCGACGAGCTGAGCGTAGCGGCCCTGTACTCCAGCGAGGACACCTGGCTTGGCCAGCTCAGCTATTCCCTGCCGCTGGGATACTCCGGGTTGCGTGGCAGAATTGGGTACGATCACACGGACTACACCCTCGGCAAGGGCTTTGAAGGCTATACCGGCACCGCCGAAGTACTTTCGGCCGGCGTGAGCTATCCACTGGTCCGCAGCCAGCAAAGCAACCTGAACCTTTCGGCCACCTACCAGCACAAGGACTTGGACGACAACGCGGACTTCATTGGCTATAACAAAGCCACTGAAAGCCGTTCGCTGCCGCTGGCGCTCCAGTTCGATCATCGTGACAGCCTGTTCGGGGGCGGTATCAGCTATGGTGCCGCCACTGTGACTCCCGGAAAACTCGAGATCGAGCAGACGGCCAGTGCGAGCAGCGATTACAGCTTTACCAAATTGAATCTGGATATCGCTCGGCTACAAATGCTGACAACCGATTTGACCCTGTTCGGCCGCTTCAGTGGCCAGTGGTCTGATCAGCGCAACCTGGATGGATCCGAAAGCTTCTACCTCGGTGGCCCCAATGGTGTGCGAGCGTTTCCGGTGGGTGAAGGTTCCTACAGCCGGGGCTGGCTGGCTCAGCTGGAATTGCGCTACAACGTGGGCCATGGCCTGAGCCCGTACTTGTTGTTTGATGGGGGCCGCACATCCAATGGCGGTATTGACGAAGGCGAGGACCGGAACATTTCCGGAGCGGGCCTGGGTCTTCGCATCAATCACGGCGACTGGAACGCAGATATGGTTTCCGCCTGGAAACTGGACGGCGGCGATGCCCAGTCAGACGGTCGCCAGAGAGATCCTCGGTTCTGGTTCAGCGTCGGTTACCAGTTCTAACAGCACTGGCAGGTAGACGCACCGTCTACCTGCCAACATCCAGCAAAACGTTCATTTCATCCGCCCTCATATTTTCTTACAATCCCGGCATCAATCCAGAGCTCTACCTGACCGGACACCCCCATGCCAACACCCCAGACCGAACAGCCCAAGCACACCCCGATGATGCAGCAGTACCTGAAGATCAAGGGCGAGCACCCCAACGAGCTGGTGTTCTACCGCATGGGGGATTTCTACGAGCTGTTCTATGAGGATGCCAAGAAAGCGGCGGAGTTACTGGACATTACCCTGACCGCCCGCGGCCAGTCCGGCGGCAACCCGATTCCCATGGCCGGCATTCCCTACCACTCGGCGGAAGGCTATATTGCCCGCCTGGTGCGCGGCGGGCACTCTCTGGCCATCTGCGAGCAGATCGGCGATCCGGCCACCAGCAAGGGGCCGGTGGAACGAAAAGTGGTGCGCATTGTTACCCCGGGCACGCTCAGTGACGAGGCGTTTCTGGAAGACCGCCGGGACAATCTGCTGGCGGCTATTTTCAGCCATAAAGAACAGTTCGGCTTTGCGTCGCTGGACATCTCCAGTGGCCGTTTTGCGGTTTCCGAGCTGGAAGGTCTGGAAGCACTGCAGGGGGAACTTCAGCGCCTGCGCCCGGCAGAAATCCTGATCAGCGAAGACTTCCCGTATGGTGAAATTCTGGAAGGCTTTACCGGCATACGCCGCCAGGGGCCGTGGCTGTTCGAGGCGGATTCCGCCCGCCGTGTGCTCACCCAGCAACTACAGGTTCGGGATCTCACCGGATTTGGTTGTGAAGATCTGCACCTGGCCATCTGTGCCGCCGGCTGCCTGCTGCAATACGCCCGGGAAACCCAGCGCACCGCCCTGCCCCATATTCGCAAGCTGACCCGCGAGCAGCGCGAAGAGGCGGTGATTCTGGACGCCACCAGCCGCCGCAATCTGGAAATCGACATCAACCTGATGGGCGGCACCCAGCACACTCTGGCCTGGGTGATGGACCGCACCGCCACCTCCATGGGCGCCCGTGAATTGCGCCGCTGGCTGAACCGGCCACTGCGCGATGTCGATGTAGTGCGCCAGCGCCAGCAGGCCGTTACCGCCCTGCTGGACGGTTTTCATTACGAGCCGGTACACGATCTATTGAAAAGAGTGGGCGACATTGAACGCATTCTGGCGCGCGTGGCCCTGCGCTCGGCGCGCCCCCGGGATCTGGCGCGCCTGCGCGACGCCTTCCAGGCACTGCCGGATCTGCAGGAAACACTCAAGCCGGTCAACTCCCACCATATTGTGAAGCTGGCCAACATCATCAGCGAATACCCGGAACTGGCGGACCTGCTGGAACGGGCCATCATCGAAAACCCGCCCGTGGTGATCCGCGAGGGCGGCGTGATTGCCGAAGGCTTCGACGAAGAACTGGACGATCTGCGCAACATCAGCGAAAACGCCGGCCAGTTCCTGCTGGATGTAGAAACCCGCGAGCGTGAACGCACCGGCATCAGTACCCTGAAAGTCGGCTACAACCGGGTACACGGTTACTACATCGAGATCAGCCGCGCCCAGTCAGACAAGGCACCGGTGGACTACATTCGCCGCCAGACCCTGAAGAACGCCGAGCGCTTCATCACGCCCGAACTGAAAGAATTCGAAGACAAGGCCCTGAGTGCCAAAAGCCGTGCCCTGGCCCGGGAAAAAGGTCTGTACGACGACGTGCTGGAAGCCGTGGCCGAGCAACTGGCACCCCTGCAGGATGCCGCCCAGGCTCTGGCCGAGCTGGATGTGCTGAGCAACTTTGCCGAACGGGCCACCAGCCTGCGTTTCACCGCCCCCGAATTCACCGACGAGCCGGGCTTTAATGTTGAAGAAAGCCGGCACCCGGTGGTGGAACAACTGCTGAGCGAGCCGTTCGTCCCCAACAATCTGTTGATGGACAACAAACGCCGCATGCTGGTGATCACCGGCCCGAACATGGGCGGTAAGTCCACCTACATGCGCCAGGCCGCTCTGATTGCCCTGCTGGCCTACACCGGCAGCTTTGTACCCGCCGATCGTGCCGTACTCGGCCCGGTGGACCGCATTTTCACCCGCATGGGCTCATCCGACGACATTGCCGGCGGCCGCTCCACCTTTATGGTGGAAATGACGGAAACCGCCAACATCCTGCATAACGCCACCGAGCAAAGCCTGGTATTGATGGACGAAGTGGGCCGCGGCACCAGCACCTTCGATGGCCTGTCTCTGGCCTGGGCCACCGCAGAGCATCTGGCGAAAGAAACACGCTGTTTCACCCTGTTTGCCACCCACTATTTCGAATTGACTCAACTGGCCGACGATCTGGAACACGCGGTGAACGTGCACCTCACGGCCACGGAACACGACGACAGCATTGTGTTCCTGCACAATGTTCACGATGGCCCCGCCAGCCAGAGTTACGGCCTGCAGGTGGCCAAGCTGGCCGGTGTGCCTCAGGGTGTTATCCAGAACGCCCGCACGCAGCTGGCGCAGCTTGAAGGCGAGGAGCGGCCAACCGCGCCAACGGTTCATGGCGTCTCGGAGAGCGCACCCGCGGCAAAAACCACCAAAGCCGCCAGCCAGAATGAATCAATCATGCAGGGCGATATGTTTGCCAGTATGGAGCCAAGCGAAGTGGAGCAAGCCCTGGACAAACTGGACCTGGATGGCCTTACGCCCAGAGAAGCACTGAACCAGCTTTACGAGCTGAAAGAAAAACTGGGAAAATAACAAAAAAGCAGCGAAAAAATTGACCCAGGCAATAAGGATATAGCCAGCGAAAACTTGCGGCTGCAAGGGCCGCTCCCTACAATATCGCGCACAAACCAGAATTGGGGCGAATGCAAGCAAGCCCCTGATGAGACCGAATATTCTACGACCAGGGATCTGACTATGGCGTTTATCGTTACTGATAACTGCATCAAGTGCAAATACACCGACTGCGTGGAAGTCTGCCCGGTGGACTGCTTCTACGAAGGCCCCAATTTTCTGGTAATTGATCCAGACGAGTGCATCGACTGCGCCCTGTGCGAGCCTGAATGCCCGGCCGAAGCGATTTTCTCCGAAGATGAACTGCCAGCAGGCCAGGAAGCCTTTGTAGAAATCAACGCCGATCTCGCCGGCAAATGGCCGAATATCACCGAGAAGAAAGACCCGCTGCCAGACGCCGAAGAATGGGATGGCAAGCCAGACAAGCTGCAATATCTCGAGCGCTGATAAAGTGACCGAAAAGCCCGGGGGCTCAGCCCTCGGGCATGTACAGCGGACTGGCTCCGCTGCCGCTTATTGCATTTCTCTGGCCTGATTGCGTAACACAAACTTCCGGATCTTCCCGGTTGAGGTCTTTGGCAAACGCGCAAAGATCACCTTCCCGGGCACCTTGAACACCGCCAGGTGCTGCCGGCAAAAAGCAATAATCTCATCCTCGGATATATCGCCTGCCTCTGGCTTGAGCGTCACAAACGCACAGGGGATTTCTCCCCATCGTTCATCGGGCCCGGCCACCACAGCTGCCTCCAGTACCGCCGGATGTCGGTAAAGCGCGTCTTCCACTTCAATGGTAGAAATGTTCTCACCGCCTGAAATAATGATGTCCTTCAGGCGATCCCGGATCTCCATGTAACCGTCTTCGTGCCACACGGCCAGATCACCGGTGTGAAACCAGCCGCCGTGAAAGGCCTCTTCGGTGGCTTCGGGATTTTTCAGATAGCCTTTCATCACGGTGTTGCCCCGCAGAAAAATCTCACCCAGGGTTTTACCGTCTTTCGGAACCGGCTTCATGGTGCGCGGTTCCGCCACCATCGTGCCCGCCAGGGTTTGATATCGAACGCCCTGCCTCGCTTTGAGCCTTGCCCGATCATAAACCGGCAACGCATCCCACTCGGATTTCCAGGCACACAGGGTCACCAGGCCATACACCTCCGTCAGCCCATAGGCATGGGTAACGCGAATGCCCATTTCCTCAATACCCTGAATCAACTGAGCCGGCGGCGCGGCACCGCCTGTCAGTGCGTTGACCTCATGGTTGAGCTCGGCTTTCGCCTCGGCAGAAGCGTTAAGTAACGCATTGAGCACAATCGGCGCGCCGCAGAGATGAGTCACATGATGATTGCGGATCAGTTGCAGCACCTTTTCCGGGTCCACCCGACGCAGGCAAACATGCGTGCCAGCCATGGCGGTCACCGTCCACGGAAAACACCAGCCATTGCAGTGGAACATCGGCAACGTCCACAAATACACCGGATGCATCCCCATGGACCACGACATCTGATTACCCAGCGCCTGCAGATAGGCACCGCGATGGTGATACACCACCCCTTTGGGATTGCCGGTGGTGCCAGAGGTGTAATTCAGCGAGATTGCTCCCCACTCATCCGATGGAAACTGCCATTGAGCCTCGGGGTCGCCCTCCAGCAGGAAGGCTTCGTAATCCAGCTCGCTGACAGGTGTACCCTCACCGTATTCCGGGTCATTAACATCAATCACCAGCGGCTGGCGCTCCAGACGTTCAACAGCCGCACGGATAACATCGCCGTATTCCCGGTCAGCAATCACCACGGTCGCTTCACTGTGCTCCAGCATATAGGCAATTGCAGGCGCATCCTGCCGTACGTTAAGTGCATTCAGCACGGCACCCGCCATGGGAATGCCGAAATGGCACTCCACCATGGCGGGTATGTTGGGCAGCATCACCGCCACGGTATCGCCGCGGCCCACTCCCCGGCCGCTCAGAGCCGATGCCAGGCGCCGGCAGCGTGCACCGGTTTCTGCCCAGGTATAACGGATAGCGCCATGAATAATGGAAGGATGATCGGGATAAACGCTGGCGGTACGTTCAATAAAATCAACGGGAGACTGTACCGCGTAATTGGCATTACAGGGCTCAAGCCCCTGATCATAGATGGATGTCACAACTGAAATTCTCTGACCGGCCCGTTGATTGGAGGATGCAATTCTTCAGTGGCGCTATGGCAGGTATACTATACGACTGCGAAACGCCAGGCGCCCGGAACGATACCATAAAAGCGGTCGAAATCTTACGATGAACCAGCAAAGGGATTCATGAGCAAACCCAGCCGTCAACGCACCAGACAACTGCTCCCCAATGACCCCCAGCCCACGCTGATTCTGGATCAACGGGGACAGGTACTCGAGTCTACGGCGTCTGCCGCCACACTCATGGCGGAGGCGGGCATCGGCTCGCCTGAAGCTCTGCTGCCAGTGAACACCCTCTACCTGATTCGGGCGGCGCTGACCCAGAATCGCGTGATTGAAGACGTTGAATCCAGTTTTGCCGACCGCTACTGCGTCTGGACCTTTATTCCTGACACACAAAGCCAGCAGGTGGTCGTCAGAGGCCGTGAAGCCACTAGGGACATTCGCTTGCGGGAGCAGGCCCAGCGCTCAAACCGCCTGTACCGGCTGATTACAGAGAACACCACAGACCTGATTTCCCGCCACGCACCCGATGGCCGGTTTATCGATGCCACACCGGCCTCCTGGCAATTGCTGGGCTATCGCCCTGAAAAGTTACGCGGCAAAACCCTGGAAGAGATTTTCACCAGTGAGCAGGCAGCGAAACAGCTCGCCGAGGCTCACCAGAAACTCCGGGAAGACGGGTATGCCACCCTCACCCTGAAAATCAGCCATGCCGATGGCAAACACCGGTGGCTGGAAATCTCCAGCCGGGCCATTCGCGAAACCTACACCGGTGCGGTTGTGGAAGTCATCAGCGTGTCCCGGGACATTACCTCCCGCGTGGAATCCGAGGAACAGAACCGGTTACTCGCCGACGAGCTGTCCCATACGGCCCGGCTGGCTACGCTGGGCGAGCTGGCTTCAAGCGTGGCCCACGAAATGAATCAGCCCCTGGCTTCCATTGTGAACTTTGCCAGCGCCAGCCAGCGCTTCCTGCAAGGTGCGGATCATCAGCCCGCACGGCTCGCGAAAGTAGAAGACGGGCTGGAAAAAATCGTACACCATGCCAACCGGGCGTCAGAGGTCATCAAACGCCTGCGGGCATTCCTTCGCAAAGGCCAGAAACGCACCGCACCGATTGAGATCAACGAAGTAGCTGGCAATGTTGCCCGGTTGTGTCAGTGGGAAGCGGAAAAGAAACGGGTTCGCATTGTCGAATCGCTGACTGAAGCCCAGCCCATTATTACCGCTGACCCGGTATTGCTGGAGCAGGTGCTGATCAACCTGATACGCAACGCCATTGATGCCAGCGTTGAAGCTCGCCAGAATGGCAGCAAGATTCAGGCGGAGTTGGCCAACGTCATCATCGCCACCCACGTCAATGAAGACAACGAGGTGTTGCTGGAAGTGACCGACGAAGGCCTCGGCCTGAGCGAACAGGCCCTTCGCCAGATGTTCCAGCCCTTCTACACCAGCAAACCCCAGGGCCTGGGCCTTGGCCTCTCCATGAGCCGATCCATCATCGAAGACTTCGGTGGCTTTCTGGATGCCAGACCCGCCGAAACCGGTGGCCTGACCCTGACCTGCCGGTTCCCGGCCCATACCCAAAGAAACACGCCCGCAATTATGGAGACTTGCCCAGATGACTGATTCTGCCAATAGCCAGCCGGCTACTGTATGCGTGGTGGACGACGACGCCGGCATGCTCGAATCCACGCAATGGTTGCTTGAGTCCGTAGGCCTGACCGTTCAGGCCTACAGCGACGGCCGGCGTTTTCTGGACACCGTGCACAAGACCAACGCCGGATGCGTGGTTCTCGATGTGCGCATGCCCGGCCTGGGTGGCCTGAATGTTCAGGAAGAAATGCAGAAACGCGAGCTGAACATCCCCATCATCTTTGTCTCCGGCCATGCCGATGTACCGATTGTGGTCCGGGCCTTCAAATCCGGCGCTTTCGACTTCATTGAAAAACCGTTTAACCAGCAACTGCTGCTCGACAGCGTTCAGCAAGCTCTTCAGGAACACCAGAACGGCCGCCAGCGGGCCGCCGACGCCAGCACCGACAAACTTCTGGACACCCTCACCCGCCGGGAGCGGGATGTGTTCCTGCCGCTGGCACAGGGTTACACCAGCCGGGAAATTGCCGATCAGCTTGGAGTCAGCGTCAAAACCATCGACCTATACAGGGCCCGTGTAATGAAACGTCTGGGCGCAGATTGCCTGCCGGATGTCACCGGCCTGGCCATTGCCGCCGGGTTGCTCGACCCCTTGCGGTTGAGGGCGCGGTAAGATGACCGTTTCCACCAATGACTACGACGTAATCATCATCGGCGCCGGCGCAGCGGGGCTGATGTGTGCCGCCACCGCCGGCTACCGTGGCCGCAAGGTGCTGGTGCTCGACCACGCCAACAAACCCGGCAAGAAGATCCTGATGTCTGGCGGTGGCCGCTGCAATTTCACCAACCTGAACAGCACGCCGGCGAATTTCCTCTCCGACAACCCGCACTACTGCATTTCCGCGCTCAAGCGTTACACCCCGCAGGATTTTGTGGAGCTGGTGGACCGCCACGGCGTGGAATATGAAGAAAAGGCGCCCGGCCAGCTGTTCTGCAAAGACAGCGCCAAAGACATTCTCAACGTGCTGCTGACCGAATGCGAGTGGGCCGGCGCTGAAATCCGGATGAAGACCTCCGTGAGCAAGGTGGCGGAAACAGAAAACGGCTATCGCCTGGCGACCAGTACCGGCACCCTGAATTGCGAATCGCTGGTGATCGCTTCCGGCGGCCTGTCGATCCCCACCATGGGCGCCACCGGTTTTGGTTATGAGGTGGCCAAGCAGTTTGGCCTCAAGGTACTGCCCACGCGCGCAGGCCTGGTGCCTTTCACCTTACAGCCGGAACTCAAAGCGCAACTGGCTCCCCTCTCCGGCGTCAGTTGCCCGGTAGAAGCCAGCTGCCATCAACACCCTTTCAGAGAACCCATGCTGGTAACCCACCGCGGCCTGAGCGGCCCGGCCATGCTGCAGGTATCCAGCTACTGGCAACCCGGCGACGAAGTACACATCAACCTGCTGCCCGGGCAGAAAATTCAGGAAGACCTGCTGGCGCTACGCAAAGAAAAACCGCAATCCACCCTCGCCCACTACCTGAACCAGCACCTGCCCAAACGCTTTGCCCAGGCCTTCAACGAACTGCAGGGCTGGCAGGGGCCGTTACAGGAATACCGGAACTCAGACATCGAACACATCGCCCACACCCTGAGTGACTGGACCGTCAAACCCGCAGGCACCGAGGGCTATCGAACCGCCGAAGTCACCCTTGGCGGCGTGGACACCCGCCAGCTGTCATCAAAAACCATGGCGGTTCTGGACAAGCCTGATCTCTATTTCATTGGGGAGGTTGTGGACGTAACCGGCCATCTGGGCGGGCATAATTTTCAGTGGGCCTGGGCGTCCGGGGTGGCTGCGGGTAACGTCGCCTGAGCCAGGCCAGTGGCGGAATGCCGATAACCATAAATGCAGGCCGAAACGCGGAAATAGACGACAACTGTCGTAAACCGTCATCATTATTGATCCCCCTCGCTTGTAGCCCCATGAAAACCATGAAATAGTCGGGAAATTAAGTGGTAAATAGGCGAACCAAGGATTCAGGACAAAATCGACGGTTGACGCCTATTTCCATGGGCGGCCTTTTTTGGAAACAGGCAACCTACTGATCTGTTGAACGAGTTTTTGGGACTCCCTCACTGGGTCGGTGAAATAGGCGCGTTTTGGATAGAGGTCATTTGTCGTTGAATTGGCTGTTATGTTTTCGGGAGGAGCATTGCGAGTCTTCTTAGATAATAATTTCTGGGACTATTTGGCTGAAAATCAGGTTGACCTATTGAAATATTTCCCAGAAATCCAGTGTGAGCTGTGTGTGACAACTCATGGGAAGTATGAAATTTTTCAGCCATTCCGAGAGGATAAGATGTACGTAAAGGAGTATGCGCTCGATGCTTTACAATCTATCGTCACAGAAGATGCAGTTTTTGGATTTTATAGCTATTTATTCCCTCGCGAGTATCAAAGATCATCAGGATTCGGTTCTGGACGTTTTTCTGAAAAAAATGAAGAAATAGCTCGAAAACAGCTTCATGAGAAGCATGGAACGCAAAAGAAACGGAAAGCAAGCCAAATATTGTTTCAGGAAGAAGCAGATATAGAGCTAGCGGTACGCTCAATAAATCATCCAGTTGTCACATTTGATGCTCGTAAGAAGGGACCTTTGTACGATGCATATCATGAAGGTCGAAAAATTATTTTTCTGGATCGAGAGAGAAGCCAGTCTTTATCAGTCGATGAATTTATGAATAGTATATTGCTTGCGATTGATGATACTAAAACATAACCATGCCAGTCACGGCGACGCCTACTACATTGCGGCTTCGCCTCCATTTCGTATCCGCGCATGCTGGCGGCGTTATATTCTCGGAGAGCAAATTGTCAAACCCGGTAATCAGCGAAAAGTTCTTGCTCAAGTTTGCTCCCGAACATTTGGGAGCAGTGGGAAGGTTTCGTTTATTTGAATGCGAATCTTTCGCTCATGATAAAGTTTTCCGTCGGGGAATCGCCACTACCGCAGACCATCTGCAAAAATTTGCGGTCTTAGCCGACATTGCTAACGAGCTTTCAACACAGTTGGATCTTGATAGAGAAGAACTCGATCGATCTGGTTATTCACCGGCAACCTATTCGAATAGGTATGCAGCTGTCTTAGAATGCTGCATAAACGAACTATATTCCTCGCTTGATGGTGTCAGAGACGTAATATATGCCACCTTTCAAGGGGTAAGAGGTGTTCAGAAGAAATCAACTGAAAAGACCTTTCGGTATGCAACGGATAACAATTATGGTCCGGAGTTTCCAAAGGAGTTAGCAGATATTTTAAAGAGCGCCAACGATGACTGGTTCTACAGACTGCGCAGATATAGAACGGAATTCACTCATGGCAGCCTTGGTTCATGTCACCAGAACGCTGAAGACGGCAAAATTTCGTATTCCCACCAAGGGCTTGGAACTCAAAGTAAAGCGTTGGTTATTGACGATATAGTCAGCTATATCAATGAGGTATACACAAGATGCCTTGAGCTACAGACCGAGATCTTTGAATTTTTCTACGATCACTTGACGCTAAAACCAACTCAAACGCTTTGTGGCTTTTATAAAGGTCGAGCCTATATGAGGGAGGTTTCTCCCGAGCGGCCGTTGACGTTTCATAGTGGCATCTGTCGATCAACGCATTACGAGCTCGAGTGCCCGATGAAAGACAAATGCGGGGCTTATGCCAACGCATTGGGACGAATATAACCAAGTGGTCAACGGGACGATGGACTTCGCGTTGCTCCGTTGCCGCCCATTGCCACTGGCGCTACGTGTTTTCGTCGACCATGTATCGAGTATTTGGATGAATGTAGAAATCATTGGTGATCGCGAATTTATCGGCTCTGCTCAGGCTCAGGATGGTGTCTGGGTGCTAATGGCGGGCCAATCACTTTATGCGTTACCAGCGGGGGCTGGCAGGGATCTTCCTGTTTGGGTATCAGAAGAACAAGCAGAAGTGTTCGCTAAGAATTTGAACCAAAGAGGACTGTCTCCCGTGTTCGTACCGATGAGCAATTTCCTTGGTGCTGCCTGGTTGGGTTCATCTAGCCTGCAAATCGTCGATGTCTTGGCTTCGCCCCGCTATGGCCATAAGCCTCTCACCTACACAGCTGAGGAGCTGCGTGCCAGACTCAAAGCATAACATTGCTATTAAGTCTGTTCCGGCCGCCGCTTATAGCTGGCGTTAGCAGCTACGGCACCCTTCAAAATCTTGCTCGCCGAGTAGAAAAAGGAATAATTTGTACTCATGGATGACTTTGAATTCGACAAAGCCAAAAGCCAGGCCACTCTGGACAAGCACGGTATCGATTTTGTTGCTGCCCAAGCGCTGTGGAAAGATTCATACCTGCTAGAGATCCGCGCAAAATCAGTGGATTAGCTCTATGAAAGCTAAAGACTTCGATAAAAAATTTGAGGAAGGTCAGGAAGACATTGTTGATGACCTGGACCTGTCCTCTGCTCGCCGCATTAATCAGGAGCAAAAGCGAATCAACGTCGACTTCCCGGCCTGGGTTGTGGAGTCGTTGGACCGTGAGGCTGCGCGCTACGGAGTTACGCGCCAATCGATCATCAAGGTGTGGCTGGTGGAGCGCCTTCAGGCAGAATCTGCTAACAAGCCGCTAAATGGTGACGCCGCAGGCGGCGCACATTAGCGGACCGTTATCACGAAGCCACCGGGACAGGCACCCACCAAAGAGAATCCCAATCGATCAGCGTGCAGCGTTTAAGCCCCTGAAGCGCATGCTCTGCGCCAGCGGTTAAATTCCTCCAGCCTTTTCCGCATGCGCTTTACATGGCTGCCTTTCCAGTAGGTCTGTCGGCACTTCGGGCAGTGAAGCACCCCCTGCTGGCCGGCCTCCGGGGGTGCCGACGAACCGGGTAGCGGGCCTTTGTGGAAGGGGGTATTGCAGCGTTTGCAGCGGGAGAAAGGCGCGTGAAGCCAGTCCAGGTTGAGCTTGGTGGTGAGCTCCCTGATGTTGTCCGTCTGGCCGTCACTGGTGAGCAGAAGCACATGCTGCGGGCCGTTCCGGTGAAGAATCAACTCCCTGTCACGGGTGACCAGCCAGCGGTTGTCCGCTGCCGCCATGGCAAGCACGTCCCGGTCCTCAGTGCCTTCCTCAGGCATATGAGTATCGTAACCCGCTACTCGCAGCCACTCTCCCAGGCCCCGCAGCATTTCATCGCAGACGAAACGGGGCGTATTCAGTGGGCACAGTATGCCGCTGTGTATTTCAGAGTCGTCTTTCCCCATGTTGAATCAGGTCTCGAGGCCGCTCTTCGGGCGGACAGTGAAGCTCACCCGCCCTTCGGTAAGCCTCTATTATACATCCGGTACAGCAGGATAGAGTGCCGGAAAGTCGCCCCACGGTTTTTTGGTAGGGTCGCCTTTATGTTTGCCTGCGCACCCTGGCAGATCCCGCACCAGTTGGCCGAAGGCGAGAGTGCCTCAAAAAAATCGGGACAGATTTATTTTCCGTCCCGATTGCGCCGCTACTCGGCCACCTCCTCACCACTCCCGCCCATTCCCGTAGGCACATCCTTCAGTTTTGGAACGCAATCCCGGATTCGCAGTACAGCCTCCTGATAATGAACATGCACCCCCGGTTGATACGGGAGCTCCGGAATGATTCCGGCATAGACATCCGTCAGCCCCATGGAAGGGTGTTCGGTACTGGTTCCGTCACACCGCCCCCTATTCATTGAAACTCACCGGCCTTTGCTGCCGGGTGTTCACCTGCAGTGAAAATATGTCTGGCCGTGAATAGTGGCCGACGATATCCAGACTGCGCCTTGCCGCGTTCACTTCGCTGACATCAATGTCCGCAAACAACAGCCCCGTTTCCTGACGCAGGGGACCGGCTACGATTTCCCCCGCGGGTGAAATAACTAATGAATCACCGGAGTTGATCCATTCTTCCTTGTCCGGATACAAGCGGTCGACTTCCGGAAAGTCCGCAGGCAGGTCGCTCGCACGCAGCACATTGCCCGCTCCAAGCACCCAGCAGCCCCCTTCCCTGGCAATGTGCTGAAGGGTGCGAATCCAGCGGTCGCCGCTGTCGTAGGTGGGCGCGATGTAGATATCGATGCCCTGTGCGAACATCGCGTAGCGCGCCAGTGGCATATAGTTTTCCCAGCACACCAGTGACCCCACCCGGCCAACGGGGGTGTCGACCACTTTCATTCCGCTGGCATCGCCGAACCCCCATACCATGCGTTCCGGGTTGGTGGGCATGAGTTTTCGGTGGCAGTTCTGCACCGTACCCTCGGGGCTGATGGTGAGTACCGAGTTATAGAGGGTGGCCCGGCTGGTGTCTTCGTCGCGCTCGTCGATGCCGCATACGATGGTCACCTGCATTTCTCTGGCAACCGCCAGCAGCGGGCGCAACTGGTTGGAGCCCAGCTGGACAGCGTTGTCGAGCAGGCGCCCGTGCAACCGCTCCGACAATCCCCAGTCACCGCCTGGTTTCAGCCGCCATATCCAGGCGGGATAGCCGGGAATGAAGGCTTCCGAAAATACGATCAGCCGGGCTCCCTGATTGGCGGCATCCTGTACCAGTTGTACCGCCCTTTCGATGGTCTTTTCCCGGTCCAGAAAGACCGGAGGTTCCTGAACGATGGCAAGCTTGATCACGTCGTTCCCCTTATCAGTGGCTTCCAGAATCACTATCCGCCCAAACAGGTATGGGCGATAGTCCAGAAAATGGAGCGCCAGCGACACTGGAAAGGACTAGGATGAAAGATCGGGGCACAAACGCTGCCCAGGGAGCCAAAGCTCATGACCAACTATGGACAATTTTGCACCGTCGCCCGAGGTTCGGAAATACTCGGGGAACGATGGACACCACTGGTGATACGGGAGCTGCTGTGCGGCAGCACCCATTTCAACGAGATCCGGCGGGGCTTGCCGCGGATGTCGGCAACGCTTCTGGCCCAGCGCCTGAAAAAGCTTGAGGAAGTGGGCGTGCTTCAGCGGGTGCAGGAGGGCAGTCACCAGGAGTATGTGCTTACACCGGCCGGTGAGGAGTTGCGCCCGATCATCCTGGCCATTGGTCACTGGGGGGCGAGATGGATTGGCAGCCGGTTGCAGGCAAATCAGCTCGATGCCGGCTTCCTGATGTGGGATATCCGCCGTTTCGCAAATATTGAGGAATTCCCCGCTGACCGCAGGGTGGTCATCCACTTTTTCCTGAATGATGCCCGGCACCGGGAGCGACACTGGTGGCTGGTGGTTGCCAATGGAGAAATCGACCTGTGCCGTGAAGACCCGGGCCATGAACTGACCCTGGTGGTAGAGGCCAGCGTTGCCAGCCTGACTGAAATCTGGACCGGCGACAGTGACCCGGATGCCGAGCAACAGGCGCGCCGGCTGCTTGTCCGTGGCAGCACGCAGGATTCCCGGGACCTCTGGCAGTGGCTGGGGCGGAGCGTGTTTGCCGCTAGCAAACGCGTCAATGCGCCCTCGCTCTAAAGAAACGACTCAGCAACAATCCGGAGGTAGTCTCAATGCGTATCGCAAAAGCGATAGCACTCAGCCCATGCATTAGAGTCCGCATTCCACCCAACACAAGCCTGCAAACTAAAAATACTTCTCAATAGGCAGCCAGGACAGAAAACGGGACTTCATTCTGGTCCAGAGCCCCACTTGCGGCTCATGATCAAAGCTTTCCTCCCCTGCTTGCCAGATCAGGTCATTGTTCTCATCCAGGCTCACCTGCCAGCTGTTCTCTGGCGCCATGGCGTAGCGAATGTCGTCGGCTACGGTTTGTGCCATTTCCGGGCTGTGGATAATCAGGATCGTCTCGCCATTCAGGTAGATCGACCGAAGGTTTACGTTGAACGAGCCGATGAACAGGGTCTCCCGGTCAAACACCACGGCTTTGGAGTGCAGGGTTACGCCTCCGCGCTGGCAAGCTATATCTTCTGCCACCCAGCGCCGGCAGGCGGGGGAATCCGGGCGCAGTTCGTACAATTCCATGCCGTGTTCCAGCATTTCCCTTCGCCAGCGTGCGTAGCCGGAATGGTTGGTGAGCAGGTCGTTGGTGGTCAGGGAATTGGTCAGCGCACGCACTGAAATGTCCGGGTTGCTGAACCCCACTGACTCCGCCAGCTGTTTATCCGCCAGAATCAGGTAGGCCGATTCAATCAGGATTTCCGAGTGAGCAGAGTCGACCAACCGGTACAGGGCCTTTGCGGTGGGCTTCGAGGTATCAGCGGGGGCTTCGGGGTCTTCCGGGGGAGGGTCGAACACCAGTTCGCCCGGCGCCTGGGTCATGTCTGCAAACCATGGCTCAAGCAGCTTTTTTACTGCCGGCCTTTCGCGCGGCGGGTCGGCGTGTAAGCTCAGGGGGCCAGTGGTTTCCTCGTTCAGGCGGTCCAGTATTTTCGTGAATTCGGCCTCCGTGCCCTGGTAGAGACGGTTAACCGGGTAGGCCCAGGCGTCACCCCAATAGGCCAGAAAGCTGTCAGACATGTCATCGACCAAAGGCCCCAGTACCATCACATCCCGGTCCCGGGCGTTCTTCTGCGGATCTTCGTCGAAGTATTCGTCACCAATGTTCCGGCCGCCGGTAATGCCAACATGGCCATCCACCACAAAACTCTTGTTGTGCATGCGGCGGTTGATGCGGTCGAAATTGGCCGCCAGAGAGAACAGGCGCCCCACCCCGCTTCGGGCGCGAACCGGGTTGTAAATACGCACTTCAATGTTCGGGTGGGTGTCCATGGCTGCGAACAGCGAATCCTGGCCGGCCACGTTGATATCATCCAGTAACAGCCGAACCTTTACCCCTCTGTCGGCAGCCGCTAACAGACGGCCTGCCAGGTACCGGCCGGTGGCATCGTTGTTCCAGATGTAATACTGGGCGTCAATCCTCTCACTGGCGGCTTCTATCAACGCAGCGCGCACCAGGAAGGCATCGCGGCCCGTGTCCAGCAAGGCAAAAGCCGACTGGCCGTTGTCGGCGTTCAGGTGCTTTTGGCTTTGCTCCAGAATAAAAGACCCGGCCACCGGCGTGCCTCCCGAATCCTGTTCATGGTCAATTGGCTTCAAGGCGCTGGAGCAACCCGTCATCAGGGTTGCCAGCACCAGGGTGATCAGTTTGCGCGCAAGCATCGCCCTGTAGCCAGGCCACCCCATGATTTCCCTCCGCTAGCGCAGAATCACTATCGGCTTCTGCGCGGTTTTTAACATATTGGTGGTGTTACTGCCGACAAAAAACCGGCGAATGCGAGAGTGGCCGTAAGCACCCATCAACAACATATCGATATCATGTTCGTCCTGGTATTCGTGCAAAGCCGGCTCTACATCACCAGCCCGAATCGCCAGGGTGATTTCCACGCCGAGCCCGGCCAGCATTTTCTCGGCCTGCTTCAACTGCTCCCAGCGGTCAGCGGTATCAGCGCCCACCATCACCAGATGCAGGGGCATGCCTTTCACCACGGGACTTTGGGCAATCAGCTCCACCCCTTTGAAAGCCGCTTCGCTGCCATCGAAGGCCACCATGGCGCTTTTGGGCTCGGTATATTCATCCGGCACCAGCAATATCGGGCGGTGGGCGCTGCGAATCACCGTCTCTAGCTGGCCGCCGGGATGCAAATCCCGGTCAGAACTGCTCTCACCGTGCAGGCCCATCACAAACAGGCGGGTGTCTTTTTCCAGGGCCAGAACCGATTCGGTCAGGGTGCCGTGCCGCTGGCGCTTGACGGCGTCTGTCAGGCCGCCGCTTTTTACGCGTTCCGCCGCTTTCTCAAGCAGGTGTTGGCCGTGCTCTCGTGCCAGCTTAGCGCGCTTCCGGTCCAGCTCTGTCAGTTCCTCCAGTAGCTGTTCCCGGCTGCCAAGGCCAATGTTCCCGGCCAAATCCGGCTCGGAGGGAGCGCCCTCTTCATCCAGAACATGCAGCAGCACCAACGGAGCGTCCGTATGCCGGCTGGCCCAGGCGCCATAGTCACACACTGCCGGCGCGGCACGGGAATCATCAATGCAGGACACTATTTGCAACATCTTCACCTCGCCTTGGATTCGCTATGCTTGTTATTGTGACATCTGAAATTGTTATTTCGTTGCTATGGCGCATTTTTCAGTATAGTGCCCGAAACTTCAGTAACCTGCGAACCCTGACTATCCGGAGAATGCCTGCATGGATGATGTAGCCAGTCAGTTCCTGACGAACAACCAGACCACCTTCCATCTGGCCATCGCCCTGTTGCTGGGCGCGATCATCGGGCTGGAGCGGGGCTGGGATGCCCGGGAACAGAAATCCGGCGAACGCATCGCCGGCATACGCACGTTTTCTCTGGTCGGCCTGCTGGGCGGCATTTCCGCGATTCTGGCCGCGGAGGTCACGGTATGGGCTTTCCCGGTGTTGCTAATCAGCGTTGTCGCCATGGGGCTGGTGGCCTACAGCGAACGCCTGGCACATATCCGGAATTTCAGCATCACCGGCCTGGTCGGCATGGTGCTGACCTTCTGCTTCGGGGCCATTGCGGTGGCGGTTGATCCGGTGATTGCCACTGCCGCCGCCGTTGTTACCGCCATGATCCTGGACAACAAAGCCGAAATCCACGGCTGGATCCAGAAGCTCAAATCCCATGAGCTGGATGCCGCCCTGAAATTACTGCTGATTTCGGTGGTCATGCTGCCGTTACTGCCCAACGAAAAGATGGGCCCGGGCGGCGTGCTAAATCCGCGGGAAATCTGGTACATGGTGGTGATGATCGCCTCGATTTCCTTCGTGGGCTATTTTGCCATACGGGTGGCCGGCGCCCGCAAAGGCATTCTGTTCACCAGCCTGTTTGCCGGGCTCAGTTCCTCCACCGCGCTGACTCTGCATTTCTCCCGGCAAGCCGCCAGGAATGAGGACTTCAGCCCCCAGTTCGCCGCCGGCATTCTGATTGCCTGCGGCACCATGTTTCCGCGCATTCTGATCTATTGCCTGATCATCAACTCCGCCTTGCTGCCCAGCCTGATATGGCCGGTGGCGATAATGACACTGCTTTTATACGGCCCGGCGTTCTATATCTGGCGGAAACATTCACGCCAGGCAGAAGTCAGTCAGCCAAGCCTTAGCCAGAATCCTCTCGATCTGTCCTCAGCGCTGGTATTCGGCGTGCTGCTTACCGGTATTCTGCTGCTTGGCGAATTCCTCAAGAATGCCTTCGGCGATGCCGGTATCTATGCCCTGGCCGCCACCTCTGGCGTGGCCGACGTGGATGCCATCACGCTTTCACTTACCCGTATGTCCAACGAAAACCTGGCAATGGGTACTGCTGTACTGGGTATTGTTATCGCAGCGGCGGTGAATAATCTGGTGAAATCCGGCATGGCCTGGAGCATAGGCAATCGCCAGACTGGCCTGCTGGTGGCGGTGCCCATGGTGTTGTCGCTGGCGGCAGGGTTGCTGGTTGCCTGGTTTCAGTAGCTTCTCAGCGCGCTTTGCGGAAGGTGATGTTGTAACGGCAGGCACCCGTCAAAGGATGGTCCCCCGGCTTGAGGGTTAACACGCCGTGGTAGTTCAGCCGGGCCGGCCCACCCCAGACCACCACGTCGCCATGTTCCAGCAGAATACGCAGTGGTTTATCGCTGCGCCTCTTGCCGCCCAGCTGAAACACGATGGGTAGCCCCAAAGAGACCGATACGATGGGCCGGGAAAAG
This sequence comes from Marinobacter sp., assembly GCA_031580735.1. Taxonomy (GTDB): domain Bacteria; phylum Pseudomonadota; class Gammaproteobacteria; order Pseudomonadales; family Oleiphilaceae; genus Marinobacter. The sequence continues at coordinate 64,297 of JAVLAV010000004.1, forward strand.
TCCTGCTCGTCTTTATCCTGGTGCAGCCCCATTTTGGCCCCGGGCTGATAGCGGTTGATCAGGCAGGCGTCGGGTTGGAAGTCACGAAAGCCTGCTGTCTCGGCGGCTTCGGTGGCCAGGCTCATGAATGCTTCCGGCATGTCCGGCCAGGAGGCGCCGGTCTCGGGGTCTTCCCGCTGATAGCGGTAGCCACTGCGATCCGTTACCCAGCCCCATTCGCCGCAACAGGTCATGGCCGCAGACATGGTATGACCACCGGGCGTTTCCATCTGGCGAAACCGGGCCTGTCGGGCAATTTCGTCGATGCTTTTCAGTAACGCCGGAGCCGGCACGCTCGCAAACCGACGCAGCACCACAACACCGTCGCCAATGCGCTCAGACCAGCTTTCCGGGCGGTCATCTTCAAACAAGTCGAATGTCATAGCGCCATACCCTCTTGCAGGTCTCGCAGGATTCGAGCCTGATTTACCCGTTTTCTGTTCCGACAGGCTACCAAAGCACTCGCACTTATGCCTTTAATGATCGAAAATGGGCGCGGTCGATGAAAGCCTGTTCATGAAGCCCTGAACAAAAACCCGTATAGTTACACAATTTCAAGCTGTTAAGGACTGTTGGATGCTGTTCGCAATATTTATTGGCGGGATGATCGGTTACGCCTTTGGCCGTTTCCCCGGATTTCTGATCGGCGCCGCGCTCGGGGCGTTTCTGTTCAAACGCATGAAGAACCGCCTGATCAACCGGCTTCAAAACCTCCAGTCCGGCTTTATCGAATCTGTATTCGCGGTGATGGGCGCTTTATGCAAAGCCGACGGGCAGGTCACTCAGGATGAGATCGACATGGCCGAGGCCATGTTTCTGCGCTTCCGCCTGAACGAATCCCAGAAAACCATGGCCAAAGCGGCGTTCAACCGGGGCAAGTCCGATGATTTCGACCTCGACGCCGAACTGGACCGCTTTATTCAGGCCTCAGGCCGGCAGCCCTCTTTCCTGCAGATGTTTCTGCAGGTTCAGGTGTCGGCAGTAGCCGCTGACGGCCAGGTACACCCGGCAGAGCATGAAATGCTGGTGCATATTGCCCGCAAGCTGGGCCTGCCGGAAAGCCAGGTTGACCAGCTTGAAGCCATGCTGCGTGGTGCTCACGCCGGCCAGGCAGGCGGTGCCAGCAACTACTCAACAACGCAGCAGATAGACGATGCCTACAAGGTTTTGGGCGTATCGCCGGAAGCATCGGATGCCGAAATCAAAAAGGTCTACCGCAAGCTGATGAGCGAGAACCACCCGGACAAACTTGCCGGTCGGGGCATGCCGGAAAGCATGCGGGAAATGGCGGAAGAGCGCACCCGGGAAATCAGCCACGCCTACGATGTAATCAAAGAAGCGCGCAGCAAGAGCCAGTAATCCGCAAGAAGATCGGGCCGGACAGCTACAGCCAGCGGGGCACCCGCTGGCGATATTCCTCGTAGCCTTCGCCAAACTGGTGCGCCAGGGCTTTTTCCTCCTCCCTGGCCTGCCGGGTGATCACCAGCACGCCCACTATCAGACACACCAGCGTGAACACGCTCGGCAATGCCAGAAAGAACCCCAGCTGCCCCGTCATCACCGCCAGAAACAGCGGGTTCCGGCTGCGGGCAAAGGGGCCTTCGGTCACCAGTTTCCCCTCTCTGTGATGCTCATCAATGCCCGAGCGCCAGTCGTCGTGCATGTATGCCTGCAGATAATTCACCGCAGTAAACGACACCATTAAAACCAGCATTCCTGCCAGCAGCACCGGCCATTGATAAAGCCAGGGGAAAACGCCCAGCCATGGATCAATATCCACGCCGATTCGAACCAGGCAGATCAGAAGAATTGCCGCCCTGAACACATTGAACGTATGCCGGTGCCACCAGGTGGCCTTGCCACGGGCACCGTAATTGATGTGGGAAAAACCCATCCGCTGATACAGCCCCAGCGTGCGAGCAGAAAACTGCAAGCCAATCATCAGAAAAAAGATGCCGAGAAAGACGCGGACGACAGGTTCCACGAGATCCATTAGCTATTCCGTGTCGAAGTTTAGATTCCAGCTTAAAGCCGGGCGCATGCTATTAACAGTGATTTCAGTCAATACCGAACATGATGAATTTCAATTACCTGCCAGCCAGGCATGCCAGTCTTCGTGGATATCATCGAACAGGGAAAGCACTTTTCTGAAGCTGTCTTCCGGGGGCGCGTACAGGGATACAAGCTCACCCGTGACCGGATGGTTAAGCACCAGGTGCGTGGCGGCCAGCATCAACCGGCCCTCGCCAAAACGTTCGGCAAAGTAACGGTTATGCCGCCCACGGCCATGGTTGGCATCGCCGATAATCGGGTGGCTGATGTGCTTCATGTGCCGGCGCAACTGGTGTTTACGGCCGGTTTCCGGTGTTAACTCCACCAGGCTATAGCGGCTGGTGGGATAGCGCTCGATGGCCACCGGTAATTCGGTGATCGCCAGCCTTCGATAGCGGCTCACCGCTTCCCGTACCGGCTGCGCCTGATGCCTTTTCCGACGATCTTCCGGCTCTTCCCTCAACGGATGATCAATAACCCCTGATTCCGGCGTCCAGCCCCGCACCATGGCCAGATAGGTTTTCGAAACCTCGCCGGCCATCATCGCCTGCCCGACTATCCGGGCGGTGTCCGGGTCACGGGCAAACAGCAGCACACCGGAGGTCGGTCTATCCAGCCGATGCACTGGGTAAACATGCTCGCCACCATTGAGCGCCCGCGCGTACTGCAGTGCAAACTCGGTTTCGTGTTTGTCGATGGGGCTGCGATGCACCAGAAGCCCCGCGGGCTTGTGCACCGCCAACAGCCACTGGTCGCGATAAATTTCAGTCAGAGGGTTCAGCATGGAGAATGACGGCCGATAGAAACATACAGGCGACAAAAAAACACCGCCTTCCGGAATTGCCCGAATCATACCGCTCCACCCACGTTTACAACAGGATTCCTGCTCATGCGCTGGTTTTTCAAAAGTATCCTGAATCGCATTCTTACCATCGTTGTACTGGCCAACCTGTTGATTGCCGTGGTTGCCGGCGTTTACTTCAGTAAATCCCTGAGCACGCAGGAGGAGTACGACCAGGTCATCAGCCGGGAAATGACTCAGGCCATGCAGGTCCGGGATGTTCTGAGCGATTTCAAAACCCAGGTTCAGGAATGGAAAAACGTGCTGATC
>JAVLAV010000050.1:0-255 GCA_031580735.1 Marinobacter sp.
AAGCCGTTTTCGTTTCACGAGCTGATGGCGCGGATGGAGTCTTTGATTCGTCGTAATCGCCAGACGCCGGAAACTGAAACGGTACTCAAGGTTGCGGATCTGGAGATGGATCTGCTGGCCCGGACCGTCAAGCGCGCGGGCAAGAACATTGATGTCCAGCCCAGGGAGTTCCGGCTGTTGGAGTATCTGATGCGCAACGCCGGCCAGGTAGTCACTCGCACCATGTTGCTGGAAAAGGTCTGGGACTATCATTTT
>JAVLAV010000050.1:265-22892 GCA_031580735.1 Marinobacter sp.
CCCAGACCAACGTGATCGATGTACACATCAGTCGCCTGCGGGCGAAAATCGATAAGGAATTCGATACGCCTCTGCTGCAGACCATCCGGGGTGCGGGATACATGCTGCGTGAAACTGCTTAGTCAGCTCAGGACGTCTTCGTTCCAGCTTGCTCTGCTGTACATGGTGGTGTTCGCCACCTCAGTATTCATACTGCTGGCGTTCATCTACTGGCGCACCGCCGGGTTCATGACGGCCCAGACCGATGAGACCATTGAGGCGGAAATCGCCGGTCTCGCGGAGCAGTATCGCAGCGGCGGGGTTAATGGCCTGATCACGATCATTCGTGAGCGGGTGGCACGGGACCCGAATGCCAAATCTCTCTATCTGCTTACCACCGACGACTCTCTGAAACTGGCCGGCAACCTGGAAACCTGGCCGGAGGGCAGTCGCTCGTCGGAAAGTGGTTGGATCAATTTTACCCTCAACAATTCTGTGGGCTGGGCCGGGCCCGAGCGTCTGGCCCGCGCCCGTATTTTTGAGGTGCAGGGCGGGCTTCGGTTGCTGGTCGGTCGCGATGTTGACGACTTGACCAACCTGAAGAAACTGATTGAGGGAGCCATCAACTGGGGCATGGGGATAACCCTGGCTCTGGCTTTGCTAGGCGGTTTTCTGATGAGCCGGAGTACCACCCGGCGCATTGAAGTGATCAACAATACCTCCCGCCGGATCATGAACGGCCATCTCTCTCTGCGGATTCCCACCCGGGGCACCGACGACGATTTCGACCAGCTGGCGGATAACCTGAACCAGATGCTGGATCGCATTGTGTATCTGATGGAAGGCATTCGCCACGTTTCGGACAACATCGCCCACGATTTGCGCACGCCGCTGACCCGGCTGCGTAATCAGCTGGAAAACACCCTGATCACGGTCGATAACGATGAGGCCCGCGAGCATGTCGGCCGGGCTGTGGCAGAAGCCGATCAATTGCTGGCCACATTCAACGCGCTCTTGCGCATTGCACGGCTGGAAACCCGTGGCAATACGGCCGACATGAAAGTCGTCGCGCTGGACGAACTGGTCACCGATGCCTGTGAACTTTACGAGGCGCTTTCCGAGGACAAAGAGCAGAAATTCCACCAGTCACTGGAATCCGGTGTAATGATCGAAGGTGACCGGGATCTCCTGTTCCAGATGGTAAGCAACCTGATCGACAATGCCATCAAGTACACGCCGGAGCATGGCCTGATTGAAGTTGTGGTGCGTCTGGACGGTACCACCGCCATTTTCGAGGTGCGGGATTCCGGCATCGGGATTCCGGATGACGAAAAAGACCAGGTTTTCCAGCGTTTCTATCGTGTGGGTAAGAGCCGGTCGCTGCCGGGTAACGGGCTGGGATTGAGTCTGGTGAGTGCCGTGGCCGAAATTCATCAGGGGCAGATTCTGCTGAGTGACGCCCGGGAGAGTGAAGACAACCCGGGGCTGGCCGTGACGGTGCGTATGCCGGCCTATACCGGTGCCGGGAAGCGGATCAAGGCGACCCGTCAGGAATCCTCAGAGGACGACCCACAGAGCGGCAAAGACGCCTGAGCCATTATTGTTTATGGCGTAACGCAGGGACTTTCTGAAAAAACGGCTCGGCCCGGCGCCGATAACGCTGTAGCCGGATTTCAGCGCGATTTTTTTCTCCCTGTAAGCGCCATTGCCAGATCATCACGAGCGCTGCAAGGTTATGGCGGTTGAGCCGGTTGGTAACGCCCAGGTCGTCGAGCCTGTAGCCGAGGGCATCGATACCCTGAAGCGCCAGGTTCTGTAGTCCCTTTTTGGTCATCTGGTTGAGTCTCCGTTCTTTCGAAAACGTAATTTCCGGGCCACCGCGTGGTAATTCCGATTGTGGACAATGAAGTGTGTAGATTCGGAGGCAGGCAGTCAATTAGCTTGCCTCCCCCTCCAGCACAGCGCTAGCCTTGACCCCGTTACTCACGGGGTTTTTTTATGGATACTAACGTTATTACACCAGCAGGATATGCTGAGCTCCAGCAGGAGCTGGACGATCTCTGGCGGAAGGAACGACCAGAAGTTACCAGGAAGGTTCAGTGGGCAGCGAGCCTGGGCGACCGTTCTGAAAACGCAGATTATCAGTACAACAAGAAAAGGCTCCGGGAAATCGACCGGCGGGTAAGATTCCTGCGAAACCGGCTGTCGAAACTTCGGGTGGTGGAGTACAGCCCGGCCCAGGAGGGAAAGGCTTTCTTTGGTGCCTGGGTTACTCTGGTGGATGAGAATGACACCAGACTGACGTTCAGGATCGTTGGTTCCGACGAGATATACGGCAAAAAGGACTACGTTTCTGTTCACGCTCCCGTGGTAAAAGCATGCCTTGGAAAACAGGTGGGGGAGGAAGTTGTGGTGAAGACGCCAGATTCGTCAAAAGTGTGGGAAATTGACCGGATAGCCTACGAAGCAGGATGACGGCCCAAGGCGTTCTGGTAAGCTCCGGCGGGAGGCCGGAAACCGGTGTGACGGACATCCGCGGATTACGACCGGCGCGTGGAGTGGTGCTGCTTTGCTCAGGCGGCGGCGGTATTGCCGATGGCGGGCTTTTTCAGCACATCCTCGTAGAAGAATGCCAGAGCCTGACTGGCCTGGTTCATTCGTGCGCGAGAGAGGGGGATTCTGTCTTTCAGATAGGCCAGGAACTGCTGTAGGTCTTCGTCGGCCAGTTCATCCGGATCTTTCAGGCCATGAAACAGTACAAAGCGAGTGATCCAGTGCAGATAGGTTTGCTGCGTGCGGTGGTTCAGCTGGCGCTGGTTAATCGCGGTCTCGACTTCCTTGATCATGCCCGGGCGTGACTGTTCGAGGGCTTCACTGATTCCCATGGTATAAACTCTTCTGACTGCTTGTTGTTGTAATAGTGCGCGCATGGTATGACAAACGTTTTACGGCTGCAAAGGGCATGACGGCAGACCATTGGTGGAGGCGACACAGGGATTGACCCTGATCAAACGGGGATGACACAGACCCATCTAGAGTGAGAGGGTGTACCTGTATTCAAAACCCAAGGAGAAAACCGGACATGTCTCTGGAAAAACACGATCTGCTGCACGAAATGCCGGAATCGAAAGACACCATTCACGAGCTGAAGATGAAAGACAGCCACTTTGCGAAGATGTTCGAGGAATACCACGAGGTGGATCACGAAGTGCATCGCATTGAAACCGGTGCGGAGCACACTTCCGATGAGTACCTGGAAGAGCGTAAAAAGGTTCGTCTGAATCTCAAGGACAAGCTTTACACGATGGTTCGTGATTACGAGGCCGCACAGGCCAGCTAAGTAATGCTCCCGGGGTGACAGGGCTTGTGACTCCGGGAACCGAAAGGACGTCTCGACAATGGCAGGCAATTTCGTATTGGTACCGGTTTCAGCGATTCCGAACGCCGGAATCCACCACCGGTTGGCGCTGTGGTGACTTTCCGTTATCGCGGGCACACAGCCACCGGCCTGCCAAGGTTTGCCAGTTATCTGAGAGTTCGTAACGATGAACCGGAACGGCAAACCATTGACTGAACTACCTGCCAGAGAGTCTATTTCGTAGTCTGGTTTTGCGCCTCCGTACTGACTCTTGCCCGCTCCAGCCGGTTGCGGCCCTTGTGCTTCGCCCGGTAAAGCGCCTGATCGGCAAGACGCAGAAATTCGGACGCTGAACTGTCCGGGGTGGGCACGCCCCAGGCCAGGCCGATACTCACACTCAGGCTGACGGCTTCTGCTTCTTCCCCATTATATTGGTTTGCAATGGCTTTCCGGAAATCTTCCAGGCGATCGGTGATGTCGGAGATATCGCGATAACTGGTAAAGATCACAAATTCCTCACCACCGAAACGGGCCATCCGGTCGGTGTCACGGCGGAAATGTTGGCGCATTATATCGGCAAGGGTGCTCAGACATTGGTCGCCGATGTCATGGCCCCAGGTGTCGTTGATCTGCTTGAATAGGTCGGCATCCACCATGGCGACAGCAAAACCCTGTTGGTGGCGCTGGCACCACTGGAAGCTTTTTGGGTATTCGCGATCAAAGTAGGTGCGATTACCCAGTCCGGTGAGGTTATCGGTCACGCTCAGGTAGGAAAGCGCCGCGTTGGCTGTGGCCAGCTCGCGATTCAGGCGGCCGAGCTTACGGTTCCAGTAGACCAGCAGGGCGGTAATCAGACCGCCCACAGCCAGAATCTGCCAGAGCAGGGTGTAGTCGATCTGTTGTTTTATTTCGAAGTTTTGCCAGGTGCGCTGCAGTTGTTCCCGGTCTTCCGCGGTCAGGCTGGTGACCAGTTTTTGCATAATGCTTTGCAGCATGGGTTCGTCATTGCGGGTGGCAACAGACAAAGACCAGTCTGCAGGTACGCGGGCGATCACTTTCAGGTCGGCCAGTCCGAGTGATTCCATGTAGTAGCTGGCCGTTGCCAGCGTGGTGATATAGCCAGCCAGCTCGCCGTTTTGCAGCTGGCGCAGGCCTTCCTGTTCAGAGCTCACGGTGACCAGGTTCAATGACGGGGTCCGGCGTTGGAGCAGTTCAGCAAAAGCATACCCTTCCACAATGCCTACCGGTTGTTCCTCCAGATCGGCCAGGCGCTGGATAAAAGGGGTGTTGATGCGGCCCAGTACCACGTTGGGCACTTCCAGATAAGGTGACGTGAAGTCCATGTAACTGAGGCGATCCGGCGTTTGCATAGCCAGAGGAAACAAATCGCAGCGTCGGTTTCTGGCCGCCTGCACTGTGTCCGACCAGCTGGCTGTTTGCACCAGTCGAAAATTCAGGTTACCCCGCTCGCTGAACAGATCCAGCGCATCCGCGGCAAGGCCGACATGCTCTCCATCACGAACCCCCTCCAATGGCATCCAGTCAGGATCGACACAGATGGAAATTTCCCGGTTGCGTTGGTCCAGCCAGTTTTGCTGTTCTTTGGTCCAATGCACGTCGCCGTTAGCCGGGGCCGACTGGCTGGCACCCAGCCAGCGGTTTTCGATAACCCGTTCTTCGGTGGGGGTTATGCTGGCGAGCCCCTGATTGAGGATGTCAGCCAGCGGAGAGAGCGACGGACGCACGCCAAAACGCAGATCCTCACCCTCCATGCCCGGCAGTTTCAGTTCGCCGGCGATCCGCGCGCCACTGATACCCTGTTGCCGGATCCAGTAATTGCCGGAATGCAATGCGGTAATCACCACATCCACATTGCCATTGGTGAGCGCCTGGAACATGGACTGTTGAGCGTTGAATGCAGACACAGGGGTGTTGTCATTCAGTATCCGGCGAACGGTATCTTCGTAATAGATCCCTGTGCCCAGGGCAATCCGGTAACCGCTGAGATCTTTCAGGTTTTCATAAGAGAGGTTTTCATCCAGGGTAAACACCACATTCGGGATTACGTGGTAGGGCTCGGTAAAACGTGCGAGAGACTCCCGTTCCGGGCTATACGACATGTTGGCCAGTACATCGATGTCGCCGTTTCTCAGCATCTCGATCAATTCCGGCCACTGCCCCTGAACGGGAAGAACCTGGATGCCGGTCAGGTCGGCCAGGCGGTTCATGATATCAACACTGAGCCCCAGTACCCGACCGCCATCGGTAAAGCTGAACGGTGCATAGTCTTCCATGAACCCCACCCGTACAGGCCCCAGGCTCCCCAGATACTGTTGTTGCCGGGCGTCAAGAGGCAGATTGCCAGAGGTAGCGGTGTGATTGCCGCCGAATTCCTGCCAGCGTTGCAGAAGGTTGTCGATCTGCGACCGGGGGATCTCATTCAGCCCGTTCTGAATCCGTTCGAGCAGGGCCGGGTTGTCTATTCCGACTCCGATGCGGAAATCTTCTCCGGCAAAACGCTCCAGAGGCGCCGGCCCATGCAATTCCAGGAAGCGGAAGCCCCCCTGGTTGGCCAGATATTCCAGAGTCAGTTTCGGGCCAACCGCCACATCTATCCAGCCAAAAGCCAGTGCCCGTACCAGGCTGGGCAGGGAATCATAGTCATTGACACTGAGGCCGGCGTCGCGCAGTTCGCTGCTGTAGAAGATGTCCTCCACTACGCCAACTCGCAGATCCGCCAGATCCTCAAGTGCCTGTACCTGTGGCAACGGTTCGTCGCTGTCCTGCATCAGGTAGATTTCGCGCGTGTGATAGGGCTCGGTGAACAGGATTTTCTGTGCCCGGTCCGGCCGCCAGGAAATGCCGTCGATGGCGTCCAGATCGCCGCGCAGGAAAGCGGCATAGATGTCCGGCCAGCTGCCGGCCCGGAAATCGAATTCCAGGTTGCCCGCTTTCTCCACCAGCCGCAGTAAATCGATGGAGAAACCGGTAGGTTTGCGGCCTTCGAAAAAAGTGTAGGGCTCGTTATCGGCAACGACGCCAATGGTCACGTTGTGGGGTGGCTGGGCTTGCGCTCTGGCCTGCTGGGCAACAACCAGCAACAGTGCCAGTGTTGTTAGAATCGCCAGAATCAGGCTGTTAATGGCTGGCGGGCGCGAGTGCGTGATGGGCAGGCGGATTGGCAAAATAATGCTTCCGTGTTGTCGGTTTTTCTATTGTAGTTGCAGACTCTGTGTTCAAACAGTCCAATATGGCCACAGGTGGTACATACAGTGTCCGCTATCATTTAAATGAATTCCAGAACAGGAGCCGTTTGTGACGGAAACCGTGATTGACTGGTCATCGAACCCTGCGGCGCTCTGGCGTCGCCATCGTTCCGGCCTGCGGGCCATCCGGCGGCTGGATCCGGTAAGCTGGCAGGATCTCACCGGCATTGACCGACAGAAACAGGCGCTGGCCCGTAACACCGAGCGTTTTCTGGCCGGTGAGCCATCCAACAACGCTTTGCTCTGGGGCTCCAGGGGTACCGGTAAATCATCGCTGATCAAAGCCTTGCTGAATCGCTATCAGGATCAGGGCCTGAGGATGATCGAAGTGGACAAGGACGATCTGGTCAACCTGCCGGAAATCGTTGATGACATCTGCGATTTGCCGTTCCGCTTTGTGATTTACTGTGACGACCTTTCTTTCGATGTGGGTGAATCCGGCTACAAGGCCTTGAAGAGTGTGCTGGAGGGTTCACTGGAACTGCCGCCGGAGAATGTGCGGGTGTACGCCACCTCCAACCGGCGCCACCTGATGCCGGAATTCATGAACGACAACGTGAGCAGTGAAATGCGCGGCGGCGAGCTGCATCCGGCCGAAGCTATCGAGGAGCAGGTGTCGCTGGCAGACCGTTTCGGCTTGCAGTTATCGTTCTATCCGTTCTCTCAGGATATCTATCTGCAGGCGGTAGACGCGCTGTTCCCCTCGGTAGCGGACCGCCATGAGCTGCACATCGAAGCCGCACGCTTCGCAACCAGCAAGGGCGTGCGCAACGGTCGGACTGCTCAGCAGTTCTATCGCCAGCACGCTGGCGACCCGCGCTTCGTTTGAGGCCGGCTACTGATTTTTGGCCATGCGAATAAAACGATAATGGATACGTCGTACACCCATAAACACCAGGGTCAGCACCACAGGAATGGCAATGCCAAGGATCAGGGGTTTGTTGAAGCTGACACCGGACTCCTGCACTGCGTCCATCGCCAGTTTCAGTAAACTGATCAGGTAATAGGAAATGACCACCACCGAGAAGCCTTCTACCGTGTGTTGCATCATCAACTGGATGCGTGAACGCCGGTCCATGGAGCTGAGCAGTTGCTGGTTCTGGCTCTGAATGGCCAGATCCACCCGCGTGCGCATCATCTCCGAGGCCCGGTCGACCCGGCGTGACAGGTCCTCCAGCCGCTGGCCCACGGCTTCGCAGGTTTCTACCGCCGGGGTCAGCCGGCGAGTCATGAATTCGTTGAGCGTCAGGTGACCGGAGAGCTCGTCTTCGCGTAGTTCTTCCAGCCGGGTCAGTACCAGTTTGTGATACGCGCGGGTGGCCGAAAAACGAAATGTGGAATGGGCCCGGAAGGCTTCGATTCTTGCGGCAATGTGGGTGAGTTTCGCCAGCAATTCCTGCTCGTCCAGATTTTCGTTATCGGCCAGATACTGGGTAATGTCCGCCAGTTGCTGATCCATGCTGTTCAGGGCTGGGGAGATCTCCCGCGCCAGAGGCAGGGCCATCAACGACATCAGGCGGTAGGTTTCGATTTCCATCAAACGCTGAACCAGCCGCCCCAACTGGCTGTTGGACATTTTGTGGTTGAGTACCATGAAGCGGCCGAAATCGTCGCCGTGCAGCTGGAACGATCCCAGTATCCGGGCTGCACCTTCCTGGGGACTGCTGCCTACCAGACGCATACCCTCAAAGTGTTTGCGCATGAACGCCAGTTCGCTGCGGGCGTCATCCGAAGACGGCCGCACCTCGACATGAAAGGCGGCCACGACGGTACCTTCCAGCTCATTCAGCCAGCCATCCGGCAACAGGCTCAGGCCCGTCTCCGCGAACGGATCTTTCCCGGACTCTGCCAGGTTGATGAAGGTGTAGGCCGTAAACTCCATATGTACTTCCCTGCGAATGCGCAGGTGGCCCATACTGTGCTCGTAACAGCTCACCTCTTCTTCCGGCCAGGGCTGTCCCAACAACCGGTGCAGCTGCTGCAGGTGCTGGAACTGTTTCTTGCGCTGTTCCGGGGTGGTTTGCACGGCAATATGCGTGATGCGTGCGTGTGAAGGGATTACCTGGAACGGACGCGAATGAAGCTCCTGATAAAGATCCTGCCGGAGGGGGTGAAAGTCCAGAGAGGTCATTTCGGTGCGCAAAATAAAGTCCTTGTTGTTTTAGAGTAGCCGGAATAATAGCGCGTAAACTGCGTTATACCCACCCGTGCGCTACGGTGGGCACACAGATGGCCCGTAACCGGTTGCCGCCGGAAAAGTTTAGCGTACACTTGTGCGCCAGAATATTGTGAGGTGAGTGAAGCGGAATGTCTGTGTTAAGAAAAGTATTGGCGTGGGCCAGCGTGCCGATTATCTGCATGTTGGCGCTGGTGGTGTATCTGGCGCGTCCTTTCAATCCGGATAACAACCGTTTGCTGGGGCGGGTGGTTGCGCGGACCGGACGTTTTTTCCTGGGCATGGAGCGGCCCCTGCAGGGCGCAGAAAACATGCCATGGGACAGACCAACCGTGGTGATTGCCAATCATCAGCAGAATGACGATCTGTTTATCATGGCGGACCTGCTGCCACCCCGCACGGTAACAGTGGGCAAGGTCGCGCTGGTATGGACACCGTTTTTCGGCCAGGTGTTCTGGCTGGGCGGCAATATCATTCTCAACCGCGGGCATTCGCAAAAAGCCGTGGCCGCCATGCGTGCGACCACCGATGCCATCGTGCGTGAGCACAAGAGTATCTGGGTCTTCCCGGAAGGCACCCGCAGCCGCGGTCGGGGCCTGGGTACGTTCAAAAAAGGGGCCTTTCATACCGCTATTGCCGCCGGCGCCCCCATTACTCTGGTGTGTGCAGGGCCGTATCGGGGGGAGTCCCGGGACTGGACCGGTCGCCGGAAGCCGGTGCCGGTTCATATCCTGCCGCCGATAGAAACCGCCGACCTGACAGCGCGGGACGTTCCTGAACTGATGGCCCGGTGCCACAAACAGATGACTGAAACGGTAGACAGCCTTGCTTGAATCGCAGGTAAAAACAGGGCAGCCTGCAGGCCGGCAAAGATGCCTGCAGTTTAGAGAATCAATCAATGAACTGGACTTTTAACAACAGGATTTCAGCATGATCGCACCTGTTACTGCAGTATTTGCGGCTGTTACCGGCCTGCTGCTGTTGGTTCTGTCTGGCCAGGTCGTGAAATACCGGATTAAATACCGCCAGGGTCTTGGCGTTGCCGATGATCCCGAATTTGAAGCGGCCGTTCGTGCCCATGGCAACCTGATTGAATACGCACCGCTCGGGCTGATCATGTTGGGTATTGCGGAGATCAATGGCGTTTCAGCAACCCTGATTTACTGGACCGGCATGGCCCTGGTGGTTGGCCGTATTCTGCATGCCTGGGGTATGATCAACGGTAAAGGGGAACCGCACAAAGCCCGCATGATCGGTATTCTGCTGACCTGGCTGGCCATTCTTTGTGCGGCTATCCTGTTGCTGTGGAATGTCTGGCAGGTATACGGCTGAAGGATCGGTGAGCCGGGCCTGGCTGGCAGCCATTCAAGGATGAATTGTGACAATCGGTAACTATCCATGCTGATTATACCTGCAGAGAAATCCGTAGACTGGCGAAGCCCTCCCTGGGTAACGCTGGGCCTTATGCTGGCCTGCCTGCTGGTGTTCCTGTTCTATCAGGGCGACGACGAACGAAAGATGCAGGTGGCACTGGAGCAGTATCTGGGCACCGACCTGCTGGCCCTGGAAGCTCCGGCCTACGAAGATTACCTGGAACGGGAAATCCGCTTTCAGGACAATCAACAGCGCACCCAGGATCTGGAAAAATTCCGCTCACTGCGGGAAAACGATGAAGCGCTCTGGCAGGCGGTTACCCTGCTGACAGACCGGCGGTTCTATCAGTACCTGCAGCAAAATGCCGAACTGATCTGGGCACCCGCCGAGCACCGCTACTGGCTGGAGCACCGTAGCACCATTGAACAGCAATGGCTTGGACAGATAAGCGCTTACCAGCTGGGGCTGGTGCCCGATAACCTTTCCCTCTACACCCTCATTACTTACCAGTTTCTGCATGGTGGCTGGGGCCACATCATTGGTAACCTTGTGTTTCTGTTTCTGCTGGGCTTTACCGTGGAAAAAGCACTCGGGCCGGCCCGATACCTGGCGGCTTACCTGTTGTGTGGGGCATTATCCGGTCTGGTCTTCACCGGCTTCTCTGCTGGCAGCCCTGTACCGCTGGTGGGCGCATCTGGTTCTATATCCGGCCTGATGGGCATGTATGTGGCCATCTACGGCCTGAAGAAAATTCGCTTCTTCGTGTTTCTTGGCGTTTATTTCAATTATTTCCGCGCCCCGGCTCTGGCCCTGCTGCCGGTCTGGCTCGGCAAGGAAATCTACGACTACTGGTTTGCCGGTGCCACCGGTATCGCGTACATGGCACACGCTGGCGGATTGCTGGCCGGAGCCGGCCTGGTCTGGTTGTTTGGCAAGAGCTGGCTACAGGTGCGTGAAGCGTTCTTCGAACCAGAGCAGGAAGAACAGGATGCCCGGTTTACCGCCTCTTACGCCCAGGCCATGGCCAGTCTCGGGCGTATGGAATTCGAGCTTGCACAACGCCAGTTCGAAGCCCTGCGCGAAAATTATCCGGACCGGCCGATACTGCTCGAGCATTTGTACCAGTTGGCCAAACTCCGGCCGGACAGGTCGGCCTACCGGGATCGCGCCAGAGAATGGATGACCGATACTCTGGCCCGCCGGCAACCGGAGAAAATGGTGTCGATCTGGCGGGAATACCTGAATAAAGGCGAGCCTTTTCAACCTCTTGCGGCGGATGACCATAACCGTGTGCTCTTCGCCAGCCTCAAACAGCAGGACATGAAAACCGCAGAAAAAGCTTTTGAACGCCTGCGCCTTGCGGCACCACCGGAAGTGGTTGAAGAAGCCTGCCGATTGCTGATCGCAGAATTCGAGAAATTGCAGATGGCTTCCAGGGCAAGCCACTATCGCCAGTTGCTGCAGGCTTCGGGCTAATCCGAAACTTGGAAACTTGCCCTGGGCCCTTTCAGAGGCTGGTGCTGTTCGGCCTGCTCCAGCCAGGTATCAATCTGGTTGTGGATCGGATGAGTGGTGCAGCGTTTCTTGATGAACTGCAATAACGTGAGGGCCTTGTCCCACTGTTGCAGGCCATTGGCCAGGGCCCGGGCAGCCAGCAGATAGGCCGGCGCGAGCTGATTGCTGTCCGGAAAGCGCTTGTGGAAATTCTGCAACAGCCTCAGTGTCTCCCGGAAATGACCCGAACGGTAAAGCGTGTCGGCGCATTGCACCGTCAGTTCCGGATCGTCCAGCTGGAAGGCTGGTTCCTTCGCCAGTAACTGCTTCAATAACCGCTCCAGACCGTCACCATCATTCTCAGAGGCCAGCCAGGCCATCAATCTGGGGTGGTAGCGGTACAGTTCGGCAGTATCGTTCCGGGCCGTCAACAACTTGTACAGCTGGCCGAGACGGGCAGCGTTGCCGGGTTCCTGCCTGAGGGCTTCCTTGAGCATGGTTTGTACTCGGTCGTAGTTGCCATCCTTCAGATTCATATCCAGATCGGCATCGAAGCGGGTGCTTCGGTCACGGTGCTGGTTGTCGGTGGCGTCTTCGTCGTCCTGAATGTCGGAGGCGAAGCCCAGCTCTTCCTGATACTGGAATAAAAGATAGCCCAGCATGTGAAACAGCATCAGCGTGAAGGTGCTGTTCAGAAACCCGGACAGCGGTTGTGCGGCCCAACGGGGAAAGTGGGTAACGGCAAAATCCTGGGCAGCGCCGGAGGCCACGGTTAACAGAATCAGGTAGCCGTAAAGCAGAAAGTAGGGGCTGCCGATACGTGAAATCAGCACCGCCAGGTTTAACGGGTTTACCGCCGGCCCCACCGAGCGCTCCATGGCCAGCACCATGATGCTGGCGGGCAGGGCGAGCACCACAAAAGCCAGCGCCAACAGCATGAAAATGGGGCCGCCCAGCATGGCAGAAGTGCCCACCAGTGCCCCCATCAGCACGAATACCAGTAGCTGCAGAATCACGATGCCAAAACCGCTGCCGGTAAATGCCACAGCAATCGGTGGTGGCTTCAGATGCCCTTCGGCGGTGTAATTGATGACCGCGTATGTGTACTTGAACAGCGCCAGCGCCAGAACCAGCCAGATAATCATGCCGATAAGATTGGCTGGTGCCAGTACCGGCACCAGCGTGCAGATGGCAATCACGATTAGCGGATCGGTGTGGAAAGGGTATCGGAAAAAGGCGCCGATTCTCTGCCAGAACGGCACAACTTCGGTGGCAGCGCCCAGATATCGCATCGCCTTACTGCAATGAGGGCACAATGCATGGCGCTTGCTGGGCTGCGCATCCGGCATGCAGCGGTTGCAGTAGTGTATCTGGCACTCCCCGCAGTGCCACTTGGCGGGTTCGCTCGGGTGATAATGACAATCGTGTTTCACGGCGGATCGGTTCCATTCCCTGGTTGCTGCTCATCGAATGATGGCAGAAGCGCCTGTTGGTAACCAGTTACTGCTTCAGATTCTGTTGTATCGGCCGACACTCAGTTGAGATTGTGAGGTAATCAGTGTCAGTAACGGGGTGATCAAACCTGCTGAGGAAATTCGCTGCCTGATAGACCAGACCAACGAGCGCGTGCGGGCGCTGGTGGAGTCGCTGAAGCAGTTGAATGAAGACGAAGACTGATCCGGATGCCTGATCACTCGTATATCAGGGCTACTGCAAAAATCCATGCGAATAAGAGAGCCGGCGTTCATGGTGGTATTGGTACCGGAATTATTGGATAACATTTCATGAACCGAACAAGAGCCCGTGCAGCGTTATTCATGCTGGCATTCGGCTTGCTTCTCTCCTTGCCTCTTCTGGGGCATATCACCAAAGACAGTGGTTATTACGGCTTCAAAACCGACCTGGCAGTGCCGGAGTTACCCGGCTATGTGCCGGGTGGGGAACGGCTGCGGCTGGTGTTCTTTGGTTATCAGAACTGCGGCACCGTGTGTCCGCTGCAGTTGAGCAATTTGCTGGAGCTCCATGAAAGGCTCGAGGGTGAGCCTTTGCGCTTTGTGTTTGTCACCCTGGACCCTGAGCGGGACAGCCTGCGCTCACTGGGCGCTACCATGACTGCCATGGGTGAAAACTTTCATGCGGTGAGGCCGTCCACCCGGGCTGAATCCCAGCGCCTGGCTATGGGCTTTTCCGAATATGCGGGAAAGACCGGCGCGGGTGAAAATTACGACTTTGAGCACAGTGCACGAATTTATGCCGTAACACCCGACAATCGTAGACAGCTACTCTACAGCTCGCCGGAACTGGATCTGGACCGGGTGCAGGCCGATATTGAAAAACTTCTTACTCAATCCTGAAGGAAAACGCGAGTGACGACAGCAATAAAAACCGAGGAGCTGGCCCGCGAGCAGACTCTGGTTACCGACAAACAGATGCTCATCATCCTTCTGGCTCACGTGCCGGTGGTGGCTCTGCTGGTGCCCTGGGGTTACGGTACCCAGGGTTTTGCCATCATTGCCTCGCTGTTGGTGGGCGGTCTGGTTCTGGCCGGTTATTACACGTTACGTGGTACCCGCGCCTGCTCGGCGCTGTTCGCCACCTGCCTTATGCTGTTTTCCGCCATCATGATTCAGGCCCAGATGGGCCGGATCGAGATGCACTTTCATATTTTCTCGGCGCTGGCGTTGGTGATCATTTACCGGGATTGGTTGCCGGTGGTTATCGCCGCCGGTGTTATTGCGGTTCACCATTTGCTGTTGACCGGCCTGCAACTGGCAGAGGCCCAGGCCGGCGGTATGCCACTGACGATTTTCAATTATGGCTGCAGTTGGGGCATTGCCTTCCTGCATGCGGCATTCGTGGTGTTTGAGGCGGGAATACTGGTGTACTTCGCCCGGCAGATGGAGGCGGAGCGGAATCGGGCCTACCGTATGGTCGCTGTTGTTTCAGCGTATGAAGGCAGTAAAGATCTCACCGGACGCCTGCCGGCGGAGGACCAGAGTGTAAACGCCCGCTCTTTCAATCAGATGATGGAGCAGTCCTGCGCCCTCATGGAGCAGTTCCAGGCCTTTTCTGACGACCTGCGCCGGAATGCCGGGCAACTGGCCGATGCGAGTCAGGCCACTCGTTCGCATGTCGCAGAACAGCAACAGCAATCGGATCAGGTGGCCACGGCAAGTAATCAGATGTCCGCCAGTATTCAGGAAGTGGCTGAGAATGCCCAGCAGGCCTCGGAGGCGGCCACGGAGGCCGCTGGCGCTGCCGATGCCGGCAGCCAGGCGATGAACAACGCCCGCACCATGACTGAAGCCACCAACCAGGCTCTGCAGGACAGTGCCCGCATGGTGGCGCAGCTGGCTGAAAAAGTGGAATCCATTGCCAGCGTAACCGGCTCCATCAATGATATTTCGGACCAGACCAATTTGCTGGCCCTGAACGCCGCCATTGAGGCGGCCCGCGCCGGTGAACACGGCCGAGGCTTTGCGGTGGTGGCGGATGAGGTGCGCACGCTGTCGCGCCGTACCCAGGAGTTCACCGATGATATCCGCACTACGGTGGATGAGCTGAAGGATCTTTCCGAAGCCACCACAGCTGCCATGGAGATGGGTCAGAGTCGTTCCGGTGAGTCCACCCGGGCTATTCAGAATGCCGCTGAAGCAATCACCCGCATAGAGCAGGCCATCGAGTCTGTCAGTAACATGAACAGCCAGATAGCGGCTGCCTGTGAGCAGCAGGCGGCAACATCACTGCAGATCAACGAGAACATTCACGCGGTCGCCAGCCGCAACACCGAAGTGGCTGAAGAGGCTGATCGTGTGAACGGTATGGCGGATGAGCTGGGGCACAGTGTCAGCCGGGTGGACGCGTTGGTAGGACAGTATCGGCTGCCGTAGCCAGACTTTCAAAAGCAGTTGTAAAGCACGTGAATGCCCAGCAGGCGCCGTTGAGCGCCTGTTGGCGTTGTGATTCAGTGCAGTCCTGCATCAGAGCCCGGCCCAGCCCGGGCCAGTCCTGTCCCGCTCGTTCCTGAGCATGCCAGTATTGCTGGGCACCGGTTGCTGCAAGTTCCGGCAGGTTGTTGCTCAGTTTCCGGAGAATATGCACTGAGCCCTGGGAAGATCCGTCAATCACATAGCGAATGCCCAGTGTTGTGAAGGGCGTGATGGCTGAAGGCGGTGCAGGCAGCTCGGGTTCAGCTCTCAGCGAGAGCTGGAGTATGGTCAGATCCCGACTGATGGCAGGGTATCGCGGTAAATAGGCTGAGACGGCGGTGTTTTCCGGAAGTGGTGATTTTTCTAGGATTGCTTCCACGTGGCGGAATGCCGCTCCAAGGCACGCAAGCGTATGGCTATAGTCGGCCAGTGTCAGCCCCGGGCGCATCAGCCGGCGAAGGGCCGGCTGGGAGTCCAGTTGGTGGTGCTGCTCCGCTGTGGCTTCGCGCAAATGGCGCCTGAGATCAGAAGTCATGCCGGCGCTTCATGAGGTCAAGTCCGCCAGAAATTCGCGCAGCTTGAACAACTTTATGCGGGTGTTATCCGGCCATTCGCGGGAGTAGCCCACGCGGGTCTCAACCCAGCGTTCGAACGATTGTCGGGGCGCAATGGGATACGGGCTGTTCAGGTTTTCCGCCGGCTTGTCCGGCTGGCCTCCCCAGGGTACTTCGTAGATTTCCTCTGCCCGGAACAGGAAGCAGCTTAGCGGAGGCTGGTCCGGCACGGTAACCTTGACGGTCAGGGCTCCGGCTATCTCGGTCAGTGGCAGGTCCGGACAGTTACCGGCAAGGTGGTCCGAGATTCTGACGGCCGAATTGTCACCCGCTTCCTGCGCCCACTGTTCAACGGCCGCGAGAGTGTCGGCATCCGGCACAACCCCGGCTTTCAGTGGATGGTGGCCGGCATCGAGCAAGATGCCATGGGCATCGAATTCTGCCAGCAACCACTCACTCAGTTCGCCCCAGGCTGCTGAAAGATTACCCGCGTCGGCGATCGCCGAGTGCCATTGTTCAAAACGGTTTTCCAGATAACTGAGCAGGCTCATGCGTTGCCGGGTACGGAATGCTTTGGCGCTGAGCGCGTATGAATTTACCTGCCCAGCCAGTGCTTCCAGCTCCGGAAGAGTCAGCCGGCGGGGGCTGGCGGAATGACAGGAAATCAGGGCTTTCAGTTTGCCCGCCACCACCAGCGGCACCGAAATGGACGAGCCAACACCCATATTGGCCATATAGCTCTGATGCACCGGGCTGACGCTGCGTAGATCAGCCAGTGACAGATCCGGCGGTGTTTGTTCCAGCCCCAGAATCCTGACGCTTTCAGCGGCAGCATCGGGAATGGAACGCCACGGCGTGTTGATATAGAGTTGGCGGGCAATATGCGGGATGTCACTGGCCGGAAACCGCAACCCCAGATAACTGCCGCCCGCTTCAGGGCCCTTCGCTTCGGCTTTTACTTCACCGGTATTGTCCTGCCGGAACTGATAATACATAACGCGGGCAAAGCCGCTTTCCCGTTGGATATGTGAAACCAGCTGCTGCCGGCCCTGCTCCAGCTCTTCGACTGATTGAAAACCGGCAAATCGATGCACGCGCGGGTAGTGTTGCTTTGTCTCGGAGCTTTCCGACGGAATCAGTTCGACGACAACGGTCCTGTCGGCTGCTCGTGTCGCAATAAGCGAGGCGCGGGCATTTTCAATGGGTGCGTGAAAGCGGGTTAACCGGCTGCCGGGGGCTTCTCCCAGGTTGAAAATGAGCGGGGTAAGCGCGGCCGGCAACGAGCTGCCCAGCAAGGCATTGACGCTTTCACCCAGCCAGGATTCGATATTCTCCGAAACATGCGTGATCTGATTTTTACGGTCACACACCAGCAAGGCGCCGTGGGGCTGGATGGCGCCGGATAAATGCAGCTGTTCCTGTTCGCATTGCGCAATGAAATCGCCGGTTACGGACATGTTCGGTTTCCGTTTTTCAGTATCTCGGTGAAGGCCTGGTGTTCAAGAGGGTGAGAGTACAGGAAGCCCTGAAGATAATCACAACCATTGGCCGACAACCATTGTTGCTGTTCTTCGGTTTCCACGCCCTCGGCCACCGTGCGGAGGTTCAATGCCGCCGCCATGGCCAGAATGGCTTTGGCGATGGCTTCGTCATTCTTGTCTTTGCCGCCCAGGCCATCAACAAAGCTCTTGTCGATTTTCAGTTCTGCCAGCGGCAGCCGTTTGAGGTAGCTCAGCGATGAATAACCAGTGCCGAAGTCGTCAACCGAGAGCGGTATGCCGGCATCCCGGAGCTTTTCGATATTGTCCAGGGCCGTACTGGTTCGTTCGACTAGCGTGCCTTCGGTAATCTCTACCTGAATCAGGGTTGGTGGAACGTGGTATTGCTTCATTATGCTAATCAGATAATTCGGGAATTGCTCATCCTGAAAGCTGCGCGCAGAGATGTTGATAGCCACGGGCACCGGGTTCATGTCATTGGCCTGCCAGTACGAAAGCGCCTGTATGGCGATACCGATCACTTTCCGGTCGATGTCTTTGATCAGGCCGCTGCTTTCGGCGGCGGGAATGAAATCCGCCGGTGACATATTGCCGAGATCCGGGTCGTGCCAGCGCAGCAATGCTTCGGCACCAATCATGTCCCGACGCCCTCCGGAAGTGTACTTGGGCTGGAATACCAGTCTCAGGTGGTCGTTCTGCAGGGCCTTGCGAAGGGCCGACTCAAGACGGCTCTGTTTGAGCATCTGGGCCTGCAGTTCCGGCTTATACAGTTCAAAACGGTCCCGTCCATTGGCTTTGGCGCGATACATGGCGGTGTCTGCTGCTTTGGTTACTGCCTGAGGGGTTTCGCCATCGTCCGGGTAAAAAGCCAGGCCAATGCTGGCCGACACAAACAGCTTCTGGCCCCGTACACTTACCGGCAGACGCAGGGCGCGGACAATGCGGGCGGCAACCTGTTCAGCGCCGGTAAAGCTGGTTTCGGACAGCACTATGGTGAACTCATCGCCACCCAGGCGAGCCACTGTATCCATCTCGCGCATCTGGGCCGACAAGCGATTGGCAATCTGGATCAGCAGTTCATCGCCAACATCGTGCCCCAGGGTGTCGTTAATGTTCTTGAAGTTATCCAGGTCCAGAAACATCAGGGCAGTAACGCCACCATGACGACGGGCATGGGCGATGGCCAGTTCCAGACGGTCCTGGAACAGTGAACGGTTGGGCAGCCCGGTCAGGGCATCGTGAGTGGCCAGATATTCGGCCTTCTCCTGGGATTCTTTTAGTGGGGAGATGTCTGAGAAAACGGCTACGAAATGATCACCGCCATCTTCCCGGATGCGGTTGATGGTTAGCCACTCCGTGAACAGCTCGCCGTTTTTGCGCTGGTTCTGGAGTTCTCCCTGCCAGAAGTTGCTGGCTTTCAGGCTGTCCCACATGGTCTGGTAAAGTTCTTCGGAGTTGTTACCGGAGCGCAGCAGGTCACCGACTTTGGTGCCTGTGGCTTCCTCTTGCGAATAGCCTGTGATCCGGGTGAAGGCCTGATTGACTGAACGGATGATGGTGTCGCTGTCGGTGACCACAATGGCCTCGCCGGCCTGCTCAAATACTTTCGCCGAGATGTGCAGTTGTCGCTCTGCTTCCTTGTAAGCTGTGATGTCGACAAGGCTGACCACCAGTAGCTCTGCATGTCGGTGGCTGTCGAGTCCCGGGGTGATCACCATCTGCAGCTGACGGTCGCTATGAACGATCAACTGCTCGGACGGCTCACCCTGCTCAGAGGCCTGCGCCAGCTCTTTGCCCAGAATCTGCAGTTCTTCCGGGAGCGTGATACGAGTGACGGGTTGTTCAAGCGCAGACAGCCCCAGATCGAACTGCCGGGCGGCTGCGGCATTGAAGCGTCGCAAATGATAGCCGGAGTCGAAGACCAGAACGGGGAAGTCCAGGGCATCGTAAACGTGGGTGTATTCGTCATTCAGCGCCTGAATTTCGGCAGACTTGATATTCAGCTCCTCGTTCAACCCCATCAATTCTTCATTGATTGCACGAAGGTCTTCGTTGGCTGCTTCAAGCTCTTCGCTGAAGGCGAGGGCTTCAGCGTCCCTGGAATGCGGAGTGCTGGAGAGGGTGGCCGGCGGAGCGATAAAAGGTCTGTCGGGTGAAACAGGTTCGCTGCGTTTTCGGAGCAGTGATTCGTGGTAATCCAGCGGCAAAAACAGCTTGCCTGAGTCGCGAACACTGTCATGATCGCCCAGCAATAACAGGCCC
Source organism: Marinobacter sp. (assembly GCA_031580735.1). Lineage (GTDB taxonomy): Bacteria > Pseudomonadota > Gammaproteobacteria > Pseudomonadales > Oleiphilaceae > Marinobacter. Next base: position 20,157 of record JAVLAV010000050.1, read on the forward strand.
TGTTTTTTCAGGGAGAAGTGAAAGCGTTTCAGTGCGTTTTCCTGCTGCCGGGCATCAAAATGCCGCAACAGGTTCCGGCAGATAACCAGATCCATGCGCAGAAAGGGCCCGTCGTTCACCAGATCATGGCGGGCGAAAGCCACACTGTCCCGCAGCCGTTTGCCTACCTCGTAACCTTGCCCGGAAGGCTGGAAGTAGTGTTCAAGGCGTTCTCTGGACAGAGCTTCCACGGCCGTTGTCGGATACTGGCCTCGCCGGGCAATGGCCAGGGCCGGTTCATCGATATCGGAAGCGAACACCTGAATAGCCGGTGGGTTTTCTTCACCGGCCAGGGCTTCGTCAAACAGTATGGCAAGGGCGTAGGCCTGTTCGCCCGAGGCACAACCAGCCACCCAGGCCCGAATGTCCGTATGGTTTTCGACACTGGCGCGGCAGATTTCCTGAATGTGTGGACGCAGAGCTTCCAGAACACTGACATTCCGGAAAAAGTTGCTGGTGTTCAATTGGGTGCGCCTGCTTTATTTCATGTGATTTTGTTATATTCCCTGAATCCTACTGGTTTTTGTCCAAGAAGCGAGTTTACTGCCGATATTTCCAGAGGACGGGACAGTAAAAAAACCTGCAGACTATCGCAACCGAGTTTTCGAAGTGCTTCCAGTTGAGCTTCGGTTTCAATGCCTTCGGCGATAACGGAAAGCTGCAAGCTCTTTGGAGCGCTCCAGATTGTCAATATCAATGATCTGGGGCAGAGCGCGACCAAACTCATGCAGGAAGCCCAGAATTCCATTCGTCATCTGGAAGAGCAGGCTGGTGATGTTGCCGGCCTGGTTGATCGGTTGAAAAGCCTTAATGAAGAGTAGTGTGTTTGAGGCGAGAATTTGATTCAGGTCGTCAAGTATACCGGTGCTCTGCCGTTATTATAGATATATATCAATCAACATTTTACAGACCCGGCGCAGAGCGCTGATGAGAGTTTGCCAATGTTCTTGTCCGAGAAGAAAGCAAAACAGATGATCCAGGAAGTTCTGGATGGTCATAACCGAAAAAACACGCCGGACTGGCTGGTTCCTCTGGCTAAGTACCTGGATGAGTGGGCCGATGAAGAGTTGGCTGTGGCCAACGGCGCGGTGGATGTGTCCCGACATATTTCCGATCTGGGCCAGAATGCCCTGGAATTTGAAGGCCGAATTCATAACCTGGTGTCGAATATCCAGGCTCTTTCTGCGGCAATTGAAGAAATGTCGGCCAGTGCTTCGGAAGTGGGGAGCCTGGGTCAGAGCGTTCTTGAGCAGGCATCAAATGTTAATAATTTTACCGAAGAGTCCAGTTCCGCGCTGGATGAGATGGAAGCCCGGTTGGCTGAAGTCGATATCGCTCTGACCCAGGCCAATGAGGAAATGCGCTCGCTGGCTGAACAGACCAAGAGTATCGAGTCGCTTACCAATACGGTAAACGAGATTTCCGATCAAACTAACCTGTTGGCGCTGAACGCAGCCATTGAGGCGGCACGAGCGGGTGAAGCCGGTCGCGGTTTTGCCGTTGTCGCCGATGAAGTACGCCAGCTGGCGGCTCGCAGCGCCGGTGCCGCGCAGGAAATCAATGGCATTGTTACTGAAATCATTACCGGTTCTGAAAGTGTGCAGGAACGGCTGGGCAAATCGGTCACGGCGGTACAGACCTCTGGGGAAAGCCGCGAGCGGGTGTCTGAAGTGATTCATAAATCCCGTGATTCAGCCAACCAGAACTTTGATCAGGCAACCTCCATTGCCTCGGCGGCGGAAGAGCAGAGCCAGGTGGCCCACGATATGGCGGAACAGGTCAGTTCCAACTCGGAAGATTCCGATGCGCTGGCCAATATCTTCAAGGATCTGATGGGCGCTCTGGCACCGCTGCGTAAAGATACCGAACACATTTTCGGCAACGTACGGTTGATTACTCCATGCCTGGTCCTGGCCAGCGCCAAGCGTGACCACGTGGTGTGGGTAGACAAACTGATCCGCTTCGCTATCTTCCATGAGCGTTCGATCACCGAAGACGAAGTGAAAGATCATACCCAGTGCCGCCTTGGCAAGTTCCTGAACAGTGAAAAAGCGAAAGGCCTGCACCAGCTCAAGAACGCGGACCGTCTTGTCAATCAAGTGCATCCGCAAGTGCACCGGGTGGGCCGTGAATTGTTCAAGCTGGCTCAGGACTTTAACAACAAGCGTATTGATCCGGAGCGTTACTCCAAACAATCACATGAGCTGGTAGAAACGCTGAAATCGTCCTCAGGGGAAGTGCTTGATCTGCTGGATGGGTTGATCCAGGAAGTTGAAGCGAATCCGAATATGGTCTGTTAGGCAGCCCTTTCCTGCCAGCGGTCCTTGACCTCAAGAATCGCTGGCAGGCAACGGAAGAACGCTTCAACCAGAGTGGGATCGAAGTGCTTGCCACTCTGTTGGCGAATAAGGTCCGTCGCCTGGTCAACCCGCCAGGCTTTTTTGTAGGGACGTTCGCTGGTCAGCGCATCAAACACGTCAGCCAGGGCCACAATGCGTGCGGCTACCGGAATATCTTCTCCCTGCAAGCCCCGCGGGTAACCGCTACCGTCCCACTTTTCATGATGGCAAAGAGCCACCTCACGGGCCATGTTAAGCAGGCTTGAGCCATCTTCTCCGATAATCTCCGCACCGATTTCCGCGTGTTTCTGCATGGCGGCCCACTCGTCAGCGTCCAGTTTTCCAGGCTTCTGCAAGA
>JAVLAV010000051.1:0-22255 GCA_031580735.1 Marinobacter sp.
GGAATAGCGCTGAACTATCTGAGGCAGCGCAGCCATTCCTTGAAAGAATCCACTGTGAGGATATCCGCCGTTTCCGTGAAGCGCTGAATGACCATCTTGAGGGTAAAACGCCTCGATTTCAGTGCGAATTCCGGGTCAGGCACGAGAATGGCGATTGGCCATGGCAGTTTGTCTCGGGCCATGTAGTAAGAAGAAACAGAGGACAGTCCGAACATATTGTGGGTATCCAGCAGGACATCAGTGAGCGGAAGGCGCTGGAAGCAAAGCTGACTGATATGGCCATGCATGATGAGCTCACAGGGCTTTTAAATCGCCGAAGCTATATGGAGGCCATGAATCGGGAATATGGCTTGGTCCGGCGTGACGATGACTACCTCGTGGGGTTACTGATGCTGGATATTGACCACTTCAAAAGGGTCAACGACACCTACGGTCACACTGCAGGTGATGAAATCCTGAAGGCGTTTTCAAAAACGGTATCCGATACTTTGAGAGAAACGGACATTCTTGGGCGTTTAGGCGGTGAGGAATTCGCTATTTTGCTGCCCGATACCGGAATCAAAGGTACCCGCTGTGTTGCACAGAAGGTTCGTGCTGCAATCGAGGCTATGAAAGTCGAGATTGAGGGTACTGGCATACAGGTAACCACCAGTATCGGAATGGCAGCTCTGCTGACCACGGATCAAAGACCCGATGGTGCTCTGGTGAGGGCTGATCAGGCGCTCTATGCAGCAAAGAAGAATGGTAGAAACTGTGTGGTATCTGATGCCGAGATGACCGATACCCCCGTTGTCGAAAATATCCAACCGTAATTGATCTGGAGCCCGATGCGCACCATCCAAACATTCGCACTCTTGTGTCTGCTATTAACGGCTTCCTCAGTGGTTGCGGACAACACAACGACGTTAGGGGTTTTTGAATATCGTGCCAAAGAGTTCGTCACAGCCCAATTTCACCCTGTTGCGGATGAAATGGGTGCCGCTCTTGACGACACCAAAGTCGAGCTGCGCGTGTTATCGCTGGATGAACTGGATAAGGCTATCTCGGAAGGCCAGATCGACTTTATTCTCACCAATCCGAGGCATTTTCTGGCAATCCGAAAAACGAACGAGGTGAGTGGTGCTCTGGCAACACTGAAAAAAGAGCAGGGTGGCCGTCTGCTCAGCTCTCTGGCTGGGGTCATTTTGACGCGTCCGGACGCGGGCATATCAAGGCTTTCGGATTTGAAAGGTCTTGAAATCGGAGTGCCAGGGAAGCGTTTTCTTGGCGGTTTTTTGACTCAGGTTTACGAAATTGCCGAGCAGGGATATGACCCCGAGACGTTTGCGGATTATGTAGAACTTGGTTCTCATGATTCAGTAATGCAGGCGCTTGTCGATGGTGAGATAGATGCCGGGTTTGTGAGGACGGGGGTTTTTGAAGATTGGCTCGCGGCAAGTAGCCTGGAACCAGACGATCTGAACGTGTTGCGCGTTCAGACCAATGCTCTCTACCCGCTCGCACATTCGACCCGTCTCTATCCGGAGTGGGCGTTGGCGGCGATGCCTCATGTTTCCATGGAAACCATACGGTCTGTCAGTAATGCGTTGTTGAGTGCGGATGAAATACCGACAGCAAACGGCGTAGTGGGCTTTGATCCACCTCAGGATTACCTGCCCGTTGAATTGGCTGCGAGGGAGCTAGGGGTAGAGCCGTTTGTTAAAGATTCCATCTGGCAGCAGATCCAACGCCAACATGGCTCAGCGGTCTGGGTTGTGGTGGCCTTGTTGATTTTGCTGTTCGCTGCCCTGCTGGCTCTGGTTTATTTTAACCTGAACAAAACCCGCTTGTTGCGCCGTTTCAATGCACTCTTTTATTACTCACCGAGCGCCAAGCTTTTAGTGACTGAGGATCACAACGGTGTTCCGGTGATCAAAGAAGCGAATTATGCGGCTGCACAGTTGTTCGGTTGTGAGGGACCCGAAGATTTGGTGGGACAGTCTGTCAAGGACCTGTCGCCATCGAACCAGCCTGATGGCCAGGAATCAGCGGCCAAAGCCGCCAGCCTTATCAAGAGGCTGAGTCGTGGTCGCCAGGAGTTTCACTGGGAGCACCAACGATCTGACGGCCAACATGTTCTGACCAAAGTAACCTTGCTGCGTTTTAATGGCGATCACCTGTTTGAGGCGCTTACCCGTAAGCCCCTGTACCTGGTTGCCCTGCAGGACATTACGGCTCAGGAGCAGAGCCGAAAGGCATTAGAGGAAGAGCGAAATGCCCTGAAAGGCATCTTGTGGGGTACTGCTGCAGGCACCTGGGAATGGGAAGTGGAAACGGGCAGAACCCGGTTCAATGAGCGTTGGGCGGAGATGGTGGGCTACCGGTTGGAGGAACTGGAGCCTACTACCATTGAAACCTGGTTATCACTTTGCCACCCGGATGACCTGGCACACTCGGAAGCGATGCTGCAAGAACATTTCAGCGGAGCGAAAGATAGCTACGATGTGGAAGTGCGAATGCGCCACAAGGACGGGCACTGGATCTGGGTCCAGGATCGTGGGCGTGTGGTGGCCTGGGACCATGATGATAAGCCATTGCTGGTGGCCGGTACTCACACAGATATTACCCAGCGTAAAACGGCTGAAGCCAGGGCTAACAGGCTGGTTACCCAGATGCGTAAGCATGCGGCCCTGTTACCGGGTACGCTCTATCAGTATTGGCAACACCCTGACGGCCGCTCAGCATTCCCTTACGCCAGTGAAGGCATCTATCAGATTTATGGCGTTACCTCTGAAGAAGCGGAAACCAGTGCCGAGCCTGTTTTTCGTGTTATTGATCCTGCAGATATGCCGCAGGTTGCGGAGTCAATTGAGAAATCTATGACCAATCTGACAACCTGGCGTGCAACGTTCAGGGTCAATCATCCGGAAGGGTATCAACTTTGGGTGGAAGGTATTGCGACGCCAGAACGTCTTGAAGATGGCAGTACCATGTGGCATGGCTATTTACACGATGTCACTGATGAGTATCAGAATCTGGTTAAGCTCGAGGAGTACCGGTACTCTCTGGAACGTTCCAATCGTGATCTTGAACAGTTTGCCTACGCCGCTTCCCATGATTTGCGCCAGCCACTGCGCATGGTTACAAGTTATGCCCAATTGCTGGAACGCCACCTCAAAGGCAGCCTCGATGAAGATGGCAGCGTGATGCTGCACTACATGCGAGATGGTGCCCAGCGCATGGATAGTATGCTGTTGTCGTTGCTGGATTACTCCCGTGTGGGCCGGAAAGGCCTGCCCAGGCAAAAAATGGCGCTAAAAGAGTCTCTGGACGAAGCCTTGCACTTCCTGAAACCGAATATAGATGAAGCTGAAGCATCGGTTGAAGTGAAAGGGGAGTGGCCGGAAGTTTTCGCCAGTCCGGATGAAATGACCCGCCTGTTCCAGAATTTGATTAGTAATTCACTGAAATATCGGAGCAGATCCCGGCCGGTCGAGATTGCGGTCACGGCGGAGGCGTCGTCGGAGGACCAAGAGTGGCAGATTCGTGTTTGTGATAATGGTATTGGTATTGCGCCGGGGCAGATTGGCCGTCTTTTCCAGGTCTTCCAGCGTTTGCATACTCGCGAGCAATATGAAGGGACCGGGGTCGGGCTGGCGATCTGTCGGAAGATCGTTGAGCGTCACGGTGGAGAAATCACAGTGGAATCGGAAGGCGAGGATCAGGGCACCTGCTTCTCCTTTACGCTACCGAAATCCGGTAAAGATCGGGAGGAAGGCTGATGGTCGTGCGGTTTTGTACCCTGGTTCTGCTCTGGCTGAGTCTGCCTCTGATGCTGCAGGCATCAGAGCATGAATCACTGACGTTTGAGGCGTTTTTTGATCATCACTCCAGCCCGATGTGGATGATCGATATTGATACAGGCACCATTGTTAATGCCAATCCTGCCGCCGAAACGTTTTACGGTTATGAAGCTCTTGAGGGCATGAATATTGATCAGATCAATATGCTCACGCCTGAACAGATAAAACAGGAGATTGCATTGGCTGGCCAGTCTGAACGCAATCATCTGTTTTTTCGCCATCGGCTGGCTAATGATGAAGTGAAACTGGTTGGTATCTATACCAATCGATTTAACTGGCAAGGCCAGGACGTGTTGCTTTCCGCGCTATACGACACCAGCGAGTTCGAGCCCGCTGCCGAGCGTCATTATATTGATCGGGTTGAAGAGCAGGTCGACCTCCAGACCAAGCAATTACAGAGGGCTAAAGACCGGCAATTCTGGATTGCAGTAGTGGCGGGTATTGCTCAAACATTAGTCATTACGATCCTGGTTCTGGTGCTTGTCTGGCTCAGGCGCGCCAATCGCGAAAATAATCGGCTGGTTGATGAGCTGTCTTTCCGGAACGAGGAGTTGGTGCGGCTGAGTCATGTTATGGCGCACCATTTTCAGGAACCCAGTCGACGGCTCGTAAGCTTCGCCCAGCAGGTTTCACGCCAGGCGAAGGATGTCGACAGCCCCCCGCTGCACATTGCCACGGACTTCATCCAGGAGCAGGCGAAAAGACTGAGTGACCTGGTTGGTGATGTTCAGCGGTATCTGAGCCTGGATCATATTGAGCCGATTCTGGAAAATATCGATGTTCGGAAACATCTGGATCGGGTGTATAAGCAGGACAAAATGCTGGAGCCCGCACGCGAACAGGGTGCTCTGAAGGTACCTGACAACCTGCCTGATGTTTATTTCGATGCACGTCGTCTGGAGCTGATATTTACGGCCTTGCTGCATAATGCCTGGACCTATCGAAACCCGGAGCGCGACTTGGAAGTCAGAGTGAGTGCTCGGCGAAAGGGGCAGCGTATCGTGTTCTGTGTTGCCGACAACGGCTCAGGAATCGCGCCTGAGTACCGTAACCAGGCGCTGAGCTGTTTTCACGCCTGGTGGCCAGCAAAGACAAGCTGCCAGGGACTGGCATGGGGTTGGCTCTGATTGTTAAAGCACTCCGCGCGGTGGACGGCCATCTCTGGATAGAGGATGGCATTGACGGAGGAACAGCGGTGTATTTTGATCTCCCAGAGAGTAAATAAGGTACTTTATGAGTTCATCTGAATTTGTGGTGTTGTTGATTGAGGATGAGCCAGCAGACGTTCACCTGACCAAAATGGCGTTCAACGAGAGCAAGGTTCTTGTGGACGTTCATGACGTGGGAGACGGCCTGGAAGCGCTGGCTTTTCTCAAAAAAGAGAAACCTTATGCGGACGCTCCCAAACCGGACCTGATCCTTCTGGATCTCAACATGCCGCGCATGGATGGGCGGGAATTTCTCAAGCACTTCAAGGGGCTGGGTGGCATCAATCGCATACCGGTGGTTATTCTGACCACTTCGGAAGCAGAAACCGACGTTGTTGCGTCTTACGATCTGGGTGCTTCGGGATTTATTGTCAAACCCGTCGATATCGAGCAGTTTATTGGGGCGATACAGACCCTCGAAGATTACTGGCTGACGCTGGTTCGCCGGTCTCCGATATAGGGATGTCTTCCGGTCAGGCCAGGCCGGCAGACTGCAGCACGAAGACCCCCACGGTAACCGTCACGCTCGCCAGCAGGGTGGTCAGAGCAATAACATTGGCTGCCAGTCGGTCGTTTCCGCCCAGTGCTTTGACCATCACGAAACTCGCTGCTGCGGTCGGGCTGGCAAAGAACAGGAACATCAGGCCCAGTTCACGTCCTTCAAAGCCGGCCAGCCAGGCTGCAAACGTGCAGATAACCGGCAATGCGACCATCTTCCACATGGAGGCTCCCAGGGCGGCTGTGCTGTCGCTGCGAATGCTTTTCAGGGATATGGTGGCGCCGATGCAGAGCAGCGCTAATGGCAGGGTCAGTGAGGCAAAGTAATTGCCGCTGGTCATTATCCAGCCGGGCAGGGAGATATCCAGCGCGGCAAACGGAATGGCGAATATCACGGCAAGGATTAACGGGTTCCGGGCGAGATCCCGAACGGTTTCGGTGAAGTTCATGGTTTTCCCGGGGTGATACGCCAGCAGAACAATCACCGATAGCGTGTTGTAGCTGACGATCACAAGTCCTAACAGCAGGCCGCCGGCGGAAAGCCCATAGTCGCCATAAAGATTGGCTGCCAGCGCCAGGCCGACAATGCCGCAGTTACCCCGAAAAGCCCCTTGAACGTAAACACCCCGGTCTTCCTGTTTGATTCGCCGGGTAGCCCAGCCCCAGACCAGTCCGAAGCTTGCCAGAGTCGCCATCAGGTAAAAGCCCAACAGCGCAGGGTTAAACGTAGCGTCAAGATCGGCGCGGATAATACTCAGGAATATCAGTGTCGGGAGGGTGGCCTTGAAAACCAGGGCCGATGCCGTACTGACAAAGGCCTGGTCGATCCAGCCCACCCGACGCAGACCAATACCCAGAAACACCATCACGAACACCGGCAGGGTGGTTTCCAGCGTACGCAGGAACGTTTCCAGCAGGGTGGTCAAGACGCGGTCCTGAAGCTATCGAATTCACCGGTGGCGGGTTGTATTTCGGCCTCGATGTCATCTACCACCGCCTGAGGAGAACCATCCCGGGCCCATTGTTTCAGGGCTTCTAGCTGGCTTTCTTCACCCTCGGCAATAATCTCGACCCGTCCGTCGGTGAGGTTTCTGACAATGCCGGTGAGCCCGAGCGCCCGGGCTTTCTGCTCGGTATAAGCCCGAAACGATACACCCTGAACTTTTCCGCTAATCAGCAGATGTTCGCGTTTAATGGCCATAATCACCTGTTATTGCTGGTCCGTTTTGATGCAACACCATGAAAAAGGCCTCCGAAAAGGAGGCCTGCGTTCCTGATTATAACCTGAATTGCTTATTCAGGGTTTGCTTCAAAGTCTCTGGGAACGCCAACGTTAAAGGGTTTCAGGAACGGTTTCCCACCGGTATTCTCGTGGTCACCGAGCAGTTCACCATTATCTGCGCTGTTTTTGCCATACATGGAGTGTCGATGGAAGTTGTCGAACCGTTCGGCTGTTTCTTTTACGTCACCGGTGAAGCGCGGGTCTTGGGGGCGCTCCTGATTATCCATGTAATAAGCAATATCCCAGGCTTCCTGGTCCGTCAGTGAGCGTGGCTGGCCCAGCGGCATGTTGTTCTTGATGAAGCCGGCTGCCGTGAAAACACGAACCATGCCTGCGCCCCAGTTGTTGGACATATCGCCCCACAGGGCCGGATAGACCGTCTCGTCATCGACCCGCAGGCCGGAACCATCTTCCGCGTGGCACACAGAACATTCCTGCTGATAGAGCTTTTCACCGTTGGCATAGCTGAGCTCTTCGGGACGTTCCGGTGCCGGGAACCCGCGGCCATAGATGCCTTGTTTGGGATACATCTCCACGCCGCTGGCCAGCCACTGGTGATAAGCAGCCAATGCCAGCATGTCATCGCTGCCGTACTCCGGCGGTGTGCCGTTCATGGAGTAGGCGAAGCATCCGGCAATACGCTCTTCCAGGCTGTTCACATGGTCGTTTTTACCCCGGTAGTCGGGCAGGGTGACGGCCGCCGGCCAGATAGGGGCGCTGAAGGGCATGCGGCCCTCGCCCAGGTGACAGCTGGAGCAATTCATGTTGTTGAACACGTTCTCCCCGCGTAACTGCTGGGTATTGGTGAACAGGTCATAGCCCCGGCGGATGGTCTGTTTGAGTTTGGGATGAATATCCGCTGTTTCCAGGTCTTCCATTGTCGGCGGAATGTGCACCAACTGGTCTTCTTCAGGTGCCGGGAAGCCGAGCTCTGTCAACGTGTCGATGTACTTCCGGATTTCGGCATCGCTGGCATAATCATTGGCTGTCGCAGAGGCCGTAAACATCACCGTGGCGGACACAGCGGCATACATAAGTTTGCGAATCATAATCTGGAGCTCCCTTTATTCAGCCACCGGGCTCTGGTTGGCCAGCCATACGGCAACCGCGTGAATGTCCTCGTCGCTCATGCGCTCGGCGATGGTGCCCATCAGGTTTTGCGGATCATTACTGCGGGTGCCTTCTTTCCAGGCATTGAGCTGTGCTGTGATGTATCCAGCGTGTTGACCGGCAATTCCGGGAAATACCGCGCCTGCACCCTGATTGTCAGGGCCGTGGCAGCTCTTGCAAGAAACGATGTATTGCGACCAGTCACCCCGCTCGGCAATCTGCTGGCCGCGTTTGAGCACATCCTCAGACGCATTACCTCCTCCCTGGCCTGCAGTTGGCTCCATTTGTGCGTAATAAGCGGCAACATCAATAATTTGCTGGTCACTCAGCATATTGGCAAAAGGCATCATGGATGCATTCTGACGATTACCCTTCTTGAAGTCATGAAGCTGTTTGGCGATGTATTCGGCATTCAGCCCTGCCAGGCGAGGCCAGGATTCACCGCCCTCCACATGCTTGCCGCTACCATCGGCCTGATGGCAGGCGGTGCACACAGCGGCGGCAGAGGCGCCTTTCTCCGGGTCTCCCTCCGGTGCTGACAGGGCAAAGCTGGCATAAGCAGCCAAGCCGATGGCGGCAAGCGTTATTGGTGTCTTTTTCACAAGCTGTCCCTCTCTCAATCTGCACCAGTTTGTGTTCGGTTATATGTTTATAGCTTGGTGCATAAGTGGCATTCTCGCCTGATTACAATCCAGTAATCAAGGAAGCCACCCTGTTTGCTGAAAAGTCATATAGCCGGCAGTGCCGATGGCAATGGAAAGCAGGGCATTGCGTCGCCACAAATGCACCACGATCACCAGCATGCCGGGAATGAGCGCATCCAGCCCGGGGAAGGCGGCACTCCAGGTCGCGGAGCGTTGCAGAAATACCGTTGCCAGTAATGCCATGACCGCAGCGGGCAGGAACCGACCCAGGTGGCGGATGAGTGGATGTTCGGTATGCCTGTCGAAAAACACAAAAGGCACTACCCGTGTGGCAAAGGTGGCCAGCGCAGAAACAGCAATAAAAGCGGCCAGATAATAGCTTTCATTCATGGCCCGAACCCTCTGCAGTGGCAGTGTGATGCTTCCGGTAATGGCCCAGCAACACCGCCGTGACAATGGCAATACCGGCAATCAGCTGATGCGCGGGCGGTACCAGTAACATCGCTATGCCCGCCGCAAGCGCTCCGCTCCAGATCGGGAATGTATCGCCCAGCGCTTTGAATTGTTCAATGGTCAGAACAATAAACAGTGCCACCAGCGCAAATTCGATGCCGGTACTGTTGAAGGCCACAAGCTCACCCAGTAAGGCGCCGAGTGTGCAGCCAAGCACCCAATAAGCCTGATTGAAGGCGGTAATCCGCAAGTCCAGTTGTTGTTCGTGAGGCCGGTCTGCCGTTCTTGGCCGACTGGTCAGCAAAGAGTAGGTTTCATCCGTCAGGCCGAAGATCAGATAGGCTTTGCGCCACCCGGCCCCGCGGAACTGGCCAAGCAGCGAAAGGCCATAGAAGAGGTGTCTGGCGTTGAGCACAAACATGGCCACGGCTACTTCCATCAGCCCAGCGCTAGCAGCCAGCAGGCTGACGGCAAGAATCTGTCCGGCGCCGGCGTAGATAACGAGGCCCATTAAAGGAGCGATCCACCAAGCATAGTCGAGTTGGGTCGCAAACAACACGCCGAAGGCGGTTCCCAGGGGCAGGTACCCGAACAGGATTGGCAGTGTCAGTCGGAAAACGGCTTGATTCATTAGCATTCGAACGTTGTTGAAAGCGGCGATGATATTGCAAGCGATTGTTTTTTTAAAGCGTTGGCCGGGCTTGGTAAAGAGAGGGTCGCAAACCGTGACATAAAATTGTCATACAGCCTGCATACCCTCGTAGAAACATTGTTTTACCGGAGTCTGTATGCTCGCCACCGTTCGTGCCCGAATCCTTTTTTTCGCTTTGTTGTCTCTGGCGGCGGTTGCCGGCCTGGCGATTATGTCATGGATGATCATTCTCAAGGCTGAGAACACTGCTGACAGTCTGATTCGGCACAACCTGCAGGAGTCCTGGATACTGGTGGATCTGGAGCAGGACCATCGTCGGCTTCAGGATCTGGCGTTCAAGGTTAAAGCCCAATTGTTGCTTTGGGATGAAATTGAAGATGAATACCAGTATCTGGACAAGGCACTGGCAGAAAACTGGCAACAGGTCAAAGCGACACCAAGCCTGGTGGCCTGGGCAACTGAAAACCAGGACGTATTTTCTGAAGTCCGGGCGCTGATGCGTGCTATGAAAAGCGGTATTGATGAAAAAAGCTACTACCGTGTTGGCCAGGTGGTGGATTTTCAGCTCTTTCCTGCGCTCGAGCCCATGTTGAAGGCCATTAGCGATCGACAGCAGACCAGTCGGGATGATGTGTCTGGTGGCGCCGATGAGCTGCTTGCTTTCCTTGATGACCAGCAACTGTTCCTGTTGGCCGGTTCCGCCGGATTTCTGGTGGTCGTAGTGGTGATGACCCTGTGGATGCGCAGCTCGGTGATTCTCCGGCTGCAAGGCATGGAGCGGGAATTGATTGCCATGGAGCAACACTCGGATCTGACCCTGACGCCCCGGCTCAACGGCAGAGATGAGGTTGCCGGTGTGGCCGGCGCACTGGAGCGACTGGTTCAGCGTTTTGAAACCTTCATCGGTGATATTCGCGTAGCGGCCACCGGGCTGGATGAACGTTCCGGCAAACTGGATGACGGTGCCGAAGCTTTGCAGAAAGCGTCTGATGCCACCCGAAAGCAAATCAGTGATGTCACTACCTCCATGGCGGCGATCTCGGAGCAGGCGTCTCACATCGAGCAGGCTACTGAACAGTCAGCGACGACGGTGAATCAGGCGCTTTCCGCCAATAGCGAAGTGCGGGAAGGGCTGCAGCAAAGTGAGCAAGGCGCGAATCACACCATGGATGTCATTGCCCGGGTATCTTCTTCCATTCATGCGCTCAATGAATCGACCGGTAACATTGAACAGGTTATCGGGGTAATTGCCGACATTGCCGAGCAAACCAACCTGCTGGCACTGAACGCCGCCATCGAAGCCGCCCGGGCAGGCGAGCACGGCCGTGGTTTTGCCGTGGTCGCTGACGAAGTGCGGACTCTGTCTCGGCGCACAGCCGATTCCACGCGTAACATCCGGCAATGGGTTCAGGATCTGGTCAGTGGTGTTGGCGATGTTGATACGTTGCTGGCGGAAATGAGTGATGCCGGGTCGCAGAATCGGGACAATTTACTGACCCTGAAAGCGCATCTTGAGCATCTGAACAGTCAGTTTGACGAGCTGGAACAGCAGAGCGACAGCATTCGCGAGTCGGTGACCCGTCAGCGGGATGAAATTGGCCGGGTAGGGCGTCGATCCGATGCTTTGTCGGTGAGCGCCGAAACCCTGACCGAAAGCGTCCAGGGCACTCGTGTTGTCAGTGATGCATTGCGCCAGGAGTCGGCGTCCATGCGGCAGTTGATTGCAGGTTTCCGCACCCGGGAGGGTTAATCCCGGGAACCATCAAGTCTTTGCCAGCCGGGGCTTCTGATCCCGGCAAGAAAATCGTACCATGGCGCTAATCGAATGGAGGTGCCATGAGCGACGAAGCCGAAACCCAACCTGAAGGCGATCCACGGCAGGAAAAATTTGTTGTCGAGACGCAATTGCTCTCCGAAGAAGTGTTGGAAGGTCTGGCCGAGGAATATTGCACCCGTTATCACGGACTTAATGATACGGAAGACCCCCTGGCCGAGCGCGACAGGGTGCTCGGCGCAATACGCCGCGGCGAACTTGTGGTCTGGTTTGATCCCGTTGAGAACACCGCCAGCCTCGGTAACTCGCCAGACCTATAGCCCTGGCCGGCTACCCCGGTATACTGCCAGCAGATACAACGTTCTATTGTTATGCCCGATGGTGAGGTGAATTTTGATCAGGGTACTGGTTGTAGATGACCACGAGCTTGTACGTTCCGGCATTACCCGCATGCTGGCCGACAATCCGGATATCGAAGTGGTTGGTCAGGTGGCTTCGGGCGAGGATGCCGTGGAGTTTGTGCGCACAAACCATCCTGACATTGTGCTCATGGATATTCGCATGCCCGGCATTGGCGGGCTTGAAGCGACCCGTCGAATTATTCGCCGCGACGACTCCATACGCGTGATCGCGCTGACCGCCTTTGCTGATGATCCATACCCCGCACGCGTTATGCAGTGTGGCGCGCAAGGTTACATCACCAAAGGTGCGGCCATGGAGGAAGTGGTTCGCGCCATCCGCAAGGCTCACTGCGGGCAACGCTACATCAGTCCTGAAATTGCCCAGAAAATGGCGCTCAAGCAAATTGTTGGTGAGCCTGACGAGGGTAGCGAGCTATCCCGTTTTGAACGCCTCTCTGAGCGGGAAATGCAAATCGCCCTGATGGTGGTGGATTGCCAGAAAGTTCAGGACATTTCAGACAAACTCTGCCTCAGCCCGAAGACTGTGAATACCTACCGTTACCGGATCTTCGAGAAACTGGAAATATCCAGTGATGTGGAGCTGGCACTCATGGCAGTAAGGCTCGGGTTTCTGGATGCCGACAAGGTCTGACCCCCAAGACACCGTAGAGAAGTTCGACAGCAAGAACTTCCTGAAACAGCTCACTGAGCGCCCCGGCGTCTATCGCATGTTCGATGGCGGTGGCAACGTGTTGTATGTGGGGAAGGCCCGGAACCTGAAAAACCGGGTCAGCAGTTATTTCCGAAAGAGTGGTCTGGCGCCGAAAACCGAGGCGCTGGTCGGCAAGATAGAATCCATTGAAGTCACCATCACCGGCAGTGAAACCGAAGCCCTGCTGCTGGAACAGAATCTGATCAAGTCGCTGCGCCCGCCCTACAACATCCTGCTGCGTGACGACAAATCCTATCCCTATATCTATCTGTCCTCCCACAGTGATTACCCGTCGCTGACCTTTCGTCGTGGCAGGACCAAAAAAGGGGGCGGTACCTGGTTCGGGCCATTCCCGAGCTCCGGTGCGGTCAAGGAAAGCCTTAATGTTCTGCAAAAAGTTTTCCGTATAAGGAACTGTAGTGAAAGCTTTTTCAGAAATCGGAATCGCCCTTGTCTGCAGTATCAGATCAATCGCTGTACGGCGCCTTGCGTGGGTTACATCACGCCGGAGGAGTATCAGCGGGATATCCGCCATGCCACCATGTTTCTTGAAGGCAAGAACCCGGCGATTATCCATGACCTGATGAATGCCATGGAGGAGGCGTCTAAAAACCTGGAGTTTGAAAAGGCAGCCACGTACCGGGATCAGGTGAATCATTTACGCCATGTGCAGGAGCAGCAATCGGTCGAAGGCGAGGGCGGCGATGCCGATGTTGTTGCGATAGCCCAGGATGCCGGCATTGTCTGTGTAGTGGTGATCATCGTACGCGGTGGCCGGGTATTGGGTACAAAGGACTACTTTCCCAAATTCTCACTGGAACAATCCGAAGGTGAGCTGCTGGCGGCGTTTCTCGGCCAGTATTATTTTGGTGGCGACACCCGCCGGGAAATTCCCCGAGACATCCTGGTGCCCGCGAAAGTGGATGAACAGGAACTTTTAGCGGAAGCGTTGTCTGAGGCTGCAGGCCGGGAAACCCGGGTTCGCAGTAATGTGCGCGGCGAGCGTCGGCGCTGGCTGGAACTGGCCATGACCAATGCGCAGCAAACGCTGCTGACGCACCTGGCCAGCAAGGAAACCGTGTATCGCCGGTTATTGGCTCTCAGGGATATGCTGGAACTGGCAGAAACCCCGTCTCGCATGGAGTGCTTTGATATCAGCCACAGTCAGGGGGAAAATACCGTCGCATCCTGCGTGGTTTTCGATGAAAATGGCCCCCTCAAGAGCGATTATCGCCTTTATAATATTGAGGGTGTGAAGGCGGGTGATGATTATGCCGCCATGCATCAGGTGCTCACACGTCGGTATCGAAGAATGGTAAACGCGGAAGGCAAACGGCCGGACTTGGTTTTCATTGATGGTGGCAAGGGTCAGTTGAATATTGCCCGGGAAGTGTTTGACGAGCTTGGGATTTCAGATATCCCGCTGATTGGTGTTGCCAAGGGGGTGACCCGCCGGGCGGGTATGGAGCAACTGATTGATGCGATGACCGGCGATGTTTATCGGGTACCGGCGGATTCGCCGGCATTGCATCTGATTCAGCACATCCGGGATGAATCGCACCGGTTTGCCATTACCGGCCACCGGGCCCGGCGTGACAAGAAGCGCCGGCAGTCCACTCTGGAAGGGATCGAGGGCGTTGGCCCCAAACGCCGGCGGGAACTGATACGCTATTTTGGCGGCATACAGGGAATACGCAAAGCGAGCGTTGATGAAATGGCCAAGGTGCAGGGCATCAGTAAAGCGCTGGCGGAAACCATTTACGCCGCATTGCACAATGAATGACACACTGAGTGAATAAATAGGAACGCCATGAATCTGCCAAACATACTGACCATGTCCCGCATTGTGATGATTCCGGTGTTCGTGGTGATCTTCTACCTGCCGGTGCAGTGGAGCTACCTGGCCAGCGCTGTTGTCTTCACTCTGGCAGCCATTACCGACTGGCTGGACGGCTATCTGGCTCGCAAGCTTGATCAGAGCACACCGTTTGGCGCTTTTCTGGACCCGGTGGCGGATAAGCTGATGGTGGCCGTGGCGCTGGCGGTTCTGATTGAAGAGCACGCGGCATTGCTGCTGACCATTCCGGCGACCGTAATTATCGGGCGTGAGATTGTTATTTCGGCGTTGCGCGAGTGGATGGCAGAGATGGGCAGTCGTGCCAGCGTTGCTGTTTCCTACATCGGCAAGATAAAGACCACGGCGCAAATGGTGGCCATCATCGGGTTATTGGCGTTCCCCCCGGGCAATGTCCTGTCTTACGTGGCTCTGGCGCTCCTTTACGTCGCCGCTGCGCTTACACTCTGGTCGATGGTCCTCTATCTGCTGGCTGCCAAAGACGATTTATTCCCACCTGAAGATCAACCGCAAGCCTGACAACGTCAGGCTTTGCGAGAGCAATCGAAGGCCCAAACCAGCGCCTGTTCAGACAACGCTTCCGCGCCGGCGCTGAACGCTGCCATCAGGTCAGAGTGGCTTGTGCTGTTGGCAGGGATCTGGATCTGATGATCTTGCGTGCACAGACTGACACGAGTCCGGTTATCCAGCAATTCGGCATACAGGTTGACCACGACGGTATTCCTGCCGGCTTTTATGACCGCATGAAATCCCGACAGCTCACTGATCAGGGTGAGCTCGGCTGAGGCGGGATTGGTGTCGGTCAGTACACTGTCAAAGCCACCGCTTTGCCGGAAATACTGAACCATGTATTCCCGTAGGAGAACCGGCGCGCTGTCGCGCCAGCGGGCACCGGGCAATGCCTGGAATTCATAGGTGTCCGGTTTTATCAGGACTCGGGTGCTGTCGAAAGGGGCTGTAGCCAGAGGCGTATCAATTCGCAGACTGGCCTCGCGGGTCTCATCGAATTGTGTTGGTGAAGACGGCGGAGCCAGGCCCACCAGCCGGGGGGCTTCCTGTTCCGGGAAAATGCTGCAGGCAGACAGGGTGACGGTCATCCCCAGAAGACACGCTTTCAACAGCGCTATTTTCATTGTTCAAACTCCTTCATATCATCGCCACCCCACAGCGTTCGGGCAGGATCCTGCTCCAGTTTTCGGGTAAAGCTGTTCAGGTTCCGCAAGGTGCTGCGCAACTCGCGTAACGCCGGGTTTAACTCGCCAAGGCCTTGCAGCCCGCTGTCCAGGGCTTTTTCGTTATTGGCGGTCAGGCGGTCAATCCGGTCCAGCGTTGGCTGTAGTGTATTGATCGCCCTGGTCATGGCTGTCAGTACGGGTTTGACATCCTCACCCAGCACCGTACTGGCACGATCTGCTGCACCTGATACTTTAATGGCTGCTTCTTCAGTACGAAGGCCGGCAGCATCAAACTGTTCCACTATTCCCAGTAGTTTTTCCTGATTGGCCACGAGTGATTCGCTGGCCTTACGTGCGTTTTCCAGAATAACTGTTACATTCTCGAGATTGTCGGCCGCCAGCAACGCATTTGCGCTTCTCAGTAATTGATCGGCCTTGGTCACCAGAGACTCGCTGTTCGACAACAGATTGCTGAGGGTGGACTGTTCTGCCTGAATGAAGGGTGGATCGCTGCGGTTACCTGTTAAAACCGGGCTGTCCGGGGTGCCGCCAGTAAACTGGATGCTCATGCTGCCGGTGATGTTGGCCAGCACCAGCTCTACCCGGGTATTCTCGCGCACGGGTATATCGCTGTTCACTCGCACCAGAACCCGCACGTGGGCAGGATTGTCTGGCGCCAGTTCCAGATTCTGGACATCACCCACCGGTATGCCGCTGTAAAGCACGGGATTGCCTTTGGAAAGCCCGCCCACGGGATGATCAAAGCCGATCTCATAATAGGCCCATTCAGTGTCGGCCGACGTTTTGCCCAGCCACAGGGCAAACAACAGCGCCGCCCCGACAGCCGCAAGGGTAAAGAAACCGATAACAATGTGATGCGCTTTGGGTTCCATTAACCGGGCTCCTGTTTTGTTGATCGGGCGTGGGCACCCAGGGCCGCTCTGCCACGAGGACCGTGGAAATAGCTCTGCACCCAGGCGTCGTCGGTTTGCGATACCCGCTCGAGAGTGTCGGCAACCAGTACACGCTTTCGGGATAATACGGCAACCCGATCACAGGTAGTGTACAAAGTATCGAGATCGTGGGTTACCAGAAACACGGTCAGCCCCAGTGCATTGCGCAGGGTTACAATCAGTTCGTCAAACGCGGCCGCGCCAATCGGGTCGAGGCCCGAGGTGGGTTCGTCGAGGAACAGGATCTCCGGGTCCAGGGCGAGCGCGCGGGCCAGGGCCGCACGCTTGACCATGCCGCCGGAAAGTTCGGCGGGATATTGGCGCGCTGCATCAGCGCTCAGCCCGGTGAGTGCCAGTTTCATCCGGGCCAGCTCTTCAGCATCGGAGCGGGTTAGTCCCGCATGTTCAATCAGTGGCAGGGCTATATTCTGTTCGAGATTCAGCGAGGTGAACAGGGCGCCGCTCTGGAACAGCACGCCAAATCGCTGTTCTATAGCCGAGCGTTCTTCAGCCGACAGCGTTGTGAGATCGTTATCAAATACCGAAACCTGGCCTGCGCTGGGCGTATGCAACCCCACAATGCTGCGCAGCAAGACCGATTTACCGGTTCCGGAGCCCCCGACAACACCGAGTATCTCACCCCGATACAGGTCCAGATCCAGATTCTCGTGCACAACATGCTGCCCGAACCGGTTGCACAGGTCGCGCACCGTGATAATCGGGTCTTTGCGATGATTTTCCGTGTGATTCTGATCATCCATGGCTTACCAGCCCATTTCCATGAAAAACATTGCGGCAATCGAGTCCAGCAAAATAACAATAAAAATCGACTGAACCACACTCGAAGTGGTGTGTTCACCAACGGACTGGGCGCTGCCAGACACTTTAAACCCTTCCAGGCAACCAATCACCGCAATGAGAAAGGCGAAAACCGGCGCTTTTCCCATACCCACCAGGAAATGCTGAAGGGCAATGTCGCGCTCGACTATGGCCATGAATTGACTGGGGGGAATATCCAGCGCCAGTGAGCACACTGCTGCACCACCAGCCAGGCCGGATATCATGCCAACGAACGTCAGCACCGGTAAGCTAACCATCATGGCCAGCACCCGGGGCACGACCAGCAACTCGACAGGGCTGAGCCCCAGGGTGCGGATGGCATCCAGTTCTTCGTTAACCTTCATGGCGCCGATGTGGGCGGTGAATGAGCTGGCAGTGCGCCCGGCCAGGAGAATGGCTGCCAGCAACACACCGAACTCCCTAAGAAAAGAGAACGCCACGAGGTCGACGGTGTAGATGGTGGCCCCGAAATTTTCCAGCACTGTGGCTCCCAGGAATGCCACGACCGCGCCCACCAGAAATGTGAGCAGAGCCACAATGGGCAGTGCATTGAGGCCGGTGTCATGCACGGCGGCAACAAAAGACGTGAAGCGCCACCGGCGTGGTCGGGGGGCAACATGAACAAGCGTTGCCAGAGTCTGGCCGATGAACCCGGCAAGCAGCCACTGCAGGTGAGCCAGGGCAATGATGCGTTTTCCGATTTCCGCCAGAAAACGGACCACCGGACTTGCTTCGGCAGGAGCGTTAGCCGGTTCACACAGGGATTCGGCGACGGCTTTCAATAACGCGCGCTGTTCGGCCGGCAACCGGGCCTGCTCCAATGCTGTCAATAGTGGCTGGGCGCCCATCAGCTTTACCATCAGTGACGCACCCGCCGTATCCAGTTTGCCCAGACCGGTGAATTCCGGCTCCTGATCTGTCAGTTCAAAGCTCAGATTGGCTATCCGGTTTTTCAGGGCAGCGTAGTGGGCGAGGGTCCAGTCACCCTCGAACGACAGTCGATTGTCTTTTATTTCTGCGGTACCGGCTGAATCAATTGCCACGGGTCAAGACAAGTCCTTTTAATGGTTTTGTGTCAGCTTAAAGACTCCAGTAGCTGTCTGCCAATGCCTTTCGGTCATCCTGGTCATGGCTGGCCAGGATCATGGTGATGCCGTTGGCTTTTTCCTCGAGCAGCATGGCGTGGAGCTCATGCCGGGCGTGTGGGTCCAACCCGGTCATGGGTTCATCCAGAAGCAGGAGTGGCTGTCGGCGCAGAATGGCCCGGATAACCGCCACCCGCTGGCGTTGACCGCCTGAAAGCTCGCCCGGCATACGGTGGCCAAAGCCACCAAGCCCGGTGCGCTCGAGCGTGTTTTCGATGGCCTTTTTGTCTGGCGTATCAAGCTTGAGCCCGGGGTGAAGGCCCAGGCCTATATTGGTAAACACATCCAGATGTTCGAATAGGTTGTGCTCCTGAAACACACTGCTTACCGGCCGTTGCCAGGGCGGCTGGTGGTTAACGGCTTCACCTTGCCAGAGAATCCGCCCGGCCTTGGGAGTGAGAAATCCGGCAATCAGGCCAAGCAGAGTCGATTTGCCTGAACCGCTGGGCCCGTGCACGGCCAGGCACTTTCCTTCGTGCAGGGTGAATTCGAATTGCCAGTCTTTGTTCTGGCCAGGGTAGCCAAAGCGCAGGTTCTCTAGTTCAAGCATGTTCCGGATCCGGTATTGCGGTGGTGTTTGGTTGTGTCAGCGATTGGCGATCGCGGCGAGTGACACCGGAGAGCGAGGCGAAAATCGATACCAGCAGAAGCAATAACCAGAGCCCGGTTCCGGCCGCCTCTGCCACCCGGTAGCTGCCCAACTGCTGATAAAGCAATACCGGCAGAGTGGGCTGCCCGGGGCTGCCAAACAGGGCAATGACGCCAAAATCACCCAGCGACAGCGCAATACCGTAAGCGAGGCCGAGAGCAACAGGGCGACGCATGTACGGCCAGTACAGCCACTTCCAGCGGTACCAGCCCAGAATGCCAAGCTGATCCGCCTGTTTCAGTGTGTTTTTGTCCATGGCCGTCATCGGCCCTCGCAAAACCTGAAGCACAAACGGCACGGCCATCAATCCGTTAATGAATGCCACCAGGGTCCAGCCCTGGGCAGCATTGCCAAGCTCCGGGCGTATCAGAATGAACAGCCCGGTGCCCAGAACCAGAGGCGGTACAATGAGCGGCAGATAACCTGTGAGAGAGGGTATTGCCGCCAGGAGGTTATGTTTAGCACGGTTGCTGGCAGCCAGAGTCAGTAATGCCACAAGAACAGCCCCGAGACCGGCAGGAAGTGCGATCAAAAGGCTGCGCCCGGTGGCTGGCAATAACTGTTGGTACAGTGCCGGCGCGCCCTCTACAGGCAACAGTGCCGGCAAGCCACGAAAGCTGATGGCCAATAGCGGCAAGATCAGAAAGGCGGCAAAAAGTGCGATCAAAAGGCTGTTGGCAATGAGTTGCCCCGGCCAGCCCGGTAAAGGCACCGGAAAGGAGAGCCGTCGACGGGGCAATAGCGATGTATCCAGTCCCTGGCGGAACACCAGCCACCACAGGCTGCCGCAAATGAGTAGCTGGATGATCGCCAGCAGAGCCGCCTGATTAAAGTCGAACTCGAACCGCAGGGCCTGATAAATGGCCACTTCCAGAGTCGTGGTGCCTGGCCCTCCGCCGAGGGTCATGATAATGGCAAAACTGGTGAAGCACAGGGTGAACACCAGAGCCGTCAGACCGGGGAGAACGGGTTTAACGGCCGGCCACTCTACGGCCTTCCACAACCACCAGCCCCGAAGCCCCAACTGGGAGGCCATGCGCAGCCGGGGTTGTGGCACAGATTCCATGGCTTGCAGCAGGATCCGGGCGGCAAGTGGCGCGTTGAAAAACACATGGGCCAGTAATATGCCGCTCAGGCCGTAGAGGTTCCAGCTGTGCCCCGGCACCAGCTGCTCCAGTAAACCGGTGAGCCATCCCTGCCGGCCGTACACCGAAATAATGCCGGAGACAGCCACAATGGTCGGCAACACCAGACTTAATTCCATCAGCCGGAGTAACAGCGAGCGTCCGGGAAATTGTCGGTGGCGGGCGAGTGCGCGGGCAACAGGAAGTGCCAGTGTCAGGCTGAGAATGACTGACAGCAGTGCCTGCCACACCGTGAATTGCACCACGCCGCGAAGATACCGGTTATTCAGCACGGATGCCGGATCAAGCTCGCCGGCGGTCAGCAGCAGGCTGCCAAAGCCGAGGGCCACAAGCAGAACCAGCGCGCCACTCAGTAGAAGGCCGGGCCACAATTGCCAGCCGGGATGGCTGAATGGTGCGCGAGGGAAAGAAGTATTCATCTATCAGCGGGTCATGGCGTTGAGCCAGTCATCAACCAGGCCGCGACGTTGATTCGCCACTTCTGCAGGTTTCATATAGAGCGTGTTGTCGGGTGTGATCAGGCGATCAAAGACCTCAGGCAGTTCATCGCCCAGATCAATCGCAGGGTACATCACATTTTTCAGCGGGATGTGACGCTGAAAAGCCGGTGTGTGAATAAAATCCAGAAACTCACCGGCCAGAGCCTCGTTTTCCGTGGTCTTTACCATCGCTGCTACTTCCACCTGCAGATAGTGACCTTCTTTGAATTCCGCAGCCTGATACCGGTCGGTTTTATCAACGGCCATATGGTAGGCCGGTGACGTGCTGTAAGAGAGAATCATCGGTGCTTCACCGTTCATGAACAGCGAAAAATAGCCGTCGCTCCAGCTCTGGGTGGTGGTCAGTATTTTGCTCTGGAGTTGCTCCCATTTTGCCGGTGCCTGCTCGCCATAAACCGAGTGCATCCACAGCAACAGGCCCAGGCCCGGTGTGCTGGTGCGTGGGTCCTGAATGATGATTTTCAGGTCATCCGGGGCGTTGATCAGAGCCTCGAGGCTTTCCGGCGGTTCCGGTAACTGCTCGGTGTCGTATACAAAGGCAAAGTAGCCCCAGTCGTAAGGCACGAAAATGTCATCTTCCCATTCAATGGGCAGGGCAAGGTTTTCAAGGGACCGGTTGTGAGGCGCCAGCAGTCGGGTTTGCCGTGCGGCTTCCATTGTGCCGGTATCCAGGCCAAGAACCACATCCGCTGAAGTTGAGGAGCCTTCCAGTCGCAGCCTTTGCAGAATGTCGCCGCCGCTATCCAGCACGGTGAAGCTGAGGGTGCAACGACACTGCTCTTCGAACGCTGCTTTAACGGCCGGCCCCGGGCCCCATTCGGCGGCAAAGGAGGGGTGGGTATAGACATTCAGGACAGGTTGGTCGTCGGCATGGGCCAATGCTGGCAGCAACGCCAGTAAAAGGGCAACAACTCGGGAATTCATGGTGGCAGTACCTTGTCTGGTGTTGGAGTATGACCAGATCGCGGGCACCACTGAACGGTGGTTACTCAATCCCTGCGCCGGCATGACCCGTGTCAGGTTCCGCGGGTATGGTCTCAGCCCGATTTAAAGGCACCCCGTTGAGTTTTTTGAATTCTATCACAGTGCCGGAGTTGTGCAGAAATAGATCACATTACCCATTTAAAACAGAAACTTGAAAAAAAGTGTTGACGGCCGGGAGGGAATCCGTAGAATACGCAGCCGTTGAAGAGGCAACGCCTGTCAACGAAGAGCGGGAATAGCTCAGTGGTAGAGCATCGCCTTGCCAAGGCGAGGGTCGCGAGTTCGAATCTCGTTTCCCGCTCCAATTTCTTACCAAAATACTGGTTGGAAAGCACAATCCAAGTCTCTCACGCCCCCTGAGAGCAATGAGCCCAATAGGCTTACCCGGCGCGGTGGCAGAGTGGTTATGCAGCGGACTGCAACTCCGTGTACG
>JAVLAV010000052.1:0-22091 GCA_031580735.1 Marinobacter sp.
GGCGTATTTGCGGGCGCCGGCGGAGGCCTGGACAATCACCGGGGAGTCGGTTTTGTCGGCGGCTTCCATGATGGCGCGCATTTGTTCAACGTTGTTGACGTTAAAAGCGGGTATGCCGTAACCATGTTCGGCGGCGTGGTCGAGCATTTGCCGCAGCGATATCAGGGCCATGGGTGTTCTCCTTCGTTTTCTAATATGTTTGGGGGCAGCTCTTATTAATTGAGAGTCTGCTGCGGCATGCCGGGTGTGGGTTTCGCGGAACCGCTACAAGCACATCCATGTGCGCTTCTCTCAGGCCATCCCTGGCCTTCGAAATTCCGCGAAACCCACACCCGGCATACCTTGCGATTCGGGCTTTTTAATTAGTCGCTCAGTTTAGACAATAACAGCGACTTACTCGCCTCTTTCTTCCAGTACAGCTACCGCTGGCAGAGTCTTGCCTTCCACAAATTCCAGGAAGGCACCGCCACCGGTGGATATATAAGAGATCTTGTCAGCTACGCCGTATTTGTCAACGGCTGCAACGGTATCGCCCCCACCAGCCAGGGAGAAGGCGTCGCTTTCGGCGATGGCTTCAGCCAAGGCTTTGGTGCCGCTGCCAAACTGGTCGAATTCGAAGACGCCGACAGGGCCGTTCCAGAGGATGGTTTTGGCGTTTTTCAGCAACTGGGCGAATTCGCCGGCGGTTTCCGGGCCTACGTCGAGGATCATGTCGTCGGCGGTGACGTCGGAGATATTTTTAACCGTGGCGGTGGCGTTTTCGCTGAATTCGGGGGCCACCACAACGTCAACCGGCAACGGGATTTCGACCCGGCTGGCGATGTCTTTGGCGGTGTCGATCAGGTCGTGCTCGCACAGGGATTTGCCCACCGGGTGGCCGGCTGCAGCCATCCAGTTGGCAGACAGGCGAATGTCAGAAAGCTTGCCAATCGGCGCCGCCGCCAGGTTGGTAATGGCCTCGCCGACTGACATGCGGCCGGAAGCCGGTGCATCAATAACCGCCACCGGCGTACGCTCACCCATCGCCATGGCTTCACCGGTGCGCACATCAAAAGAGGCAGCGGTTACCGCCACATCCGCCACAGGCACCTGCCACGGGCCAACCATCTGGTCACGAGCAACCAGCCCGGTAATGGTGCGGTCACCAATCGTAATCAGAAAGCTTTTGGAGCCCACAGACGGTAAACGCAGAACCCGACGGATCGCATCCTGAATATCAATCTTTGTGGAATCAAAAATCGGCTTGGTAAACGAGCTCCGGTTGACACTTCTGTGCATTTTCGGCGGTTTGCCAAACAACACATCCATCGGCAGATCAACCGGCTTGTCATCAAAGTAGGAATCGCCCAACTCCAGATGATGGGCCTCCGTCGCCTCGCCAACCACCGCATAGGGGCAGCGCTCGCGGCGGCACAGCGCATCGAATTGCTCCATGTTTTCGGGCGCCACAGCCATGACATAGCGCTCCTGGGACTCATTGCACCAGATTTCCAGTGGCGACATGCCCGGCTCATCACTGGGGATATCCCGAAGCTCGAATTTACCGCCACGGCCGCCATCTTTAACCAGCTCAGGCATGGCGTTGGACAGACCACCTGCGCCAACATCGTGGATAAAGCAGATCGGGTTGGTGTCACCCATCTGCCAGCAGCGGTCAATGACTTCCTGACAACGACGCTCCATTTCCGGATTACCCCGCTGTACCGAGGCAAAATCCAGGTTTTCATGGCTGGAGCCGGAATCCATGGAGGATGCCGCTCCTCCACCGAGACCAATCAGCATGGACGGGCCACCCAGCACAATCAGCTTGGCGCCTTCCGGAATATGGCCCTTCTCGACATGCTGTTCGCTGATGTTACCCAGGCCACCGGCAATCATGATCGGCTTGTGGTATCCGCGGACTTCTTCGCCCGCCGCACCCGGCGCCATAGCTTCGAATGTCCGGAAATAGCCGGCCAGGTTGGGTCGGCCAAATTCGTTATTGAAAGCGGCGCCGCCGATCGGGCCTTCAATCATGATGTCCAGCGGTGACGCAATCCGGTCCGGCTTGCCATAACCAATTTCCCACGGCTGTTCATCGCCCGGCAGGTTCAGGTTGGAAACGGTAAAGCCCGCCAGCCCTGCCTTTGGCTTGGAACCACGGCCGGTCGCGCCTTCGTCCCGGATCTCGCCACCAGAACCCGTGGCAGCGCCTGAAAACGGAGAAATTGCCGTTGGGTGGTTATGCGTTTCCACCTTCATCAGAATGTGGATCGACTCTTCGTGATAGCCGTAGGCGCCGGTTTCCGGATCCGGGTAGAAACGCCCGGCTTCACTGCCGGAAATAACCGATGCATTGTCCTTATAGGCCGACAACACACCTTCGCTGTTCATTTCGTAGGTATTGCGGATCATCGCAAACAGGGACTTTTCCTGGGCTTCGCCATCAATGTCCCAGCTGGCATTAAAGATCTTGTGGCGGCAATGTTCCGAGTTCGCCTGGGCGAACATCATCAACTCCACGTCTGTGGGATCGCGTTCAAGCGCCTTGAATGATTCCACCAGGTAATCAATTTCGTCGTCCGCCAGCGCCAGTCCCAGCGAGGCATTGGCTTTCGCCAGAGCATCGCGCCCACCGGCAAGTACCGGCACCCGCTCCAGCGTCCGGGGCTCTTCATCGCCGAACAGCAATTCCGCACCACCGGTCTCATGGAAGACCCTTTCGGTCATTCGGTCATGCAGCAGAACGGCAATTTTTTCACGCTGCTCCAGGCCAAGTTTCTTGGGTGACCTTACATAGTAGGCAACGCCGCGTTCGATTCTGCGAATCTGTCGCAGACCGCAGTTGCGGGCAATGTCGGTCGCCTTGCTGGACCAGGGCGACAGCGTGCCCGGCCTGGGCACAACCAGGAACAGCACACCTTCAGGCTCTTCGGTATCAACACTGGGCCCGTAGGTCAGCAGTCGATCCAGAACGGCCTGTTCGGCATCGGAAAGATCGGCTTCCAGATCGGCGAAGTGCATGAACTCGGCATACACATGAACCACATCCGGGACAATTTCCTGAATCCGTGAATGTAGCTTGCGGGAACGGAAAGGCGAGAGCGCGGGCGCGCCGCGAAGTTCAAGCATGATATCAACCTGTATCGCGCGAATCGGGGGACGTCTGAAAGGCGGCAATGATACCCGAAAGAAAGCGCGGGATACAGCAGACACCCGGGACTGATGATCAGTAAATTTGATACTATTATCGATATCGACCGT
Organism: Marinobacter sp.; assembly: GCA_031580735.1. Lineage (GTDB taxonomy): Bacteria > Pseudomonadota > Gammaproteobacteria > Pseudomonadales > Oleiphilaceae > Marinobacter. Next base: position 3,244 of record JAVLAV010000052.1, read on the forward strand.
TGGCCGTAGAGAGCAGGAATTTGTCACGATTCACAGGTAGCCTGCGAAGCTGCTGCTTTGCCATTACCGCTGCATTGTTTGTAGTCAGTGCCCTGAGCGGATGTTCCCGCCCCAGCACTCTTCAGGAAATTCGCAATGAAGGGGTGCTGCACGTCATTACGCGGGAAGCACCTTCTACTTATTACCAGCAACGCGGAGCCTCGACCGGTTACGACTACCAACTCGCCCGACATCTGGCCAATCGCCTGGGTGTGGAGTTAAGGGTTCGGGTCGCCGAGAACAATTCCGAGATTCTCTCGGTGCTTGCTGATAACTACGCCCACATCGGCATCGCCGGCATTACCGACCACCCGGACCTTGCGGACAAATTCCGAACCCTGCCCACCGGTATTCAGGCGCAGTCGGTCATCATCTACCACCGGGACGCCCCCTCTGCCTCCACCTACTCGGATCTGTCCGGGAAAACGGTGCACATGCTACCGGACAGCAGTCACGAGCATCTCCTGCAGCAGTCAGGCGATGCGCCACCCCCCACAATCCGCATGCATCCCGGATTGGACGCCGCCGGCCTCCTGGCCCGCGTTGAACAGGGTGAATTCACCTACGCGGCAATTGCCTCGAATGAACTGGAGCTCAATCAGGTCTTTTACCCCGATGTCGTACGAGGGTTCAGCCTGAACCAGCCCAAAGATCTGGTATGGCTGTTTCCCGCCGGACAGGACGAAACCCTGATCAACGAAGTCCGCGCCTTTCTGGATTCTGTACGCAACAACGGCCTGATGGCGCAGCTCAGAGAGCGCTTTTACGGACACCTGGAACAACTGAATTACGTTGGCGCCCTGACGTTTATGCAACATGTAAGAAATCGGTTGCCGCGATTTGAACCACTGTTTAAAGAGTATGCGAAAGAAACCGGGTTCGACTGGCGCCTGCTTGCCGCTATCGGTTATCAGGAATCCCACTGGCGGCCCAGAGCGGTTTCCCCGACTGGTGTGAAAGGGCTGATGATGCTGACTCTGTCAACGGCGCGTTACATCGGCATCAACAACCGACTCGACCCACAGCAAAGCATTGATGGCGGCGCTCGCTATTTCCGTACCGTGCACAACAAAATCCCTGACCGAATTCCCGAGCCGGATCGAACCTGGTTTGCTCTGGCCTCATACAACGTTGGTTTCGGACACCTTGAAGATGCCCGCAGGTTGACCGAAGGCGCCGGCAAAGATCCTGATCGCTGGATGGATGTGAAGGAATTCCTGCCCCGACTGGCACAGAAAGAATGGTACTCAAAAACCCGCTTTGGTTACGCTCGAGGCCATGAACCGGTGCTTTATGTGCAAAACATTCGCCGGTACCTCGACTTCCTGGTGCGCATTACTGAACCCGACGTTCCATCTACCACCGGTGTCAGGGACCAACTCGTCTGGTTCGAACCGTCAGAGAACGGCCTCAGTGACCGCAGCGCAGAAGCCACCGGCGTTCCGCCCACAAGAGCCGCTTTACCTCCCGAACTGGGGCCAATCCCCCCCACCCTCTGAACTAATGCCCGGCATCAGAGAGTATCCAGGTCGGTCACCCCCAGAGCCTTTTCGACCTGTGCCGACGAAAATCCGCGCCGGGCAAGAAACCGGGCCTGGCGCATTTTCTCAGACAGATCGTCGTGCACCGGAGCCAGACCAAAGCGGCGCTCCCGAAGCTTTGCTGCTATCTCGCACCAATGCTCATCCGGAACTTCTTTAAGACAGTCCGGACTCTGATGCACACCCCGTTGCTGAAGTTCCGCCAGAATCCTGACCGGCCCATACCCCATATCCATCCGCTGACGGGTAAACACCTCGGCAAAGCGCTGGTCATCCAGCCAACCCTTGTTCTCGTATTCATCCAGAACAGTATCGATGATATCTGATTCAATTTTGCGCTGGCGCAATTTCAGCGACAACTCCTGACGGCTGTGCTCACGCCGCGCCAGCAAACGCAGCGCCACGGCGCGTGCTTTGTACTCAGGATCGTCCTGTTTTTCGTCTTTCACAATAAAGCCCCTTTCCGCACACGCTTGCAAAACGCTAGACTAGCGGCCGATTTTCGATACTGTCCGGCACATATTCGTGCCGATGCCCGATGGCGGAATACTCTGCCGCCACCGCAGACTGGTTTCAATGCCGAAGGATATTTTATGGCCGCTTTTATTCAGAAACTGTTCAAAGCCCGCAGGGCAACCCCGATAAAAAACCCCGGCACCCCAGAAAAAACCGAAACCAGCCAACAGTCCTCACAGGACAACCGGGAGGTATTGCTCAAAGAACAGGAAGGTCAGCTTTCCGGCTCTCCCGAACAATCGGTTCTGGCCGCGCTCGCCATTGACGGAGCCACTGCGGCTATTCGCCTCCAGGCCGCCCAGGGGCTTCGCGAAGAAATGTACCTGCAACAGGTTCAGAAACAGGCAAAAGGCCGAGACAAAAGCGTTTACCAGTCGGTGAAACAATCGTTGCAGCAACTGCGTGAACAGCAAGTTGCCGAGCAGGCCACCCGGGAAAAGATCGCCACGCTGATCAACCAGGCCCGCGAGCAAGCGAAAACTGAAGACACCAAGCTTTACCAGCCAAGGCTTGAGTCTTTGCTCGAGAAATGGCTCGGCCTCGAGGAACAGGCTATGCCCGAGCAGGCTCAGCAATTCCTTGAAGCCATACACCAGTGCCGGGAGCGGCTAGCTCAGATAGAGCAGGCCCGGCAGGAAACAGAACGTCACCTTGAGCAGGCCCGCCAACGCTCCGAAACGCTCGACTTGTTGCAACAGACCCTGACAGACCTGACCTCCCGGGAGCAGCAAACGCTGCCCACCACCTCTGCCCTGGATGCCCTGCAAAAAACCCAGGAGAACCGCTGGCTGGAGGCAACACGCGACACTTCCGTCGACAAGCAAGAGCAGAAACGCTACGAGCAACTTATGTTGGCGCTGCGCAACTACCTGAGCGCCGTGCGCCGTCTGGATAATGCCCGGGATGCCATCTCTGCCCTGGAACAGGCCGACCAACCGACCGACGCGGAAACCGATGCCGCAGCTCAGTTGCTGAAAGACATAGATTGGCCAGCGGAATTTCCGCTACCGCCCCTGCTTGAACAGTTGAAAAAACTGGCTGGCAAGCCCAAAGCGCCGACAGCCGCGGATACCAATCGCGAACGGCAGAAAGCCCTGGCAGCCACACTCAAAGGCATCCTGCCAGAACTGGAAACCGCTCTGGACGCCAAACAGTACAAAGAGTCGAAACAGCTCCAGAAAACTGCTCAGAATCAGTTTCAGCAACTGGACAGTCGTCACCGCAAGGAATTCCAGGCGCGCATGCACTTGCTGGCCGGTCAGTTCCGCGAATTGAGTGACTGGCAAGGCTTTGCCACCGAACCGAAGCAGATCGCCCTGTGCGAACAAATGGAACATCTGGCAGAGCAACCGATAGAACCAGAGGCCAAAGCCGAGCGCATCAAAGAGCTGCAAAACGAATGGCGTGACCTGGGCGGCTCCTCGGATCGCGCCCTCTGGACCCGCTTCAAGAGTGCATCAGACCAGGCCTATGAGCCTTGCAAAGCGTATTTTGAAGCAAAATCAGACCTGAAACAGGCCAATAATCAGAAACGTGAAGCCATTTGTAGCGAGCTGCAAACATTTCTGGACAATGCTGACTGGTCAAATATTGACTGGAAAGCTGCTGAACGCATTCATCAGACGGCTCGGCAGGAGTGGAAAAGTGCCTGGCCGGTCGACTTCCGCAGCAATCGCAAGGTACAGAAACGCTTTGACAGCCTGCTGAAACAGCTCGAAAGCCCACTGGACGAAGAGCGCCGGAAAAATGAGGCAGTAAAACAGGCCATTGTCGAAAAAGCCGAAGAGCTGGTCGATCACGAACCGTTGCAAGAAGCCATGGATGCCGCCAAAGCGTTGCAGGCCGAGTGGCAGGCAGTGGGCATTACCCGCCACCGGGAAGACCGGAAGCTCTGGAAAGCATTCCGCAAAGCCTGTGACGACATTTTTGCCCGCCGCGATGCCCGGCGCTCTGCCCTTCAGGAAGAAACCGAGCAGTCAGACCAGGAGGCCCGGGATATACTGGCCGATTTCGCCGACATCCCCCACAACGCGGACGACGAGACTCTCAGCAGCGCCCGCGACGCTCTTGGAAAATTGCGTGGTCAGCCACTTTCCGGTGAGGTTAAAGAGCAGGTACAGCAATTAAGGCAACATCTGGCCAGCATTAACCAGGCCAGAAAACTTCAGGAAAAAATCGGAACCTGGCAGGCACTGGTAACCGCCAGAGCAAGTGCCCCGCTTTCTGAAGACAGGCTGCCAGAGCATTGGCGAAAACTGACTGACGGTGCAGCAACCCGGGACAACCGGGATCTGGTGATCCGGGCGGAGATACTAACGGGCGTCCCCAGCTCTGAAGCCGATCAGAACCGCCGCATGGAAATTCAGGTTCAGCGCCTGGCTGAGGGGCTGGGCGGTGGCGAAGCCACCAGCACGCCAGAGGCCATTGAGCAGCTGGTGGCAACCTGGTGCCTGTGTACGGAAGCCAATGATGCCGATGCGGATTACGCTGAACGGCTTAATAAGGCGTTGGAGACTCTCCTGAAGCCAGAGTAATCCCCGCCGTACGATGGACAGATTGTCACAAACCGGTAGCCCGCAGCTGTAGCAACGCGGGTAGCGGTTGCCTACAATAAATTGACCAACCACAGGTCCCTGTGCGCCCAAGCGCCTTTTGGCCTGCCCTGTTGCCCAGCACGTCAGGACTGCTTTATGACCATCACGGAAAAGCTTATGAACCGTCGCTCCAGGCCTTTGCTCACTGGCAAAGCAAGAGCCTGTTCGGCGCTCACGCTCGCTCTTTTGATGCCGGTTTTTTCCGGGGTACAGGCGAACGTAGAAAGCCCGTCGGTGTATGAGCCAGTCGTTCCGACCATAGAGCAGGCACGGGCCAATATCCTGATTGCCCGGCAGCTTCAGTTCACCCATTTCCGCAACCTGGGTGTCAGCGACGAACTGTCCGGGGATGTTTTCGAAGCCTACCTGGATTACCTGGACGGCCAGCGCATCTACCTGACCCAACAGGACATCGACGCGCTTTCCGACATCAGAAATACACTGGGCGCCGCACTCAGAACCGGCCAGCTGCAACCCGCTTTCCAAATCTATAACCTGGTGCAGCAGCGCATAATCGAACGCCTGGAGTTTGCGCTCAACATAATAGACAAAGGCGTTGAAGAGCTCGATTTCAGCGCCGATCACGAGATCCAGGTAGATCGTTCCGAAGCCAGCCGCAAGACCGACCAGGCAGCGCTTGATGAACTCTGGGTAAAACGCGTCAAGAATGCGGTTCTGTCCCAGCGCCTGAATGGCACCGAAGACGACACTATTGAAGAAAACCTGCGTCGGCGCTACGAAGGCCAGCTCAAGCGTGCCTACCAGGCCCGCAGTGAGGATGCCTTTCAAACCTACATGAATGCCTTTACTGGCATGTGGGATCCGCACACCTCCTACTTTTCACCACGCACGTCAGAAAACTTCAACATCAACATGAGCCTGTCGCTGGAAGGCATTGGCGCCGTGCTGCAGTCCGATAACGAATACACCAAAGTTGTTCGCCTGATCCCCGGCGGCCCTGCCGCCAAACAGGGGCAACTTCAGCCAGCAGACCGCATCGTGTCAGTAGCGCAGGAAGGTGAAAAACCGGTCAACGTAATCGGCTGGCGTCTGGATGAAGTGGTGGACCTTATTCGTGGCCCTCAGGACTCCAAAGTAACACTGGAGGTTATTCCCGCCAGCGCCACGGATGAAACGCTGACGCGCACCATCGCCATCAGCCGTGACGAAGTCAAACTGGAAGAACAGAGCGCCAGCAAAGACGTCATTGAGCTGGATCGGCAGGGAGAAAACTACAATATCGGCGTTATCACAATTCCCACCTTCTACGCCGATTTCCAGGCCATGCAGGCAGGAGACCCGGACTATAAAAGCACCACCCGGGATGTTCGCAAACTCATCAACGAACTGAAAAGCCAGGGCGTTGACGGTATTGTCATGGATCTCCGCAACAATGGCGGCGGTGCACTCCATGAAGCCAATGACCTGGTGGGCCTGTTTATCGAGCAGGGCCCGACGGTGCAAATCCGCAACGCCAACAACGAGGTACAGATCCTCAACGACGAAGACCCTTCCGTTGAATATGACGGCCCCCTGGTAGTGCTGGTTAACCGGATGAGCGCATCGGCCTCCGAGATCTTCGCTGGCGCCGTTCAGGACTATGGTCGCGGCCTGGTGGTGGGCTCCCAGACCTTCGGCAAGGGCACCGTACAAGCCGTACGCCCTCTGAATCATGGTCAGTTGAAAATCACCCAATCCAAGTTCTACCGGGTCTCCGGCGGCTCCACCCAGCACAAGGGCGTTATTCCCGACATCGAGATACCATCGCGGGTCGATAAAACCCGGATCGGCGAAGACGCCCTGGACCACGCCCTGCCCTGGGACCAGATCGAAGCAGTCCCTCACGCCCGCTATTTCGACTTCAGCAACGTCATCGGCGAATTAAGGGACCGACACGAAGCCCGGTTCGCCAGTAACCCGGAGTTCAAACTGCTTCAGCGGGAAATCGAGTTCCTGAAACATCAGCGTGAAAAAGATTATGTCAGCCTGAATACGAATAAACGAAAAGCACACTTCGATGAGATCGAACGTACACGGCTGACCATTGCCAACACGCGCAGAGAGCTGCGTGATGAAGCCCCGTTTGAAACACTTGAAGAGTTTGAAGACTGGCAGGATCAGCAAGCGGCCGACCTCGACAACAACGATGACGAACTCGATTTCGTGATCCGTGAAGGTGGGCACATCATGGCTGACCTGCTGGAGCTGGATCAGCGCATGGCGTCAATTCTTCAGCCAACCCGCTTCGCCGCCCAGACTGACGACCAGTAAACCGGGCACCACGGCCGCCAGGCTCCATGCCTGTCGGCCGGCGGCTCTCGTCAGCCTTCTGTCAGCTGAATAACGCCTTCATACCAGTGATGTTCGGGTTGTTCACAACGCCCTTTTCAGTAACGATGGCATCAATCAGACTTGCGGGCGTAACGTCGAAAACCGGGTTGAATACCTGAACACTGTCCGGCGCCAGTTGCCTGCCACCGACTTCCCGAACTTCCGTACCATCCCGCTCCTCAATCGGAATATCACCGCCGGTCGCCAGCGACATATCCACCGTGCTGGACGGTGCCACCACCATAAAACCCACTTTGTGATGACGGGCCAGCACCGCCAGACTGTAGGTTCCGATTTTGTTGGCTACATCGCCATTAGCGGTAATACGGTCGGCGCCAACGATCACCCATTTCACCTTTCCGGAAGCCATAATGGCTGCCGCCGCACCATCAACGTTCAGAGTCACCGGAATGTTATCCCGTGCCAGCTCCCAGGCAGTCAGACGGCTCCCCTGCAACCAGGGGCGGGTTTCATCGGCATAGACGCGTTCCAACAGGCTGTTTTCATGCAGGCGGCGAATAACTCCCAGCGCCGTACCATAGCCACCGGTGGCCAATGCCCCGGTATTACAATGGGTCAGCACCGAGATGGGATTATCCGGGCACATCACTTCCACGGCATGATCTGCCATCGCCAGGTTGCCGGCGACATCCTCCTGATGGATCTGAACCGCTTCCGCTTCCAGTCTTTCGGTCGCTTCCGCCAGCGAGTAACAACCATGAAACACGCCTTCCATGCGCTCCAGTGCCCAGAACAGGTTCACTGCCGTGGGCCGGGAACCGGCAAGATCGCGAATGGCCTGCTTGATCTCTGCCTGCCAGTCACCGCCACCGGCATACCGGGCCGCCAGCACCACGCCATAAGCGGCGGTTATGCCAATTGCCGGCGCTCCGCGCACGACCATATCGGTGATACACCGTGTTACCTCCGAGGCACGCTCAGCGCTCACCCAACATTCCTCACCAGGCAACAGACGCTGATCCAGCAAGTCCAGCCGATCACCATGCCAGCGCATGGCAACCGTATCTCCGGTATTCCCGGCAGCGGAGCCAACCATAGACAACTTCCTCTCAGTGAACGAAAAACGCCAGTATAAACCCATCACAACAAAATACCTGCCCGGTTTTAAGGGGGTAGTTCTGCCCACCATGGCTGGTTATACTTTCTGATTAAATTTAATGGCGCAGGCCGACTGCGTACTCAACCCCAAGGCAGGTCAATGACGGCAGACACCATCACCGCAGCCGACACCCGCATTAATGCCCGCTGGCTGATTCCCATAGAGCCCTCCGGCGAAGTGCTTGAACACCAGGCGGTCATTCTTCAGGGCAAACGAATTCTTGATGTTTTGACCCAGGAGCAGGCAGACCATCACTACCGCACGCGGGAAACCATTGATCTGACCGAGCATGTGGTAATGCCGGGGTTGATCAACCTGCACGGCCATACCGCCATGTCGCTGTTCCGGGGCCTGGCTGACGACCTGCCACTGATGACCTGGCTGAATGACCACATCTGGCCGGCGGAAGGAAAATTCGTTAGCGAAACCTTCGTTGCCGATGGCAGCCGCCTTGCCATGGCCGAAATGCTGCGCACCGGCACCACCACCTTTTCCGACATGTACTTCTTCCCGGAAGTCACCGCCCAGGCAGCACACGATGTTGGCATGCGAGCCCAGATCTGTTTCCCGCTGCTGGATATGCCCACCGTCTGGGGCTCGGGCCCGGAAGAGTACCTGCGCAAGGGCGCCGATCTGATCGCCCAGTGGCAGAGTGATGATTACATCTTCCCCGCTATCGGGCCTCATGCCCCCTACACGGTCTCTGATCAGCCACTGGAAGCCGCGCTGGAACTGTCCCGGGAAACCGGCGCACCGATCCAGATACATCTGCATGAAACCGCTTTCGAAGTGGAAGAGGCGCTCAGGGCAACCGGCAAGCGCCCGGTCACCCGCATGGCGGATCTGGGAATACTGAACAGCAACAGCCAGTGCGTACACATGACCCAGGTCGACCAGTCTGATCTGGAACAACTGGTTCGCAGTGGTACCCATGTGGTCCACTGCCCGGAATCGAATCTGAAACTGGCCAGCGGCTTTTGTCCGGCCCAGAACCTGATGGACCACGGCATCAACCTGACCATCGGCACCGATGGCGCCGCCAGCAACAACGACCTCGACCTGTTTGGCGAGATCAAAACCGCCGCGATGGTTGCCAAAGTCGTCGCCGATGACGCCTCCGCACTGTCGGCCCACCAGGCGCTGGCCATGGCGACCATCAACGGCGCTCGGGCACTGGGAATGGAGCACGAACTCGGTTCACTGGTGCCCGGCAAGCTGGCCGACCTGATTGCAGTGGATCTCAGTGATCCCTTCCTGCAGCCGGTGTATGATCCCGCCTCCCACCTGGTTTACAGCAACCACGGACGGGCAGTAAGCCATAGCTGGATCAACGGCGTACCTCAGTTACAGGATGGCCGCCTGACCCGCATCGACATGCCAGACCTGATGCTGCGGGTCAGCCAGTGGCGCAAACAGATTCTCAGTTAACAGGTGTAACCCATGAGCAACCAGAACATAGATCAGAACGAGATCGCCAAGTTTGAAGCCCTGGCCAGCCGATGGTGGGATCCGACCAGCGAATTCAAACCGCTGCACGACATCAACCCGTTACGCCTGAACTACATCGATGAACGGGTGTCGCTGGCCGGCAAGCGTATTGTGGATGTCGGCTGTGGCGGCGGCCTGCTCTCAGAGGGCATGGCGCTGCGTGGCGCCCATGTGACCGGCATCGACATGGGCGAAGCGCCCCTGTCTGTGGCCAAGCTGCACAGCCTGGATTCCGGCGTCGACGTCAACTACCGCCAGATTACGGTGGAAGAACTGGCCCGCGACCCAGAGCATGCCGGCCAGTACGATGTGGTTACCTGCCTGGAAATGCTCGAACATGTACCCGATCCCGGGTCCGTCATTAACGCCTGTGCCGCCCTGCTCCGTCCGGGCGGCCACCTCTTCGTCTCCACCCTTAACCGGAACCCGAAATCGTTCCTGTTCGCCATTGTTGGCGCCGAATACGTGCTGAAGCTGCTGCCCAAAGGCACCCACGAGTGGAAAAAGTTCATTCGTCCCTCGGAAATGTCGGACTATCTGCGCCATGCCGGCCTGGAAGTGAACGAGCTGACCGGAATGAGCTATAACCCGGTCACCAAGGTTTACAAACTCGGGCGGGATGTCGACGTAAATTATCTGATGCATGCCCGGGATAACCGTGAAGCCTGAGCAGCATCCCTCGGCGGTTCTGTTTGATCTGGACGGCACGCTGATCGACACCGCACCGGATTTTATCCGCTGCCTGAATCAGCTCCGGCAACAGCACGGCCTGGCACCTTTGCCGCCAGAGCAGATCCGCCGCTCAGTATCCAACGGCGCCAGGGCCATGGTTCGGGTGGGCTTCGGCCTTGAACCCGAGCACCAGGACTACGCCGGAAAACACAGTGCCTTTCTCGATCTCTACGAAGCCGGCGTTGCGGTTGAAACCACACTCTTCGAAGGCATTGAAGAGCTGTTGCAGACGCTGGAAGCCAGAGACATCCCCTGGGGCATCGTGACCAACAAGCCGGCCAGATTTGCGGTCCCGCTTATTCAGGCCCTGGGACTGGCAGACCGCTGCGCGGCTCTGGTGTGCCCGGACCACGTGGCCGAGCGTAAACCCCACCCCGAAGCCTTGTTTCTGGCCTGCACACAGATTACCGCTGACCCGGCCCGTGCCATTTACGTGGGCGACCATGAACGCGACATTGAAGCCGGCCGCAACGCCGGCATGCGCACCATTGCTGTTCGCTATGGCTATATCGAGGAGCCGGAGAGTGTGGAACTGTGGCAGGCCGATATCATTGCCGATACGGTCAGCGATCTGGCAAAGCTGTTACAATAGCGCCAAATCAATTTTATCACCGGCCAAACCGGGCCGGGCAGCCCGAACACGGAGACAGGTTATGCAAGATTACCAGGCACCCGCCGATCTTCTGAAAGACCGCATTATCATGGTCACCGGCGCTGGCAGCGGTATCGGACGTGCGGCCGCCAAGGCCTACGCCGCCCATGGTGCAACCGTCATCCTCGTTGGTCGCACGGTGGAAAAACTGGAAGAAATATACGACGAGATTGAAGCCGCCGGTTACCCCAAGCCAGCCATCGTGCCCATGAATTTTGAAGGCGCAGCGGTCAAGGAATACGAAGAACTGGCAATGACCATCGAAGACAACTTCGGTCGCCTTGATGGCTTGCTGCACAACGCCGGCATTCTCGGCGCCCGCAGCCCGGTCGAGCTGTACGATCCGGAAACCTGGAACCGGGTGATGCAGGTAAATGCGACCGCACCATTCCTTCTGAGCCGGGCCATGATTCCGCTGCTGCGCAAATCTGATGACGCCTCAATGATCCTCACCTCCTCCGGCGTTGGCCGACAGGCCCGGGCCTACTGGGGCGCCTATGCGGTCTCCAAGTTTGCGGTTGAAGGGCTGGCGCAGTTGCTGGCCGATGAGCTTGATGACGAACGCACCAACATCCGCGTAAACAGCCTGAACCCGGGTGCCACACGCACCGGTATGCGCATGCTGGCTTACCCGGCTGAAGACCCGAAAAAGAACCCCGAACCCGAAACGCTGATGCCGGTGTATCTCTATCTGATGGGTAAAGACAGCCGGGGCGTCAACGGCCAGCAAATCGACGCACAGCCGAAAAAGTAATGGAACTCATCTTCTACACCACCGACCAATGCCATCTTTGCGAACTGGCCGAAGCCCTGCTGGTGAATACGCCGATGCCCGAACCAGTGCCCGTGGACGTGGTTGATATTGCCCAGTCTGAAGCACTGGTAGAACGTTACGGCACCCGCATTCCCGTGCTGCGCCGCAATGACACTGGCGCAGAGCTTGACTGGCCATTTACCAGCGACCAGTTACAGACGTTTCTGCAATGAGGATTCACCACCCATGCTGATGATCATCTCCCCTGCCAAAACTCTTGATTATGAGAGCCCTCTGGCAACGGAAACCCATACCCAGCCGGATTTTCTGGATGACGCCTGTGAGCTGATAGACCAGCTCAAGACACTGGAACCGCATCAGGTCAGTAATCTGATGAACATCAGTGATAAACTCGGCCAGCTCAACGCCGAGCGTTTTCGGAACTGGCACACGCCCTTTACTCCGGATAACGCCCGCCCGTCGGTACTGGCTTTCAAAGGGGATGTCTATACCGGCCTGGATGCCGAAAGCTTCAGTGAAGAAGACTTCAGCTTTGCCCAGAAGCATCTGCGCATACTGTCCGGCCTCTATGGGCTGCTCAAGCCTCTGGATCTGATGCAGCCCTACCGGCTGGAGATGGGCACCAAATTCGAAAACACCCGCGGCAAGGATCTGTACGCGTTCTGGGGTCGCAAGATCACCGACGCCCTGAACCAGCTGCTGGCCGACGACGACAAGACCCTGATCAACCTGGCATCAAACGAGTACTTCAAAAGTGTTCAGAAAAAGAACCTGGATGCCCGGCTGATCACGCCCCAGTTCAAGGACTGGAAAAACGGCCAGTACAAGATGATCAGCTTCTATGCCAAAAAAGCCCGCGGCCTGATGTGCCGCTACGCCATCCAGAATCGCATCACCAATGCCGAAGACCTCAAGGGCTTCAATCTGGACGGCTACTATTTCAGCGAAGACCAATCCGATAACAACAACTGGGTCTTCCTGCGGGACGAGAAATAACCGCAAGGAAGCAGACACCGACACACTTCAGATTCAGTTGATATCGGAGTAAACATGACCGAAGCAGTCTTTTCCCAGATCGCCATGCTGGTGTTTCTGACCGGCCTTATTGTCTGGATGGGTTTCATCGTATGGGATCTGGCAAAAAAATCCCAGGCTGGCAAGTTCGGCACTATGGCCCTGTTCACCGTACTGGGAGCAGGGGTTGTAGGCTTTATCGTCAAGACCGTTCTGGTCGAAATCATGCAGATCTGACCCGGCAACAAGGATATTCAAGCCCATGTGGTTTCGTAACGCCCGTATTTTTCGTTTTACCAAACCTTTTGACATCTCGGCCGAAGCTCTGGAAGAGAAGCTGCAGGCCGATGCTTTCAAACCCTGCGGCCCGCAGGAAACCACCCGCTCCGGCTGGGTGCCGCCACTGGGCAAACACGGTGAACAACTGGTGCACAGCGCCAACGGCTACCACTTGATTGCCCTGCGCAAAGAGGAAAAAATTCTGCCCGGCCCCGTGGTGAAAGAAGCCGTGGAGGAGCGCGCTGAAGCCATTGAGTTTGAACAGAGCCGAAAGGTGCGCCGCAAGGAGAAAGACGAGATCAAAGAGCAGGTGATGCTGGAAATGCTGCCTCAGGCGTTCTCCCGCAACCGCCGCTGCTACGCCTATCTGGCACCACAGGATGGCCTGTTGGTGGTGGATGCTGGTTCAGCCAAACAGGCGGAAGACCTGGCCTCGACTCTGCGCAAAAGCGTGGGATCGCTCCCGGTCAGACCACCGGTCGTCGAGCAGGCTCCGGCATTCACGTTCACCGGCTGGCTGAACGAAACCATTGATCACCCGGCGACCGTCACGCTGGGTAGTGAGTGTGAGCTGAAAGATCCGTCTGAAGATGGTGGCGTGGTTCGCTGCAAAGGCCTGGACCTGAAAGCAGAAGAAATTCTGAATCATCTCGAGGCCGGCATGCAGGTCACCAAACTGGCCCTGACCTGGGACGACAACGTGTCTTTCGTTCTCGATGAAGAGCTGGGCATTCGCCGCCTCAAGTTCGGCGAAACCCTGCAGGACCAGCTGGATGAGGTAGATGTGGACGACGCCGTGGCAAAGTTCGACGCCGCCTTTACCCTGATGACACTGGAACTGTCCCGGATGATTCCAGGACTGCTGGAGGCTCTGGGCGGGGAAGACCGCTCAGCCATCGTCGAAGAATGAACCGGCCAGCGAACGGGGCGTCACGCCCTGTTTGCCGGCAATCACCCCTACCTCTTTTTCAATCTTTCCCTCTGCCAATGGCTTTCCGGCTCGTTGAGCACCAGGCGCAAATCCATCACATCTTCCTCGGAGTTGTACCTGATCTCAAAACCCAGATGCTCGGCCAGTTGTAGCATCGGCCGGTTATCCGGCAACACATCGCCCACCATTTCCATGGTGCCCCGGGCACGGCAGTAATCAATCATTTTGTGCATCAGCCGTACCCCAAGGCCTTCACCCTTCATGCGGTCATCAACCATCACCGCAAACTCACAGCGCAGGTTATCCGCATCTGTCCAGGTTCGAACCGTGCCCAGGGTTTCTTCGCCCTTCCCGTCTTCCCGACGGGCGTTGGCAATGAACACCATTTCCCGGTCGTAGTCGATCTGTACCATCTGTGCCACATCCTCGTGGGAGAAGTGTTTACGGTACTGGAAGAATCGGTAACGGATGGATTCGGGTGACTGATGCTCGTGGAAGGCCCGGTGTTCCGGCTCATCCTCCGCCAATACCGGCCGGATAATCACCCGACGCCCGGATTTCGGCAATACAATCCACTCTTCCAGCTCCCGCGGATAGGGCTGGATAATCGGCAGGCCGGGCTTTCTGTCCAGATCAATCGCAACGTTCACCGCCACGGCGCCGCTGCCGTTAAACAGCAAGGGCGAGACTTCCAGGCCACGAACCTCCGGTATATCAATCGCAATCCGGGACAAGGTCACCAGGGTTTCAGACACAGCCCGAATGTCTTCTTCCGGCCGCAGGCTGTGTTCTTTCAGTAACCGGTACATGTAGGTTCGACACAGCAGTTCCCGCGCCAGCACCATATTCAATGGAGGCAGCGCGATCTGCCGGTCACTCATGATGTTTACCCGGGCACCCGCTGCTCCACAGACCACCAGTGGACCGTAAATCTCATCCCGGGTAATGCCCACACTGAATTCAATTCCCCCGACATGCTGGTAAGAATACTGCACCGAGAATCCCAGAAAATCGCTGTCCGGGAAATGCTCCCGGTGCTCATCCATCAGAAAACGACAACTGTCGATAATCGCCTGCTCGCTGTTCAGCTTTTTTACGATGCCTTTGTACCGGCGCTGGGTCGGACTGAGACTCACAAACGGAAGGCAGGCATGCTCATGAATAATGGTGATGTCGATGGGCCGACGCTCTACAGAAAAAACCTGCAATACTTCATCCACGTCATCACAATACAAGGTGTTGATCGTGTTCAGGCCGTAATCCTGAATTACCCGCCGAGCTTCGCGGTTAGACAAATAACGTCGGCCACTCTGCACTGCCCGGGTCACCATGGCACGGGTATGACTGTGATCAGCAAAGTGGTCGGTAAACGACTCCGGTGTCTCGGTCAGTAATCGCTGAACACGCTGGTGGCGAACATGCTGCATAAACGCCATCACTGCCTTCTCCGGGTTGAAGAACGATGGCAGGCCGGCCCGGTAAAATTCATCCCGTGACCCCATCACGGTGCTCTGCCCCAGCCAGCAGGTAAAAATATTCAGGCGGGTTCCCCTGGCAGCTTCAACCACCGCCCGGGCGATGTCCAGGCTGTTGCCGGTCAACGTGGGGGCATACATCACCAGAAGGTTGGCGACATTCGGATCTTTCGCCAGGATACCAATAGCCCGGGCGTAAATTTCTGGCGTGGCGTCGTAGTTCAGGTCGATCGGGTTTTTGCGTGTCCAGTACGGCGGCAGGATCTGGGCCAAGGCATCGATACTGGACTGCGACAGTTCTGCCAGTTCGCCGCCAAGGTCTGCCAGTCTGTCGACAGCAAGCACTCCTGGGCCCACGCCGTTACCCATGATAGCCAGCGACTCCCGGCGCAACGGGCGCATACGCGTCAGCGTCTCCAGAGCATCAAACATCTGCCCCAGGCCATCCACCCGCAAGACACCGGCACGCTTGAGCATGGCATCAAAAATCGGATCACTGTGTTTGATTCCGGCCGGGAGCTTGTGCGGCACCCACTCCGACTCCGGCACCCGACCGGATTTTACAACGATGACCGGTTTGGTGCGGGCGGCAACCCGAACCGACGACATGAAACGCCGGGGGTTGGGGATATGTTCCATGTGCAGAAGAATGGCCCGGGTATGGGTATCCTGAGCGAGGTAATCGATCAGGTCATCGTGGGCGATATCCATGCCATCGCCCAGGGTCAGAAAATACGAAAACCCGACACCGCGGGCGACCGCCCAATCAATGACCGAGCTGGCGATGGTACCGGACTGCCCTACAAAGGCCACGCGCCCTGAAATTGCGCCCATGTGCGCATAAGTGGCATTCAGGTGCCGACCGGGCACCATCAAACCGATGGTATTCGGCCCCAGCACCCGCAGACCTGTCTTGCGAGCAGCGTCACGCACGGAATACATTAACGGTTTGCCGCTTTTGCTGTGGGTGCGAGACATCCCGCCGGTCATGACAATGGCCGTACGCACACCCTGCTCACCCAACCGACGGATCACTCGTGGCACGGTGATCGGGGGAGTGCAGACAATGGCCAGGTCCGGCACGAAACTGAGATCGACAATTTTCGTTTCACAGGGCACACCATGCACATGCCTGTACCCACTCTGGTTAACCACCACCATCCGACCTGGAAAGCCACCGCCAAGGAGATTGCGCAGCACCATGCCACCCAGATTGTCTTCCCGTTCAGATGCACCAATAACCGCGATGGATTCAGGATTGAACAGGCTTTCCAGATAACGGGTACTCAAAATGACTCTCCCTGAGATCAAACAACGGCACGATTGCATGGGCAACTCAGCCGAATAAATTGGCTGCCATGTACATCTTATCCTAGATGGCGCATTTCTGATGCAAATCGGCTATTAATCCCATTAAAGTGAATAGCGACAGAGTTCAGTCATGCCTGATAACATCACCTCATCCCGGCAACCAGCGCACCAAGGCCCATGACCACTGCATTTTTCTCTCACGACGATTTCATGAAACACAACATGGGCCCGGAACATCCGGAGTGTCCGGAACGCCTTTCCCGCATTCTGGCCTATATAGCAGAGACAGATCTGGAACAAAGTCTGGAATGGGTTCGGCCAGAAGAAATCACCCGGGACCAGCTGCTGGCAGTACATCCGGAGGAATATCTGCAGCAACTGGAGGAAATGCAGCCAGCTCAGGGCCGCGTGTTCACCGACGCTGAAACAGCCATGACACCAAGCACGCTGCGCGCCGCCCGGCTCGCTGCCGGTGCTAACGTTCAGGCCATCGATATGGTCATGAGCAAACAGGTGACCAATGCTTTTATCTGCGCCCGCCCACCGGGGCATCATGCCGAGCGCGCCCGCTCCATGGGTTTCTGTTTCTATAACAACACCGCACTGGCTGCCATGCACGCCCTGGACGTTCACCAACTGGAACGCGTTGCCATCATCGATTTCGATGTACACCAGGGCAACGGCACTATCGATATTGTCGGTGGCGACGACCGCATTCTGATGTGCTCAAGCTTTCAGCATCCCTTTTTCCCGTATTCCCACGTTTATGGGCAGGCCGAAAACATTATCAACATACCGATTCCGGAAGGCTGTGGTTCGGTAGAATACCGAAAGATGGTGAAAGAAAAATGGCTGGAGAAACTGCAAAACTTCAGACCCCAACTGATTCTGATTTCGGCCGGGTTTGACGCTCACCGGCAGGACCCGATGGGGGAGACGAATCTGGAAACAGACGATTTCCGGTGGCTGACAGACGAGCTGGTAGACGTCGCCAACACGCACGCCGATGGCCGGATTGTTTCAACACTGGAAGGGGGTTACGATCTCAACACACTCGGTGAATGCGTAGTGGCTCATCTGAATGCACTGAATGCTGCCTGACCCTCAAGACACGTATGAACGACCCCGGGGCGTGTCACCCCGAGTAGTCTTCGCTGTCTGTACCGGCCTGCTGAAATTCCGGCTTTTCACCCTGCCGCTGTAAGCGAATATCTACCCGCCTGTTCTCGGCAGGACGTCGGGAAACCGGATACTGATCGCTATGAGCTCGCACGGTCAACAAATCGTCATCGACCCCCCGAGACTGAAGGTAATCCGCAACGGCGTTTGCCCGCTCCTCCGAAAGTGCCCGGTTATCAATGCGGCTACCGGTACTATCCGTGTGACCATCCACAAACACCCGTTCCACTGTCGGGTCCGCTTGCACAAAAGTGGCAATGTTATCCAGTAATTCCCGGTCCGAGTTGGACAGGTCAGTACTGGCACTGGCAAAGGGCACCCGCGATCGACGAATCTGATCATAATTCACCGGCAGCAACCCCGATGCGCATTCCCGGTAACCCGACCAGGGGCCCGCAAAGTTCACGTTGGACAGATGCACACGCACCGGCTGATCATCATATCTTGCCGCGCGCGTAACCGTCGGCTGCATCCCCTCCAGCAACCCGCGCACAATTCGTGCGGCTTCACGATTGCCCAGACTGACGGCGCGCCGGTCTGAAGAAACCCTGACCGCACCCAGCGGCCGTGGAGGCACCCCTGGCCGCCAGGCTGGAGCCTCAACCACCAGTTGCCCCTGCCCCGCGCGCATGACCCTCGTATCGGACTCCAGAAAGAAGGTCAGCTCCTCTCCGGCCCGATGCCGGAACACAGCACGGCCATACCCGGGCACGTCATGCACGAGTGAGCACTCGAAAACCGAGTCCGAGAGATACCACTGACTGTTTTCTATACCCGCACCATAGCTGGACGCAAGAACCGGCCAGGCCACCAGAGGCAATACCGCCTTGCTGCCAAACACAACAAGCCGGCGGGTGAGAGACTGGCGAGA
>JAVLAV010000053.1:0-254 GCA_031580735.1 Marinobacter sp.
CGGAAGACCAAGGTTTAGTTTCGGACCCCGGTACACTTCCGTATAATTCCGGCGAATTTTTAACCGCAGGCTGAACCTGCGTCACACCATTGGTAAGGATCGCACATGCAATTCGACAACATCCCCGCTGGCAAGAACCCACCAGAAGACATCTACGTTGCCATCGAAATTCCGGCCAACAGCTCTCCGGTGAAGTACGAGCTGGACAAAGACATGGGCGCCCTGCTGGTTGATCGTTTCATGGCCACCCCGAT
>JAVLAV010000053.1:264-22074 GCA_031580735.1 Marinobacter sp.
CTACCCGGCCAACTACGGTTTTATCCCGCACACCCTGGCTGACGACGGCGACCCGCTGGACGTTCTCGTGGTGACGCCCTACCCGATCCAGGCCGGTTGTGTCATCCGTTGTCGCCCGGTTGGCATCCTGAACATGGAAGACGAAGCCGGTGGTGATGCCAAGCTGGTTGCCGTTCCCCATGACAAGCTGACCCGCACTTACCACAACATCAAGGAAATCGAAGATCTGCCGGAATTGCTCCGCGACCAGATCCATCACTTCTTTGAGAACTACAAGACGCTCGAACCGGGCAAGTGGGTAAAAGTGCAAGGCTGGGCGAACGCCGATGCCGCCAGAAAAGCAGTAGAAGATGCGGTTGCCGCCTACAAGGGCTGATACCACGCTTCCACAAAAAAGCCGGGCAGCTTATAAAACTGCCCGGCTTTTTTGTTTTTAGCCCTAAAGAAAAATCCAGCCACGAAATCCACTAAATCCACGAAAATAAAACGGAACCTGCCTTTTCAGTACTTTCGTGGGTTTCGTGGATTTAGTGGCTAAATATCTTTTTATCTTTTCTTTCCGTGTTTTTTCGTGGCCAACCTGTTGCTAGCCCCGAGACAGCAGATCCCGCATGTCACTGACTGCGGCACTGGCCCGTGACAGATAAGCAGCCATGGTCAGCGAGTGATTGGCCAGCACACCAAAGCCGCTGCCATTCAGAACAACCGGGCTCCACATGGGCTTCTGGGTACCTTCCAGTTCAATAATAATCTGCTTTGCGCTAGCCATGGCGTTCTTGTCCCGCAACACGCTGCGAAAGTCCACCTCTACCGCCTTGAAGATATGGAGCAATGCCCAGCCAGTGCCACGGGCCTCGTAGAAAACATTATCAATTCTGGTCCAGTCGGTTTTTACATCGGCACCACCCGTCTCTTCTGCCAGCGGATCGTCCGGATCAATGTTGGCCACCGCCTCGGATACCGAAGCTTTGCCCACGCTCTCACTCAGCGTTCTGGACAGACTACCCAGGCGGGTCTCCAGATCCGCCAGCCAGCTGTTCAGGTTGTCTGCACGGGCGAAAAACTGGGCATCCGCATCGGTCGGATGGGATAAGCGGTCAAGATAACGTTTCAGAGCGTTAATACCACGGCGGTATTCATTTTCAGTGGACGGAATGGCCCAGCTGCCGTTGTCGAAGTGAAATTGCGGCTCGGCTATGACCAGGTCCGGGTCTTCGGAGGATTGACTCTGAGACCGGCTGAGCTCCTGACGCATGGCGCGGGACAGATCACGCAACTGAACCAGAACACCGAACTCCCAGCTCGGCATGTTGTCCATCCACAGCCCCGGCGGTGCAATGTCGTTGGTGATGTAGCCGCCGGGTTTTTCCAGCAACGTTTCGGCAATGCGGATCATGGTGACGGTGGTGGCAAAACCGGTAACCGGCTCCCGGTCCATTTCAGTTGCCTGAGCACGGGTATGTTCACGCACAGAAAACGTATCCGGCTCACTGCTCCAAAACATACCCAGAACGATGGACACCAACAGATAGATAACCAGAAGCGCCAGCAGAAACTTGGCGATAACACCCCGGCTTCCGGCGAAATCCTGAACATCGTCTTTTTTGTCTCTGAAATACTGTCTGATTTTGCCCGGCATAAGGCTTTTGCTCTCCGTTGGTTATTCGTCAGCTGCAAAAGGTCGCCCAAGATGGTATCCCATGGCGCCGTCAACACCCAGGTCACAGAGTACCGAGTATTCGGCTTCGGTTTCCACTCCGGTCGCGAAAACGCGCACTCCACGACTACGGGCGATACCGATCACCGATTCTATCCAGAAACGGTTCTCTGGCTGTCTGTCCAGATCATGGATAAAGCTGTTATCGATACGCATGGCACTGAACGGCAGATTTTTCAGGTAACTGAACGGCACTCCGCCCACACCGAAACGATCCACCAGCACCGACACCCCTGCCCGGAAAAGAGACAGCACCAGCGCGTTGGCCGATTTCCGGTGATAACTCATGGCCAGCTCCGGTACGCCTATCCATAGTCGCTTCGAAGCGTCACCGGCATTAGCCAGCATGGTCAGCAGGTCATCCCGGAATTCGGCATCCGCCACAGAGCCTCGGCCCAGCGATATAGCCAGAACGATGCCCGGACGGGCATCAAGGTAGTCCAACACCTGACGCACCAGACTACGATCCAGATCCTTTACCAGCCCCAACCTCTCCGCCAGGGGAACAAACAGGCCCGCCTTGAGATCGCCGTCCGGTGTCCGGATGCGTGAAAACACCTGATAGTACACCAGTCGCCGGCTTTCCCCCTCCACCATCGGCTGCAGCCACAATGCAATGTTCTGGCTGGCAAGGGCGTCGGCTATGATAGTGCGCCAGGCTTCCATATCGTGATGGTTACCAACGCCGCCATCGGCGACGTGTACGCCGGAGCCCCCTGTTTCCCGGACTGTTGCCAGCGCCTCATCGGCCGCGGCTATTAACTCCCGGATACTTCCTGCCTTTCGAGCCGACGCCAGCCCCGCATACACCGAAGTGTCCATCGGCCTGGCCAGTGCGGAATAGCGCTGGTCCAGTTCCGTTACCAGCGCTTCCGCCCATCGGCGGGCATCGATTAAAGATGCGCCTGGAAGAAAAACTGAAAACTCGGCACCCATTCTGCGTCCTGCAAAGGAATCAGCCTGCTGGACGACAAACCGCTGCAGGCAGCCACCTATTTCCTGTAACAACTGGTCGCCTTCCTGCTGGCCATAAGCCTGGTTGTAGTCTGCGAAGTGGCCCAACTGAACCACCATCAACACGCCCGGCGCGGCCTTCTCTTCCGACTCCACTTCCACCTTCAGACGCTGATCAAACGCTGTACGACTGGCCAGACCGGTAATCGCATCTTCATTGTTAACCTTACGCAGATGCTGAATGAGCTTGCCCTGACCTTCGAACAAACGACCCAGATCATCCGCCATCTGGTTCATGGCCTTGGTCACACGGTTGAGCTCACGGGTGGAGCGAAGATGAATACGCTTGCGGAAATTACGCCGTCCCAGCGCCCGCGCTTGCGCCTCCAGCGCCTTGAGTGGCCGGAGCAACCAACGCAGCAGTACAAAAAGCGTGACCAGACCAACGCCCCCGATGATCACGACGCCGGCAAACAGACCCACCGCGATGCCCCAAAGATCGTCATAGGCCCGCCCCGGGTGACTGACCACCCGAACCTTGCCCAAACGCATCCAGCCCCGCACCACTTCGGCTTCAGCCGCCGTTAATGGCAATTCCGCCATGGCAACAAACCATTCCGGTGCCACCTTTGTCTGCAGGGCCATGGTTCTACCGGCAATTACTTCGCCCTCATGATTGACGTACTCAACTGAAAGATATTTACCGCTATCAAATACAGCATCAATGAGAGAGGTCGATGCCACCGGGTCAGAACCATCAATGGCATTGGACAACGACAAGCCGGTGGCGGTGGCACCATCCCGGGCGTGGGCTTCAAGCTGATCGGCCACATAGCCCCGGAAGTGACCATAACTGGTCACAAACGCCGCCAGGAGAAGCGCCACCAGCAACCCACCGGTAAACAGCAACAACAATGTCTGCAGGGTAATTGCACCCTGCTGTGCGCGATCAGCTTTGCAGCGTTTCCCTGCCATGGCTTGCTGCCCCGGATCAATAAATGAGCACTCAGACGCAAAATTGACAAACATTTACAGTCTTCATCCTGCGCCAACACCACTAAACACTATAGACTCTACAAAGGAACAACGGAGTCTCTTTACAACTTCCAATAATCAAAGGCTCGTCCCCGGAAACAGGAACCGGGCGACCGGTATCGAAAGGAGGCAGGCTGGAGCGTAATGAACGACGAAAGCCAGAAAGAAAAACTCAGGCAGCACTTCGCCCGCCGGGTCACGACTCAGGCCAGAGTGGTACTGGACACCTGGCAGAAGGTTCAGGACACCCCGGACCAGGCAGGAGCCTGGAGAGACGAACTGGCCACAGCAACCGACAAGCTGACCCGCTACGCCAGACGGTTCGAAATGGACGACCATACCAACGCCGGCGAGCAGATCCTGCAGGCGCTGTCCAGATGGCAGTCCGGGTCGCCACTCACCGACACCCTCAGTGATCAGCTGGAAACAGGCTTTGCCGCGCTGCGCTGCACTACCCGCCGGAAGACCGACCCTGAAAACGGAGCCGAGCCCCACCAGTACCGGCGAACCCCGGTTTATATCGCTCTCCCCAATGCAGAGCTGGCATCGCGCCTGATTCGCCAACTGGAGTTCTTCGGGTTCCGGGCCTCAGCTTTCAACTCTGCCGATGAACTTATCGAAGCCTGCGCCCTGAACAAGCCGGAAACGATTCTGCTTGACGTCAACTTCGGCGACAGCCAGAACGCCGGCATCGCAACCACTGAACGGCTCCAGCAACGGCATGAAACCCCCATCCCGATCATCTTTGTCAGTGAAGAAGACGGCAGCATCGAAACCCGTCTGCGGGCTTCACGATGCGGTGGTGAGGAATTCTTTTACCCTGCGGTCGATCCGGGGCAGCTGATCGAGAAAATCGAGGCCTACACCCACGGCAACAATATCGAACCCTATAAAGTGCTGGTGCTGGACGACTCCCGGGCCCAGGCCAAGTACATGGAAACGGTGCTGAAAAAGGCCGGTATGATATCCCATATCATTACCGACCCGATGCAGATCATTCATGCTCTGGAGGAGTTCTCTCCGGAAATCATCATCCTGGACATGTACATGCCCGGCTGCACCGGGATGGAGATCGCCCGGGTAATCCGCCAGCAGGACAAGTTCCACAGCGTACCGATCATCTACCTGTCCGCCGAGGAAGACGTCAGCAAACAGCTGCACGCCATGAGTCTCGGCGGCGACGACTTCCTCACCAAACCCATTGACCCCAAGCACCTGATTGCCACCCTGCACAACCGTGGCAGACGGGCCCGCTCCCTGTTGGCACTGATGATTCGCGACAGCCTGACCGGCCTGTACAACCACACCCATTCCCTGCACCTGCTGGAGCAGGAGATTGTCCGGGCAGGCCAGAGAGACCAGCCCCTGTGCTTTGCCATGCTCGACATCGACTACTTCAAGAAAGTAAATGACACCTACGGCCACCCCATCGGCGATCGCATCCTCCGAAGCCTGTCGATGTTTCTGAAGCAGCGCCTGCGCAAGACTGATCACATTGGTCGCTATGGCGGCGAAGAATTCGCTATCATTCTTCCGGACACCGGGCCGGATGGCGCAAGACAGGTTCTGGACAGCATCCGGGAAAGCTTTTCAAGACTTCATCAGCAGGCCGGCGACAAAGAGTTCACAGTAACGTTCAGCTGCGGTGTTGCCTGCTGGCAGGGCGAAAGCTCCCAATCATTATGTGAGCGCGCCGACCGGGCACTGTACAATTCCAAAGAGAACGGTCGCGATCAGGTCACTGTAGCCTGTGATTAAGTCCACAAAATCAGGTAACAGGCGCGAATTCATGAAACCAATGTCGAATATCGGCACAGAGCGGCATGATCGACAATGCCCTGTGTCCCGACTGGCAAACGCACCAGTCTACGGAGACCGCCCGAAGGGCGGCGTCAACGAAATGTCAACGCACAGGTGCTCATTGCTGTGTAATCTCGTTTCTAGATACAAACGCAGGCAGGCCTAGTCATGTCGACCATACTGGTACTACATGGTCCCAATCTGAATATGCTCGGCACCCGGGAACCGGAGGTGTACGGCTATGAAACTCTGGCCGACATAGATGATCGTCTGCGCAACAAGGCCGCCGAACACGGCCACCACCTGTTGCACCTGCAGTCCAACGCAGAATACGAATTGATCGAAAGAGTGCATGAGGCACGGACCGAAGGCGTGGATTTCATGATTATCAACCCTGCCGCCTTCACCCACACCAGCATCGCATTGCGTGATGCCGTGCTGGCCTCGGGCATTCCGTTTATAGAAGTGCATCTTTCCAATGTGCATGCGCGGGAACCCTTCCGCCATCACTCCTACTTTTCAGATATCGCCGAAGGCGTTATCTGCGGGCTGGGCAGCCAGGGCTATGATCTGGCCCTGCAGGCGGTCCTGCAACGAACTCACCGATAGACCAGAGACAACGAGACTGGAACCGTTATGGATATTCGTAAAATCAAGAAACTGATTGAATTGCTAGAAGAATCAGACGTCGAAGAGCTGGAGATTCAGGAAGGCGACGACTCCGTCCGCATCTCCCGCCGCCGTGAACAGCTTCCTGCACCGGCGCCGCAGATGCATTACGCGCCGCCAGCGCCCCAGGCCCCGGCACCGGCACCGGCTGCCGCTCCGGCAGCAGAAGCTGCACCGGCAGAACCCACCGGCCATTCGGTTAAATCCCCGATGGTAGGCACTTTCTACCGGGCACCGTCACCCACCTCCAGTGCATTCGTGGAAGTCGGGCAAACCGTCAAGGAAGGCGATGTTATCTGCATCGTTGAAGCCATGAAGATGATGAACCAGATCGAGGCAGACAAGTCCGGTACCGTCACCGAAATTCTGGTCGAGAACGGCCAGCCGGTGGAATTTGACCAGCCTCTGGTCGTCATTTCCTGAACTCGGTGAATGTGAATCATGGCCATGTTAGATAAAGTTCTGATCGCAAACCGCGGTGAAATTGCCCTGCGCATCCTCCGCGCCTGCAAGGAACTGGGCATCAAGACCGTTGCCGTCCACTCCCAGGTAGACCGTGAACTCATGCACGTTCGCCTGGCAGACGAGTCCGTATGCATCGGTCCAAACAGCCCGGTCGACAGTTACCTGAACATCCCCACCATCATCAGCGCCGCTGAAGTAACCGATTCCGTGGGCATTCACCCCGGTTATGGTTTTCTGGCTGAAAACGCCGACTTCGCTGAGCAGGTGGAAAAAAGCGGTTT
Source organism: Marinobacter sp. (assembly GCA_031580735.1). Classification (GTDB taxonomy): domain Bacteria; phylum Pseudomonadota; class Gammaproteobacteria; order Pseudomonadales; family Oleiphilaceae; genus Marinobacter. Next base: position 7,186 of record JAVLAV010000053.1, read on the forward strand.
CCGCTTCATCGGGCCTCGCGCAGAAACCATCCGTCTGATGGGCAACAAGGTTTCTGCCATCGAAGCCATGAAAGAAGCCGGTGTTCCCACCGTTCCCGGCTCTGACGGTCCGCTGACGGATGACGACGAGCACACTCTCAGAGTTGCTCGTGCAATCGGCTATCCGGTGATGATCAAAGCAGCCTCTGGCGGCGGTGGCCGCGGCATGCAGGTCGTGCATTCCGAAGCCGCTCTGCTCAAGGCTGTCCAGATTACCCAGACCGAAGCCAAAAATGCCTTCGGTGACCCTACGGTGTACCTGGAAAAGTTCCTGGAAATGCCACGGCACGTGGAAGTCCAGGTTCTGGCCGACATGCACGGTAACGTTATCCATCTGGGTGACCGCGACTGCTCCATGCAGCGCCGCAACCAGAAGGTCATCGAAGAAGCACCGGCGCCGAACATCAATGAGGAATCGCGCCAGCGGACCTTCAAGGCCTGCGTCGATGCCTGCAAGAAAATCGGCTACGTGGGCGCCGGCACCTTCGAATTCCTGTATCAGGACGGTGAATTCTACTTCATCGAAATGAACACCCGGGTACAGGTAGAGCATCCGGTTTCCGAAATGGTCACCGGTGTGGACATCGTTCGTGAGCAACTGCGCATTGCCAGCGGCGAGAAGCTGCAGTACACCCAGGACGAGATCCATATTTCAGGCCATGCCATGGAATGCAGGATCAACGCCGAAGACCCGAAAACCTTCGTGCCCAGCCCCGGCAAGGTCAGCCACTTCCATGCCCCTGGCGGCAATGGCGTGCGGGTGGACTCGCACATGTACAGCGGCTACTCGGTACCACCGTACTACGACTCCCTGATCGCCAAGCTGATCACCTGGGGAGACGACCGCGAGATTGCGCGCCGTCGCATGAAGATTGCCCTGGATGAGATGCTGGTAGAAGGCATCAAGACCAACCAGGCCCTGCATCGCCAGTTGCTGCGTGATGGCGGCTTCAAACAAGTCGATTTCACCATCCATCACCTCGAAAAACTGATGCGGGACTAATCATGCCCTGGGTTCAACTCCAGATTCCAGCTGATCCGGATACTGCGGATCAGCTGGAAGATCTGCTAATGGAAATGGGCTCTGACGCTGTTTCCATGGAAGACGCTGCCGACCAGCCGCTGTACGAACCGGATCCTGGCACCACACCACTGTGGAGCGAGACTGTCGTAACCGGACTGTTCCAGTCCGAGCGCAATATCGAGCAGCTGTGTGCCGACATTCGCGATGCCTGGCACCAGCAGACCCAGCAGGAATTGTCAGAAATCGAGGTCACGCTGGTTGAAGACAAAGACTGGGAACGGGCCTGGATGGATGACTTCCAGCCCATCAGATTCGGCGACCGTCTGTGGATTGTACCCAGCTGGCATGATGCGCCGGACCCCGCCGCCGCCAACCTGATGCTCGACCCGGGCCTGGCATTCGGCACCGGCACCCATCCGACCACGGCCCTGTGCCTGCAATGGCTGGATGGCCAGGATGTCACCGGCAAACAGGTCACGGATTATGGCTGTGGTTCCGGCATACTCGGCCTGGCAGCACTGTTGCTGGGCGCCGAGCACGTGATCGGCGTGGATACCGACCCACAGGCACTGGAAGCCAGCAGGGAAAATGCCCGGCGCAACAACGTTTCAGAACACCGCCTGGATCTGTACCTTCCGGGCGACGATCCCGACACCCAGGCCGACATCATGCTGGCCAACATTCTGGCCCAGCCCCTGATCAGCCTGGCCCCCAGGCTGGCCGATCTGACCCGGCCCGGCGGCGACCTGGTACTTTCCGGCATTCTGTTCAACCAGGCCCGTGACGTCATGGATGCCTATGCCCCCTGGTTCATCATGGACGAACCAGAGCAGAAAGAAGATTGGATACGCCTCACAGGACGCCGCAAAATCGGATGACGAAACAGTTCGTTATGACTAAACTGCTCTTGGAGTAACGATCACGCCTTCAGGATAGAAGCATGACCCAGAGCAGCCTGCAGACCCAATGCCCTAAATGCGAAACCCGGTTCCGGGTCACTGGAGAACAGCTCAGTGTCGCCAGGGGCAAGGTCCGCTGCGGCAACTGCATGAACGTGTTCAATGCCATCGAACATCAGGCCATGCCCGAATCCCCCTATGCCGAACGGCCCACCAGCACGGAACCGGCTCCGACAGCCCCACCCCGCGAATCTGCAGAAGACGAAGAGCTGGTCTTTGAAGATAATCCTGAAGAAGACGCGACCGAGGGCCGCTATGCCGGTGGAAGCCTCACCTTTTCAGAAGAGGAGCTTAGTGACAGCTTCCGCAACTTTGACCATACCGACCAGTCAATACATCAGGACGATCAGCACCCTGAAAAGCAGGAAGATCACGACGAAAGCTGGGCGGAGGCAATGCTCAAAGACGATGACCATGCTCCGGCACCAACGAAGCCAGAGGCACCCGAAAACCCTCCCGGCCCTGAAAACTCTCCTGAACCTGACAACTCTGCCGAACCTGAAAAAACCGGGCCTGCCGCCCCTGCGGCCGAGTCGCTCACTCTGACCGCTGCAGAGGACGACCGCATCGCTGAGCCTGCGGTCAATCCCAGGCCCCAACAGGATCATAGAGACAACCTCTACGAAGACCTCCGCCACGAGCCGGTGGCCGTCGATGGTGGTGGTAGTGGCTGGCGCAAGGTTCTCTGGAGCCTGGTGATACTGACGCTGCTCGGTGTGCTCTTTGCCCAGGCCGCATGGTTCCAGTTCGACCGGCTGGCGGCCATTCCCGAATTACGTCCTTTCTATGAGAAGGCCTGCGATTATGCAGGCTGCGAACTCAAGCCATTGACCGACGTAGACGCTATCCAGAGTCGAAAACTGGTCGTTCGCACTAATCCGGACGACCGAAGCCAACTGATCGTCGACGCCGTAATTATCAACCAGGCCGGTTTTGAACAGCCCTTCCCGGCCATCGCGCTGACCTTTTCAAACCTTAACGGTGATGTGGTGGCCCAGAGCAGCTTCACCCCCCGGGAATACCTGGCTGGCGACGCCTCAAACCTGGACACCATGCCCCGGGAAACCCCGGTTCGCATTGCTATCAACATCCGCGATCCAGGCCGCGATGCCGTCAATTACAATCTGAGCTTCCGCCCCTGGTCGCGCTGACTGCCACAGACCGCGGTTGACAGCGCAAAAGTCAACCAGAAAGCACGAAAAATAATCAGTTTTTTCGTGCTTTCGCCCCTTCAATCAGCCAGCCCCCAGCGGTATTATTAGCGCCCTTCGGATGCTGGAGCGGTCAGAAATTGAACAGTCGCTCCACTCCGTCGCTTGCTGAACCTCTGTGACACGGACTCAGACCATGCTGCCAACGGCAAAAATCGGGCCGTACACTCTGCCCAACCCATTGATTGTTGCGCCCATGGCCGGCGTTACCGATCGCCCATTCCGGCAGCTCTGTCGAAAGATGGGCGCAGGACTGGCAGTCTCAGAAATGGTGATCGCAGACAGCAAGCTCTGGCATACACGCAAATCGCAGACCCGCCTGAATCACCAGGGCGAACCCGAGCCACGCTCTGTTCAGATTGCCGGTGGCGATCCAGGCATGCTGGCCGACGCCGCCAGGCAGAACGCCAGCTTTGGTGCTCAGATCATTGATATCAATATGGGTTGCCCGGCGAAGAAAGTCTGCAACAAAGCCGCAGGCTCAGCCCTGATGAAAGATGAAAACCTGGTTCGGCAGATTCTTGAAGCCGTGGTCCAGGCGGTAGATATCCCGGTTACCCTGAAAATGCGGACCGGCTGGGATCAGGACCACCGGAACGCTCCGACGATCGCCCGAATGGCAGAAGAAGCCGGCATACAGGCCATTGCCGTTCATGGCCGCACTCGCGCCGACAAATACAATGGCGAGGCGGAATACGACACCATTGCCGAGGTGAAAGCCAGCGTAGGCATACCTGTGTTTGCCAATGGCGACATCACGACGCCGGAAAAAGCCCGGCAGGTGCTGGCATACACCGGCGCCGATGGCCTTCTGATTGGCCGTGGCGCTCAGGGGCGGCCCTGGATCTTCCGGGAAATCCTGCATTATCTGGAAACCGGGGAACATCACCCGATACCGGCTCTGGACGAAGTCGAACAGATTCTGACCGGGCATCTGGCGGAGCTCCACAGCTTCTACGGCGAAAAAATGGGTGTGCGCATTGCCAGAAAACATGTGGGCTGGTACCTGCAGGCCCATGATGAAAACAAACAGTTCCGTAAACGCTTCAACGTCATTGAAGAGGCGCGGGAGCAGCAAGACAGTATTGAACAGCACTTTGCCCGCTTACGTAATGAAGAGGAATTCGCAGCATGACCGCTGAGACTTTAAGCAATGAAAACCTGAGCACACCGGCCAACGATGACATGCATCAGTTGCACACGGTAAACGGCAGCGGCAACAGCGTTACCCTGCGTGACAGTGTGGAAGTTGCCCTGAAAAATTATTTCGAGCAACTCGAAGGCGCACCGGTTTCCGATGTCTACCAACTGGTACTGTCAGAAGTGGAAGCGCCGCTGCTGGAGCAGGTAATGACCTATACCCGCAACAACCAGACCAAGGCCTCAACCATGCTTGGGCTGAACCGCGGCACACTGCGCAAGAAACTCAAGCAGTACGGTCTGCTATAATCGGCATCTGACCCAACAGGGCCTCCCGGATAACCTTCGCGAGGCCCTTGTTCTTTGTATTCCAGCTATCTGACAGCGAAGAAAGTGACCCATGGCAAATCAGGCAAATACCCCCGTCCGTCGCGCTCTGATCAGCGTGAGTGATAAAACCGGCATCGTCGACTTTGGCCGTGCCCTGACCGAACGCGGCATCGAGCTGTTGTCGACCGGCGGCACCTTCCGTCTGCTCCAGGAAAACAACGTGCCGGTCACCGAAGTGTCCGACTACACCGGCTTCCCGGAAATGATGGACGGCCGCGTCAAAACCCTGCACCCGAAGATTCACGGCGGTATTCTCGGCCGTCGCGGTACTGATGACACCGTGATGAACGAGCACGGCATCAATCCCATCGACATGGTGGTGGTGAACCTCTACCCGTTCGAAGACACCGTTGCCAACCCGGATTGCGACCTGGCCACTGCCATTGAAAACATCGATATCGGCGGCCCGACTATGGTTCGCGCGGCTGCCAAGAACCACAACGATGTGGCCATTGTGGTTAACTCATCCGATTACAGCCGGGTACTGAAAGAGCTGAAAGAAAACGACGGTGACCTGACCTACAGCACCCGCTTCGACCTGGCCGTGAAAGCGTTCGAGCACACCGCCGGTTACGACGGCGCCATCGCCAACTACCTGGGCGGTCGCACACCAGATAACGACAACGCCGACTTCCCACGCACCTTCAACGCCCAGTTCGTGAAGGTTCAGGACATGCGCTATGGTGAAAACCCGCACCAGCGCGCTGCTTTCTATACTGAACGCAATCCGCGTGAAGCCTGCGTGGCCACCGCCGAGCAGTTGCAGGGCAAAGAACTGAGCTTCAACAACGTGGCCGACACCGACGCCGCGCTGGAATGCGTGAAACCCTTTGCCGACCCGGCCTGCGTGATCGTCAAGCACGCCAACCCCTGTGGTGTAGCGATTGGCGCCGACATTGAACAGGCCTACGAGCTGGCCTTTGCCACCGATCCGACTTCCGCCTTCGGCGGTATCATCGCTTTCAACCGCGAGCTGGATGCAGCCACCGCCAAGGCGATTGTTGATCGCCAGTTCGTGGAAGTGATCATCGCCCCGACCATCGCCCCTGAAGCCGTCGAGATCGTCTCCGCCAAGAAGAACGTGCGCCTGCTGGCCTGCGGTGAGTTCGACGGCGAGCGCGCCAAGTCCCTGGACTACAAGCGCGTGACCGGCGGCCTGCTGGTGCAGGACCGGGATCTGGGCATGGTGGCCATGGAAGACGTGAAAGTGGTCACCGAGCGCCAGCCCACCGAGCAGGAACTGAACGACCTGCTGTTCGCCTGGGAAGTGGCCAAGTACGTCAAATCCAACGCCATCGTTTACGCCAAGGCCGGCCGCACGATCGGTGTCGGCGCCGGCCAGATGAGCCGTGTCTACAGCGCGAAAATCGCCGGCATCAAGGCCGCTGACGAGAATCTGGAAGTCAAAGGCTCAGTGATGTCCTCCGACGCCTTCTTCCCGTTCCGGGACGGCATTGATGCCGCTGCAGAAGCCGGTATTACCGCGGTGATTCAGCCAGGCGGTTCCATGCGTGATCAGGAAGTGATCGATGCCGCCAATGAGCACGGCATCGCCATGGTCTTCACCGGCATGCGCCACTTCCGCCACTGATACGGATTCAAGGAGAACACGATGAACATTCTGGTTATCGGCGGCGGTGGTCGCGAACACGCACTGGCCTGGAAAGCAGTGCAATCCCCACAGGCCGATAAGGTTTTCGTGGCGCCCGGCAACGCTGGCACTGCCCGCGAGCCCGACCTGGAGAACGTCGATCTGGACGTGATGAATCTCGACGGTTTGGCTGACTTTGCCGAACAGAACAACGTGGGCCTGACCATCGTCGGTCCGGAAGCGCCACTGGTTGCCGGCGTGGTGGATAAATTTGAAGAGCGCGGTCTGCGCATCTTCGGCCCAAGTGCCGGCGCTGCCCAGCTCGAAGGCTCCAAAGCCTTCACCAAGGACTTCCTGGCCCGCCAGAAGATCCCCACCGCCGATTACGCCAACTTCACCGATGTGGACGAAGCCCTGGCCTACGTGCGCGAAAAAGGCGCTCCTATTGTCGTCAAGGCAGATGGTCTGGCCGCCGGTAAAGGCGTGATCGTGGCCATGACCCTGGCAGAAGCCGAAGACGCCATCCGCGACATGCTCGCAGGCAATGCCTTTGGCGAGGCCGGCAGCCGCGTGGTGGTCGAAGAATTCCTGGATGGTGAAGAAGCCTCCTTTATTGTCATGGTCGACGGGAAAAACGTACTGGCCATGGCCACCTCCCAGGACCACAAGCGCGTGGGTGAAGGTGACACCGGCCCCAACACCGGTGGCATGGGGGCTTACTCGCCAGCACCGGTGGTCACCGCCGATGTGCACCAGCGCATCATGGACGAGGTGATCTACCCTACCGTCAACGGCATGGCCGCCGAAGGTCATCCCTACAAAGGCTTCCTGTATGCAGGGCTGATGATCGACAACGACGGCGCACCGAAAGTGATTGAGTTCAACTGCCGTTTTGGCGATCCGGAAACCCAGCCGATCATGCTGCGCATGAAGTCCGATATCGTGGAACTCTGCCAGGCAGCGGTTGATGGCAAGCTGGATCAGTGCAACTCTGAATGGGACGATCGCGCCTCCGTCGGCATCGTTCTGGCCGCGGGCGGCTACCCGGGCAGCTACAACAAGGGTGACGCGATCTCCGGCCTCCCGGGAACAGATGTGGACGGCGAGAAAATATTCCACGCCGGCACCAAGCTCGATGGCGATAACGTCGTCACTGCTGGCGGCCGCGTGCTCTGCGCCACGGCTTTGGGCAACACCGTCACCGAGGCTCAGGAACGCGCTTACCAGCTGGCTGACAAAGTCACCTGGGATGGCGTCTTCTGCCGCAGGGATATCGCCTACCGAGCCATTGCCCGCGAGCAGGCCTGAATGTCACAACGAAAATAACAGGGCCTGCTGCTGATGCCTGAAGCGATATGGATTACCTTTGCTTTTGTCCTGGGCCTGGGGGTGAAAACCGTCGGGCTCCCGCCGCTGGTTGGTTACCTGGCTGCGGGGTTTGTTCTCAGCGGGCTCTCCAGCTTTAGCGGCCTGGCGGTCGAGCAGACCGATGTGCTCCAGCATATTGCCCACCTGGGCGTGTTGCTGCTCCTGTTCACTGTCGGCCTGAAGCTGAAGATAAAATCTATTATCAGCCCGGAGGTCATTGGCGGAGGGTTGCTGCATTTTGGCATCACCTGTCTGGTGTTCACCCCCGGCCTGTACTGGCTGCTGGAGCTGGACTGGCTGACCGCCTTCCTGCTGGCCATTGCCCTGTCATTCTCCAGCACGGTGCTGGCCGCCAAGGTACTGGAAAGCAAACGGGAACTCCGGGCGTTTCACGGCCGTGTCGCCATCGGCATACTGATCATGCAGGATCTGATCGCTCTGGTGGTCATGAGCCTGGCTGCTGGCAAAACCCCTTCCGAGTGGGCGCTGCTGGTCTTCGGCCTGCCCCTGCTAAGGCCGATACTCTATCGCCTGCTGGATGCCAGCGGCCATGACGAGCTGCTGGTTTTGCTCGGCTTGTTGCTGGCCCTGGTCATCGGAGGCCTGGGCTTTGAGGCCGTCGGCCTGAGTTCTGAGCTGGGCGCGCTTATTTTCGGTGCCATGCTGGCGAATCATCCCCGCTCCCAGGAGCTGTCCAAATCCCTGTGGAGCGTGAAGGAAGTCTTCCTGGTGGGCTTCTTCCTGCAAATCGGCATTGGCGGTCTGCCCGACCAGCAAGCACTGATCTTCGCCATTGTTGCCGCTGTCGTTCTGCCGCTGAAAGGCATTCTGTTCTACTTCCTGCTCCTGGCCTTCCGGCTACGGGCCAGAAGCAGTTTCCTGACGTCGCTGTCATTGACCAACTACAGTGAATTCGGCTTGATCGTAGCCAGTGTGGCTCTGCCGGAATGGTTGGTGCCACTGGCAATCAGTGTGTCGCTATCCTTTGTAATCTCGGCGCCACTCAACCGCTTTTCACATGGTATCTACGAACGCATCTGCCACCGTATCGATGGATTCGAAACCCACAAACGTCACCCCGACGAACAACCCATCTCGCTGGGCGACACCAAAGTACTGGTGATGGGTATGGGCCGGACCGGTACCGCCGCCTATGACTGGCTGCAGGCCAACGAAGAACGAATCATGGGGCTGGACTCCGACCCGGCCAAAACAGAAAAACACCAGAAAGACGGTCGCAATGTCGTGTTTGCCGATGCCGAGGACACCACCTTCTGGGAAGGGCTGCATATGCCATCCCTGGAGTCCGTGGTGCTGGCCATGAGCGATATCGAAGGCAAGCTCATTGCTGCCCGTATGCTGCGCAAGCTGGGTTTCACCGGTTACATTGTGGCGCACACCATGTACGCCGACGAAGCCAAGAAAATCCGGGACGCGGGCGCTAACGACGCCTACCTGACCATGAGCGAAACCGGCGTAGCGCTGGCCAGTCACCTGGTAGACCACCAACATCAGACTGAAGAAGCCCGGACGTTGGGACAAAACGATGCCTGAGGGCGATCCGCTGATACCGGCAACAATGACCCAGATGACCTCCCTGCACGAGGAGCGTCTGAACGTTGTTACCAGAACACTTCTTGCTACCGGCGCAAGCAGGGTTCTTGATCTGGGCTGCGGCTCCGGGTCACTGCTCTATCGCCTGGCTTGCCACCCGCAGGTCCGGCTGATTGCCGGCCTGGAACAGTCGGGCGTTTCTCTGCGACAGGCCCGGCTGACCCTGCAACCCTGGATGGATGAAGCACCCGGGCGAATCCGGTTGCTCAACGGCTCCTACGCCGACAAGCATCCGGAGCTCTCCGGGTACCAGGCCGCTGCCATGGTGGAAACCATCGAGCATGTAAATCCGGGTCGGTTGTCGAAAGTCGAACTGGCGGTCTTTGGCCAGATGCGACCGGACTTCCTGTTCATGACCACGCCCAACCGTGAATATAATCCGTTATTCGATCTGGCACCCGGAGAATTCCGGGAGCCAGACCACAAATTCGAGTGGGACCGGATGAAATTCCGGCAGTGGGCCAGCGGTGTTGCCAAACGCAACGGCTATGAGGTCAGCTTCGGCGGCATTGGTGATCTGCACCCGGAACTGGGCCACCCCAGCCAGACTGCCGCCTTCGAACGCCTCGACTGATTCACCAGCCTACAGAGCACAGGTTCTGAACCCGGTATAAACATCATTGCGCAGCGGCAGATAGGCCTGCCGGTAGGTGCCACGAATCAGGTTCGAGGAAGTGGCACAGCTTCCCCCCTTGGTAACCTTGTGATCGCCAAACTGCAGAGTGGACATGAACGGGTACATATCCACCTTGAAGCCGTCATAAGGCAAGAACTGATTGCTGGCCCATTCCCAGACCGAGCCGACCATCTGCCGACAACCAAACGGGCTCTCCCCGGCCGGGTAATCCCAGACCGGATTCTGCGCCATGCTCCGGCCATCCATATCGGCCAGCGCGGCGTCCGGCGCCTTATTGCCCCAGGGGTAACGACGGAACTCCTCACCAGGCCGGTTAGCCAGGGCCGCCACTTCCCACTCAACCTCCGTAGGCAATCGCCGCCCAGCCCATTGGCACCAGGCTTCCGCCTCCCAATAAGTCACATGGGTAACCGGCGAATCCGGATTCAACGGCTGCCACTGATCAAACAGGCGCTCCTGCCACTGCCCCTCGTGCCAACGCCAGTACAGCGGGTGCTTAGGCGCTCGCATCAGTGGTTCGGAACTACCGTACACCAGAGCCACATCGATTTCCGTCTCCAGCCACTTGCGCCCCCCGAAAGACCACAACTCCGGGCGCCGGTATCCACCGTCGTCCGCGAACGCCTGAAACTCCCTGTTCGAAACCGGCGTACGGCTAATCTCAAAAGGCTCCAGCTCAACCTCAAAACGCGGCTTCTCATTATCAAACGCAAAATCGTCTGTGGCATAAGCCCCGGATTCGCCCGGCATACCGATCAACCAACGCCCGGCGGGAATTTCCACATCACCTGACACCGGCTCTCCCGGTGCCGGCCGGTCACCCTTGAAGTCGGGTGGCGCGGGATAACCCACGGTTTGCCGGCACCAGATTAACGACTCAATGTGCATGTTCTGGTGAAAAATCCCGTACCGATACAGATACAACGCCTGATCGGTCAGCTCCCGGCTATGGATACGCGCCGCTACCCGGTCATAAATGGTATTGAAGTATTCAAGCGTCTCCTCCCGGCCCGGAAACATATCCCGCCGCCAGCGATCGGTATGCTCGATGTGGAAAGAATCCCAGAGATCGTCCATGGAAGGATCATAACTCGGCGTGCCGTCCAGCAGATTGAAGACAAACACCTCGTAGAAGAACGCCGCATGACCCATTTCCCAAAGAGGCGGATTAACGCCCGGGTGATAAGAAACATCCAGCTTGTCTTCCGGTAAAGACCTGATCAGCTCTGAAGTCCGGGAACGCGCCAGTTCAAGCTCATCCAATAGCTGTGCTTTATCGACATTCATAATCTCTGGCCTTATTGGTCGGAACTTTGGTGCCAGAGCGAGAGTGGATGCGCTTTCCAAAAAACGCTCCTTGCCGCACATCCATGGCTCCGCAAATTTTTGGAAAGCGTATCCACTCTCACTCAGCAAACCTGATTACTTGCCTCAGAATAACAAACAAAAAACCACCTGTGGATTTGCCCGTCATCCTTTAAGCCCACACCCACAGAATCATCGGTACCGCCACCCCGGTGACCACCACCGAAAGCGGCAATCTCAGCCGCCCGTAGTCGCTGAAGCGATAACCGCCCGGCGGCATCAGCAACAAAGACGGCGACCACATAGAAACGAATGCGATTCCAGATAAACGGCACAAGGGTCAGTCCCAGGACCAGAAACACAATCCATTGATCAGACAACATCAAAATGCTCCGCCTCGGAAACAACGTCGACAATCTTTACAGAACACAACCCCGATTTCATTCACAAAGCCATCAACTCCCTGAAACCGCTCACACTTTAATAACTGGTGCAGAACCTGCTTGGACCTGGTTCGAGGATGCGGCCCATGGAACAGAATCGACCACTTGTCTGGCTATCAGCCGATATGCGGCAAACTGAAACCAGCCTGTATATCGGAAGCCAGTGGCAATTAACCCGGGTTCATCCCGGGCAGCCACCACTGTCCCGGCAAACGCACTGGGACCGCAAGCCGATTGGCGTATGCGAGCTGGCCAGCCTTGCGCCCGATCAATTTGGCTACACCAGTCAGTGGCTGGAATGCCTGCCCGTCAGCTCGTGGCTGGCCCTGGTTCAGCCCAACCAGCTGGATCAGCCTGAGATTCGCCGCTTGATACAGGATTATTGTCAGGATTATCACACCCTGCCACTCGATTGCCGACGCCTGCAGAACAGTTTGGGCCATATGTGGGGTATGTCCTGCCTTGTCAGGACCGACGCAGGCCGCAACCGGGCCAACTACCAGAGCTTTGTGTTGAATGGTCCCTCGCAGGCTATTCGACGAACACGAAGCCTTCTACGGCGATTTGCCGCGACCAACGAGCCGGTTCTGATCTACGGTGAAAGCGGAACCGGCCGGGAAGCCGCTGCCAACTTTGTTCACAAGGATTCCAGTCGGCCCCACCAACCTCTGGTGGCAGTCAACTGCGCCGCCCTGCCCCCTTCGCTGACACACAGTGAACTTTTTGGTCATGAGCGTGGCGCCTTCACTCATGCCATCAAAGCCCGCAAGGGCCGGATAGAGGCTGCAGACGGCGGTACCCTGTTGCTGATCGGTGCCGATGAGCTCAATCCGGAACAGCAATCCGCCATCCTACGCTTTCTCCAGGAGGGCCAGGTTGAGCCCGTCGGGTCCAATCAGGCCATCAACGTGGATGTGCGGATTATTGCCACCAGCAACACACCTCTGGAGGCTCTGGCACGAGAGGGCAAGTTCCGGGATGACGTACTCTACCGACTCGGCAACCTGGCGATTACCATGCCGGCACTGCGAGACCGGCTGGAAGACCTGCCCTACCTGATCCAGCGCACCCTGGAAATCTGTGGCAGCCAGAAACACTGGGTCGACAACGCCACACTGCTTGCCATGGCCCGACATGACTGGCCGGGCAATCTCAGAGAACTGCAAAACCGGCTCAGCCAGGCGGTACTGCTGTCGCAGAGCCTTCGCCTGAAACCCGAAGAACTGGGCCTTCCACAAACCTCCGCTCCCATTCAGAGCGAACAGTTTTCACTGCAGGCTTTCCGGGCCCGGGCGGACCAGGAAGCCATCAGTACCAGCCTGTCACTGACCCACCAGAATATTTCAGCCGCTGCCCGACTACTGCAAATTTCCCGGGTGTCTTTTTACCGGTTGCTGGAGAAACACCGAGTGCCGTCTCCTTCCACCCATAACAGCACCAAACTGAACCCCCACAGGGGTCATGGAGGACCATCATGAAACATCAACAAGCTGCCTGCATTGCTCTGACCATCAGTCTGAGTCCTTTTGCTCACGCCGAGCCCAACGATGCTGCCACCGATATCGCCTCGATAACGGCCGACCGGGGTATTGTCACCCAACCCGGGCGTTTTACCTTTGAGCCCTCGTTTTCCTATGCCCACAGCAGCGCTACCAAGGTTGCGATAGAAGGTTACACGGTGATTCCCGCCCTGCTGATTGGCCTGATTAACATCTCAGAGGTACAGCGAGACGTTTTTGTCGGCGCCCTATCAATGAAGTATGGCTTCACCAGCCGGTTCGAAGCCGGTTTGCGGGTGCCTTATCTCAGTATCCAGGAAGATATTCGTGCACGGGAAGTTTTTCAGGACACGCCCATCGATACATTGGATGAATCTTCCGGCGAGGGACTTGGCGATGTAGAACTGTCGATGCGTTATCAGCTTAATGACGGTTTCGACGGCTGGCCCTACCTGATCAGTACCTTTCGCGTCAAAGCGCCGACCGGAGAAGGCCCTTACGACGTCGACCAAAGAGTGATCACCGACAACAGCGGCAATCAGATTGGCGTTGAGCTGAGCGAACGACCCACGGGATCCGGCTTCTGGTCGATCGAGCCGGGATTGTCGTTTATCTACCCCTCCGACCCGGCAGTACTGTTCGGCAACCTCAGCTATGTCTGGACCATGGAGGAGGACGAGGGCACCGAGAACGGCGGCACCGTTGACCCCGGCGACGTCGTTCGCTTCGGCTTCGGTATGGGCTTTGCGTTCAACGAACGTACTTCCTTCAGCCTGGGCTACGACCATTCGGTGATTGGCGAGACCACTTACGAGCAAGGCAATGACCTGTTTGCCGCCAATTTTGACCGCACCCAGGTCGGCTCCCTGGCGTTCGGCTTATCGCACCGAATCTCAACGGATACGATGTTAAGCCTGACGGTCGCCATCGGGGTGACTGACAGCGCTCCCGACACGGAAATTACCCTGAAGCTCCCCATGAATCTGTAAGCGGGTTGCTCACGGTAAAAGGGGCAAACCCGTGTCTCTGGGGTATCGGTAGGCACCACCGAAGTTGTTCAGCTCAATATCCAGCTGGCGGATGTGCTGAATGGTGGCACTATTGAGGCTGTTCTGGAGAACCGTTATCCAGCCGCCACTTCCGCCAGCTCCGGATGCTACCCTCACGCCTTCCGGGCCGGCACCCTGGGTCACCAGCACAGACTCCATCTGTTGCATCAACTGTTCATTATTGAGTTGCCGGTTCAGATTGGGAATACGCAGATGGTTGATAACCTGGATATCACCGTTAATGGCAACCACCTGCTCCAGCCCGATGGCAATCTCAAGACCATCCATCAGAAAACCACCCCGCAACTGAGCCAGTTCCGCATCTGTCAACGGCGTCTCACTCAAACGCATCTCTGCCTGCAAAATGCCCGCACTCAACATTGCCGCACACAGCAAACCTACGCGCAGATCCATGACATCACCACTCCTGTGTGCTGGGCCAGTGAGGCAGGGTATGCCCCAGAGCCGGACTCTGCAGCCCTTTGAAAAGCGGTGCCCGGGCAAGCCCCGGCCAGTCGCTTCGAGCCAGAAAAGTGGCCCGCCCCTGCTCAAGATGGCTACGGATCACAAACGACGAGCCATCCCAGTGTTGTTCAAACTCTGTCCGGCTATAAGCCTTC
>JAVLAV010000054.1:0-21245 GCA_031580735.1 Marinobacter sp.
GTTATCGATTGCCCTGGGCGACAGCCCTAACGACCAACGCATGCTGGAAAGTGCCGATATTGCGGTGGTTATTCGCGGCGACAACAGCGACCAGGTTTTGTTATCGGCCCGTCGGCATGCCATGCGTTCACTCAAGCCCGGCCCGGCGGGCTGGAATGATTGCGTACTGAACCTGCTGTTCGAGTACGGTTACTGACGAGGATTGCGCCATGGGCGACTTTTATCAGAACGGTATTGTGACTACTCTGCACAACCTGGTGCGCCGGCCAGTGGAAGACATAGAGGCAGACCTTTTAAGCTTCCGGAAGGCCAGGCCGATGTCTCTGGTTTTGCCTTCGTTGTATTCCGAGCTCGAAGGGCCGGCTCTGAAAAATATTGTTCAGGAACTCACTCAGGTTCCGTATCTCAGTGAAATCGTGATTGGCCTGGACCGGGCTAACGAGCAGCAGTACCGCCACGCCCTGGAGTATTTTTCCGACCTTCCACAGCCGTTTCGTGTGCTCTGGAACGATGGCCCCCGCCTTAAAGCGCTGGACCAGACGCTGCGGGAGCAGAACCTGGCCCCCACGGAAATGGGCAAAGGCCGGAACGTGTGGTATTGCTTCGGCTATGTGCTGGCTTCCGGGGTCAGTAAATCGGTGGCACTGCACGATTGCGATATTCTGACCTATTCGCGGGATTTGCTGGCCCGGTTGATTTACCCGGTCGCCAACCCCCGGTTCAACTACATGTTTTGTAAAGGCTATTACGCCCGCGTTGCCGACAGCAAAATGAACGGTCGGGTGAGCCGCCTTCTGGTGACGCCGCTGATCCGCGCCCTGAAAAAAGTGTGTGGCCCCAACGATTTTCTGGATTACCTGGACAGCTATCGCTACCCGCTGGCGGGGGAGTTCTCTTTCCGTACCGATGTAATCAACGACCTGCGCATTCCCAGCGATTGGGGCCTGGAGATTGGGGTGCTTTCAGAAATGAAGCGCAATTACGCCACCAACCGCCTGTGCCAGGTGGATATCGCCGATGTTTACGACCACAAGCATCAGGAGCTATCACCGGAAGACGCTTCCAAAGGTTTGTCGAAAATGAGCCTGGATATCTCCAAGGCGTTGTTCCGTAAGCTGGCGACGAACGGGGAAGTGTTTTCCAGCGAGAAGTTCCGGACCATCAAGGCGACCTATTTCCGTATCGCCCTGGATTTTGTGGAGACCTACCAGAACGACGCCATGATCAACGGGCTGGATTTTGACCGCCACAAGGAAGAAAAAGCGGTCGAGCTGTTTGCCGGTAATGTCATGGATGCCGGCCACCATTTTCTGGATCACCCCATGGATACGCCGTTTATCCCCAGCTGGAACCGGGTGACCAGCGCCCTTCCGGATATCCGGGAGCAGTTGCTGGAAGCGGTTGAGCTGGATAACCAGGAATTCCGGCCATGATGCAGCCGCTGAAAAGCCGGCTTGAAGCCATGTTGACGGTGGTGTACCCGGCCCTCGATTGTGAGGCGCTGGCCGGGGAACTGCTCGACACCATGCAGCTTGGCCCACATGCAGATTCACCGCCGGCCCACGAGAATCACTGGGATGAGGGCGATGTACTGCTGATCACCTACGCCGACACCGTTCAGCGGGCCGGTGAGAAGCCTCTGGTAACCCTGAAACACTTTCTGGACGACTGCCTGCGTGATTCGGTGACCGCCGTGCACATTCTGCCGTTTTTCCCGTACAGCTCCGATGACGGCTTTGCGGTGATGGATTACCTGGCGGTGAACGAATCCCATGGTGACTGGCAGGATATTGAGGCCATCGCTGAGGATTATCGGTTGATGGCGGATCTGGTGATCAATCACATGTCGGCCCGCAGCCGCTGGTTTGAGAACTTCCGCAAACGGCTGGACCCGGGCCGGGATTACTTCTTTGAAGGCAACCCGGCTGATGACCTGAGCCAGGTGGTGCGGCCACGAACTTCGCCCCTGCTGAACGCGGTTCAGACCGACGATGGTGAGCGCCATGTGTGGTGCACCTTCAGTGAAGACCAGGTGGACCTGAATTTCGCCAACCCTCAGGTATTGGTGGAGTTCGCCGGCATTATCCGCCGGTATCTGGAGCATGGAGTACGGATATTCCGGCTGGATGCCGTGGCCTTCCTCTGGAAAGAGCCGGGTACTTCCTGCATTCATCTGCAGCAAACCCATGAATTGATCAAGATTCTTCGCCTGCTGGTGGAGCATCACACCGAAGAAGCCATGGTGATCACCGAAACCAACGTGCCCAACCGGGAGAACCTCACGTATTTCGGCAATGCCAACGAAGCTCATGCCATTTATAACTTTTCCCTGCCGCCGTTGCTTATCAACACGCTGGTGACTGGCAACTGCCGACACCTGAAAACCTGGCTGATGAGCATGCCACCGGCACAGATGGGCACCACTTATCTTAATTTTATCGCCTCCCACGATGGCATCGGCCTTCGGCCAACGGATGGCCTGCTTGAGGAAGACGAAAAGCAGCGGCTGGTGAATACCATGGAATCGTTCGGGGGCAAGGTGTCTTACCGACGCACGGCCGATGGGCGGGACCAGCCGTATGAGATGAATATTGCTCTGTGGAATGCGCTGAGTGGGACCGCCGAGGGTGGCGCCGACGACTGGCAGCTTCAGCGGTTCCTGTGCGCCCACACCATTATGCTGGCACTCGAGGGCATCCCGGCGTTTTACATACACAGCCTGCTGGCCACGGAAAACGACTATTCACGGATAGAGCACACCGGCCGGTTTCGCTCTATCAACCGAAGCCAGTGCCAACTGGAAGAGCTGGAAGCCACGCTGGCAGACCCGCAAAGTCACCACAGCAAAGCCTACGAGGAACTCAAGCGCCTGATTGCCATTCGCCGTGCGCAGCCGGCGTTTCACCCCAACGCCACCCAGTTCACCTTGCACTTGGGCCTGCAGCTGTTCGGTTTCTGGCGCCAGAGCATGCGGCGGAATCAGTCGGTTTTCTGCATTCACAATATCAGCGACCAGCCGCAGGAGCTTTCGCTCAACGATATCAACCTGATAGACACCGATGACTGGACTGACCTGCTATCCGGCCTGAACATCCACGACCTGACTGCCACCCTGACTCTGAAACCCTATCAGAGCCTCTGGCTTTCCAATCGTTCCTGAGTTTTCAGCGTCTACCCCCTGTACCCGAACCCGGGTGGGGGTTTTATACTGGGAGGAACAGAAGGAGGGTTTATGCAATATCTACATACGATGATCCGGGTGAGTAACCTTGATGACACACTGCACTTTTTCTGCGACTTGCTGGGAATGGTGGAGATCAATCGGAAGAGCAGCGAAAAAGGGCGTTTTACACTGGTGTTTCTGGCCGCACCTGACGATGAGGCCCGCGCGCGTGAAGACAAAGCGCCGATGATTGAGCTGACCTACAACTGGGATCCGGAAGAATACACTGGTGGCCGCAACTTCGGGCACTTGGCCTATCGGGTGGAGGATATTTATGCCCTGTGTGAAAAACTGCAGGCCAACGGCGTAACCATCAACCGTCCGCCACGGGACGGCCACATGGCGTTTGTTCGTTCGCCGGACAATATTTCCATTGAGCTGCTGCAGAAAGGTGAGGCGCTGGAGCCGAAAGAGCCCTGGGCGAGTATGGAGAATACTGGTACTTGGTGAGGCTTTCGGCCAGGGCCATTCATTGACCGGGCCCTGCACTGACACACTGCCGTAGTTTGTCTGCCTGGCTGTGCATGCCCTCAAAGATCGGGCCGCTGATGTTGTTCGGGAAGTCTTTCGGCAAGGCGGTCGACACTTCCTGAATAACGTATTCTGTCTGTTCAGCGATTTCCGAAATGAGTGCGGTGGCCCTGCTTTTGGGAAAGCCCACGTTTTGGGCCGTCGTCAGGAAATGCCTCGGTTGTATGCGAGACCAATGGTAGTGCCGGTTTTTTCCCTTTACGGACATGGCCATCTTGGCTTTCGCCGCGGGCAGGCTTCCCTGAGCGATCAACGGCAGGGCCGAAATCACGTCATAGAGGGGCGTCATCCGAAAGGCAGATGCGGGTTCAATGAATAGGCTGAAGTTTTTGGCATGGCCATCGATCGCTGCCATTAGCCAAAATAGAATCTGGCTTTTGAAGAACTGCTCTCTGTCGGCCTTCGCTTTTTGAGAGCCCTGGAGCAGTTGCATGGCTTCTTGAATACCCGGGCCGCCGTCATTTTCGTATTTGATGGCTGGTGCTACACCTAGTGCCTGGCAAAAATCCTCCTGTGGCAGGCGCATCAGCCAGGACAGGTCTTTTGACCAGCGTCGGTCAAAACGCTCAACGATCAGGATCTGTTGGTTGCCGAATGTTTCGAGGTCAGCCTTGGCAACCGGAATCCCGAAAGCATCAAGAATTTTCAAACATAGCCATTCGTTTTCACTGCTTTTGCGTAAATCGATGTTGCTGTGTTCAAGAAAGCCGATCGGGAGCTTGAAGATATGGCTGGTGGGGGTACTTCCGGTCGGCAGTTGCCACTTGTTCTGGTGCCAGAGGAGGGCAGTTTTTTCCTGGGCGCCGGCCAGGGAAATCCGGAAATCCTGATTCTGCCCCATACCTAGTGGAGCATCCTGGTAGTTTTCAAGCAGCTGGACGATAGCTTCTGAAGAAAGCGGTTCAGCAGTAATGTTGTTGATCGCTGGCAGCGTGCTGTTTTCCGGATACAGCTGGAGGGCACCGATGCAGTCGCGGCCGACACTGGCAAGTAAGTCGAAAGGATGTCCGGTTTTTGTCTGGAATCGGGCCTGCATTCTTGCCCGCAGTGTGTCTGAGTCGGGCAGAAGGTTGTCAAAGAAGTTGTAAACCCGTTCTCCCTGGTAAGGTGTAAGCGTTAATGGCAGTGACATTGAAATGGCGCGTGCCCCTGGCCGTGAAACCCACTCTGGCAGATACTGAAACGTCATTGCGCCGGATGTATCTTTCGTTAGTATGCCTATCTCTACTCCGTTCAGGGCGGCGATAAGTCTGGCCATGGCTACCACTCCTGGTCCCAGCCGGTCTGTTCACTCGGCAGATCGCGCTGCCTGACTTGCAATTCGAGATCGAGCGCAGCCAACAGTTTGAATAGTGTTTCAATTCTGCTTTTTTCAGGATGGTTTTCGAAAGCCGAGATCGTGGCTTGCTTCACGCCTACCAGGTCGGCGGCCGATTGCTGAGTCAGAGACTGAGCTTGTCGGGTATTTTTTAAGGTTAGAGCCAAGGCTTCTGGCGAAGTTATTTTCATTGTTTATACCCTGAAGGGGATTTCTTACTTTTTATACCCTTCAGAGGATAAAGTCAAATTTATCCTCGGTAGCGGGTAAGTCGGCAGAGACTCTGGTGTTCCGCCTGGACGGTTGAATGAACTACAACGTGAGTGGTTGTTGTTCGCAAGGGATGCTTTTAAACTTCGTAGTTATTCAGCATCAGGACGATGCGCCCCAACCAAGGAAGGAGTTCCCCTATGGAAGACTGGCAAAGATGCTTGGCGCCCGAGTGCCAGGCTGCGCTGTTGCTGGCCCGTGACAATGTTTCCCGCCGTGGTGGCTATGTCATCACCGTAGAAGATTTCCTGCTGGCGTTGCTTGACGCCAATCCCGTTATTTCCCCGTTTCTGATGCGCCAGGGTGTGGATCTGGACGAGCTGGTGCGCACCATTCAGGGCGAACAGCCGATTGTGACCGAAGTGCAGAGCGATGGGCCCTTGTCGTCGCAGCTGATTTACTGGCTGTCCCGTGCGCGGGAGATAACCGATGCCCCCTGGCTGGAGTGGTGGCAATTGCTGAAAATACTGGCCTGCGATTGCGAACGCTTGCAGGACCGGGCGTATGTTGCCGTGCTGGAGCTGGTTCAGCATTGGCCGAATGCGCCCGTTTTCACTACCAGTCAGCAGCCTGCAATAACGCCGGTCGCGATTACGGACAGAGCATGGCTGGCACTGGCGGAAGAAGTGGCGGTGGTGCTGGCCGGCGATCCCACAGCGTTGATCTGGATGCATGGCCGCAAGGGCATTGGCAAAACGGTCTGGGTACAGAACCTGATGGCCATGGACAGTTTCGAAGGGGTGCCGCTGAACCCTCGGCGGCAATCGGACGTTCAGGCCTGTCGGGCGGGTTACGATGCGACAGAAGCCGACAGGCGCCCGGTGCTGGTTCTGGATAATACCTCGCCGGCGGATTTGCTGGCATTGATGGCGCAGCCAGAGTCTCCTCTGGGCGATTTATTGGCCGAATGGCCGGGACCGGTATTGCTGTTGGCTTGCGAGCAGGGCGCGGATCGTCGCGCGTTGCGACGGCTGGAGCGTTTGTCCGGGCGATTGGCTGAAAGGTTCAGCGTTCCGGCGGTGAGCAGTACGCAGCGCCGCGCCATTCTGGCTGCGCATCAACCGGCGATTGAAAAACGCTGGCAAATACAGATATCGGATACCGCGCTGGACTATGCTGCCGCCCAGGCAGATACAAATCTGGCCACTCCGGGTGAGTTGTTGCAGTGGCTGGAGCGAGCCTCCGGCAGACTGGATTTTTTCGCACGCGGGGGTTCTGTGTCGGCCATGGCGTTGGAGGCCGAGCATGATGCGCTCCGGCGTCAGTCCCTGGTGACAATGGCTCGTGGGGGAAACTGGCAGAGGCTGGAGCAGGGTATGGAGCTGTTAAAGGCTGATCGGGCGGATGCTGATCAATGCTGGCATGAACGCAAACAGGCCGGCACCCTGCGTTGCCTGCAGGTGGAAGACCTTCAGGCAGAGCCGGAACCATGGCTTGCAGGCGTGTCCCGCGCAGTTCACTATATGGGCCAATATGAACAAAAGCAGGGAGATACCTCCGGTGCAGGATCTGGAAATTTATATTCGTGACCTTGAGGCAGGCGCTGTCTCTGACTGGCTGAATAGCCAACTGGATGGCCTGGAGCTTAACGATGATGACGTTTCAAGTGTGGTAAAAGGCAGCGCCCGTTACGCCGGTGAGCGCCTGCGCATCAGCCTTTACCCGGGGGCTTTCGGCAAGCGTTTTACCTGCCTGCTGCTGGAGGGCGAAGAGCTGCCATGGACCAGCGATCTGGATTGCGCACGCAGTGCCCGGGAGGCGCTCAGGACTGAAATTCGCTGCAGCCCCGGAGACTGGAAAGAAGGCGATCCGGTGGAAGAAGAAAAATGGTGGCGCCTGGATGACCGGGGCGAACAGAAAGTGGTCTGGAACTGATTTGCTGATCTGAAAAGAAAACCGGCCCTGAACAAAAAAAGGCAGCCATTCTCTGGCTGCCTTTTCGCTTGTGCCGATAAACTGTGCGATCAGTCGCTCAGGATAGACACATTATCTGCCTGCAGGCCCTTGTCGGCTTCAACCACGTTGAAACGTACCAGTTGACCCTGACGCAGAACACGACGACCCCGGCCTCGAATGGCGCGGAAATGTACAAAGATTTCGTCGCCGCTATCGCGCACGATAAAGCCGAAGCCTTTCTTCACGTTGAACCATTTGACGGTACCTTCTTCGTCGCCTTCCGGTGAGGTGTCGTCGAAGTCGTCTTCCTGGATTTCGTTTTTACGGGTCGGTTGGCTGGCGGGTGCTGTGTTATTGCTGTTCCGGGCCGACGGAGCAGGTTGCTTGCCTGACAAGGCAATGGCGATGAAGCCTGCAATGGCAAAAATAACAAACGCGAGAAGGTAGGCGGCCACACCGCCAGTGCTGCCCAGTGCTTCCACAATGCCACCATCTGACAGAATTCTGAGTGGTTGCGGCGTGCTGGTGAGCAGCAGGGCGAGGATGAAGGGTGCCGGAATTGCGATCAGAACTGAAATAAGGATCGCCTTGGCTGGATTACGCATTGGCTGAATATTCTCCATGGGTTGACGCTAACGATAAAAAGCCCGACATCGGGTAACATTGCATGTCTGGCCGTAAAAGACGGCATGATACCAGATTACAGAAAGGGGTGACCAAACCTGATGAGTGAAAACGCGGTGGAAAAGAGACTTGCCGAACTGGAAATGCGCTTGGCATTCCAGGATGACGTGATCAACACCCTGAGCGATCAGGTCGCGAAGCAGGAAATGGACCTCCGAGAACTGTGGGAGGCCAAGCGGTTAATGCACAAGCAGCTCAAGGACATGGCGCCTTCCAACCTCAAGCGCGAGGAAGAAGAGACGCCGCCTCCGCATTATTGATTATCCCAGAAGCTCCACCAGAATCCGCTCGTAAATCTCGGACAGGGTATCCAGGTCTTCGGCTTTCACGCATTCGTCTATCTTGTGGATAGTGGCGTTCAGTGGGCCGAGTTCCAGTACCTGGGCGCCCGTGGGGGCAATAAAGCGCCCATCCGAGGTGCCGCCGGAGGTGGATAGCTCGGTCTCACGCCCGGTGACGCTGCGAATAGCCTCCTGGCTGGCGGATACCAGCGCGCCCCTGTCGGTCAGAAAGGGGCGGCCGCTGAGGTGCCACTGCAGGTCGTACTTGAGCTTGTGCCGGTCAAGGACGGCAACCACGCGCTCTTCCAGGCTTTCGGCGCTGTTCTCGGTGCAGTAGCGAAAGTTGAAGTGCACCAGGCATTCGCCGGGAATGACGTTGCTGCCGGTACCGGATTCAATTTTCGTGATCTGGAAGGTCGTGGGCGGAAAGAAGTCATTGCCGTTGTCCCAGAATTCATTGGCCAGGGCGTCCAGTGCCGGGGCCGCGGCATGCACCGGGTTTTCCGCCAGATGGGGGTAGGCCACGTGGCCCTGAACGCCATGAACCGTCAGATACCCGTGCAGTGAACCACGACGACCGTTCTTGATGACATCGCCCACCTGATGGGTGCTGGATGGCTCGCCGATCAGACACCAGTCGATTTTCTCGTTTCTGGCTTCCAGGGTTTCAATGACTTTCACCGTGCCATCTTTCGCCGGGCCTTCTTCGTCACTGGTGATCAGCAGGGCAATAGAGCCACGGTGATTCGGGCAGTTGGCGACAAAGCGTTCACAGGCGGTCAGGAAGGCAGCCAGACTGCCTTTCATATCCGCCGCACCGCGACCATACAGATAGCCGTCTTTAATAACCGGCTCGAATGGTGCGTGCGCCCAGTTCTTTTCCGGACCGGTAGGCACCACATCGGTATGGCCGGCAAAGGCCAGCACTGGCCCATCCGAGCCCTTGCGGGCCCAGAGGTTGTCGACATCACCAAACCGCAGATTCTCGCCAGTGAAGCCCAGCGGAGCCAGGCGGGACATCATGAGTTCCTGACAGCCAGCGTCCTCCGGCGTAACCGAGCGCCGGCTGATGAGATCCATGGCAAGTTCGAGGGTGGGCGATAATGTCATGGTTGCAGCCTGTTAGTTATTAGCGTGAAGCTCGTCGTTCAGCTCAATCGCAGTTTTGTTGGTTTTGCACTCCACCGAGCCGGTCTGGCTGTTGCGGCGGAACAGCAGGTCGTTTTTGTTGGCCAGGTCGCGGGCTTTAACGATTTCTACCAGTTCGTTGTTGTCGTCCAGCAGCGCGATTTTCGAACCTGAGGTGATGTACAGGCCGGCTTCCACGGTGCAACGGTCGCCCAGCGGGATGCCCAGGCCGGCGTTGGCGCCAAGCAGGCAGTTCTCGCCGACGGAAATAATGATGTTGCCACCACCGGACAGAGTGCCCATGGTGGAGCAGCCGCCGCCCAGATCCGAGCCTTTGCCGATCATTACGCCGGCTGAAATGCGGCCTTCGATCATGCTGGTGCCTTCGGTACCGGCGTTGAAGTTGATGAAGCCTTCGTGCATCACGGTGGTACCTTCGCCCACATAAGCACCCAGGCGGACACGGGCGGTGTCGGCAATGCGAACGCCTTTGGGCACCACGTAGTCAGTCATCTGCGGGAACTTGTCGACAGATTTAACTTCCAGTACACGGCCTTCCATACGCGCTTGCAGCTGGCGGTCCGGCAGTTCGTTCAGATCCACCGCGCCTTCGTTGGTCCAGGCCAGGTTCGGCAGCAGGGCAAAGATACCGTCAAGCTTCACACCGTGGGGTTTTTTCAGGCGATGGGAGATCAGGTGCAGCTTGAGGTAAACCTCCGGAGTGCTGGAAGCGGTATCGTCGGTGGCCAGAACGGTCACCACCACCGGGCGTTTGCTGTCAGCGGCGCTGTCTGCCAGTTTCGCCTGGTCGGTCTGGCCGATCTGACGCAGGGAGTCTGCCAGTTTGGTCAGTTGCTCGGCGGTTACGTTGATGGCCTTGTTGCCACCCTGGTAGCCCAGCGAGGCTTCAACCACGTCGATCAGGTCTCTGTCGGGGGTCAGGATCGGCTGCTGGTAAAACACTTCCAGCCACTCGCCCTGGTTGTTCTGGCTGCCGATACCAATACCGAATGCAAAGCTCATCTGATCTGCTCCTCTAAAACAAAAATTAAGAAAGTTTTGCCACGGAACCCACAGAAGAACACGGAAAAAAGCAAAAGATAAAGATCATTCGGCCACGAAATCCACGAAAGAACACGAACAAAGATTAACTGCTTACAGGCAAAAATAGCTTTGTTTTTAATTTCGTGTTCTTTCGTGGGTTTCGTGGCTAAAAAAATCTTTTCATCTTTTATTTCCGTGTTCTTCCGTGGATTCCGTGGCTATAAAATCAGTTTCTCCACGCAGCCCACTGATCTGCGTTAAAGCCCACGGTGACGGCTCCGGCGCGTTCCACAACCGGGCGTTTGATGATGGAAGGGTTCTCCAGCATGATCTCGTGGGCACTTGGGGCGGCAATGGTATCACGAACCTCTTCGGGAAGTTTGCGCCAGGTGGTGCCGCGCTTGTTGATCAATGCTTCCCATCCTACGGCCTGTTCCCACTCGCTCAGCTTTTCGCTGGTAAGGCCGTCTTTCTTGAAGTCGTGAAAGTCATAGGCGATACCATTTTCATCCAGCCACCTGCGGGCTTTCTTCACGGTGTCGCAGTTTTTGATGCCGTATAGTTTCATGATTTTAATGTCTTTTCTCCGGGAGGTCCAAGGGAGCAAAAGATGAGACATTTTGCCCACAGAGGCTATATATGGACCCAGTGGCCAAACCGTCTCGATCTTTAGCCTGAATTTGAGAAACTCCCGTCATGTTACCATTTTCAGATATGAGTTCGCCCATGCGAGCAGAGCGAGCAATACAGGCAATACAAGAACCGTGAACTGTCAATTCGTAGCCACGCAGGGCGATTCAGAGCATTTCGTAGGCGAATTCACCCTGCTCATCCAGGCTGATTGTCAGTTTCTCGATGGCTTCGCCGTTGGCCATCCGGTTCAGGGCCTGAGTGGCAATCGTCGGCATCAAGCTACCCGAAATAATACTGTCGACGTTGCGCGCACCACTGTCGCTGTCGGTACAGCGGGCGGCGATTGCATCAATGATCGCCGGGTCGTACTCGAGGTTGGCGCGGTGATTGGTTTCGAAGCGCTGTTTAATACGATCAAGCTTTAGCTCGACAATGCTGTTGAGGATTTCGTTCTGCACCGGGAAGTAGGGGACGATGTTGAGTCGCCCGAGAAACGCGGGTTTGAACACAGCGTTGAGTTGATCGCGCAGGCTCTCGGTGATGCTTTCCGGCTCTGGCAGCGTGTCGGCCCCCAGACACTTGCGCATGATGTCTTCGGTGCCCACGTTGGATGTAGAGACCGAACAGATTGCGGCAATCCTTGCAGATCTTGGTGTTGATTACGGCTAGGGCTACGGAGTGGGCAGGCCCGAGCCTCTGGAGGGGCTGCTGACTTCTATGATCATTAAGCCTGAGTCAGACATTCGGCGTGAGCAGCATTTAGTTATCTTTCTCTAAAACGATCTTCCCTATATGCTTTCCACGTGAAAAATCATTAAGCGCTTCCTGGAAGCAGTCCCAGTTATAAATTTGATGGATTGGAGGTTTTTGTTCGGTCGCTATGTATGCAGACATAACTTGCTCCAGCGAGCTAGTAGGGCCAACCGCAATTGCTCTAACTTCCAGTTGATGGCGTAGAATGGATAAAGGGTTGGCTGTCCCTTCCTGTCCATTCCTATAACCTATAATATTTATATTCCCTCCAATCGATGCTGATTCAAGAGAGTTTTGGAAAGTTGAAGGTCCGCCAACTTCAATGATATGATCGACCCCTCCTCCTGAAGTCAGCTTCTTTATTTTACTCGGCCAATCTTTAGTTTCTTTGTAATTGATAGTGAAATCAGCGCCTATTTCTTCTATTTTTCTTAGTTTTTCTTCACTTGATGATAAGAGTATGGTTTTTGCGCTGTGCATTTTTGCGAACTGCAGTGCAAAGAGGGAAACGCCGCCAGTCCCGAGCAGTAGCACCCAGTCACCGGCTTTTATATTTCCTTTAACCACCAATGCCTGCCAGGCTGTTACTCCAGCACAAGGGATGGCGGCAGCTTCGGCATAGGACAAGCAGTCGGGTATTTTAACTAAACCGCTTTCATTTAAAACGACATAATCAGCAAGCACGCCATCCTTGTGGCCACCTAGCATTTGGGGAGACTTCGCGTCTTTGAGTTCTCCGCCAGGCCAGTTTTGCCAAAAGCTGGTAACGACTCGGTCCTCTTTTCGAAAAAGTTTTACATCTTTTCCTGTTTGAATAACATCGCCCGCTCCATCGGATAAAGGTACTAACCCAGGTTTGAATTTTTCACCATAGGTACCGTTGATTATTTCCAGATCCCTATAGTTTAAAGAAGCGGCTTGCATTCGCAATAAAACATCCCTTCTGCCAATTTCAGGTAGCTCGAAATTTGAACTTTTTAAGTTGTGGATTCCTGGTTTTTTCCCTAATGTAATTTTTTTCAACTTTCTCTCCTTTTAATTTTTATATTTGGATGCGGTTTCATGATTTTGGGTTGTTATGGGGAAAAGCCAGCCGTGAAATAATTTCTTCATGAAAGGCATCATCACATAGCTCATAAGAACCATAACGATTAACGTGACAATCATGGTTCTAATCAGGAGGGGCATTTGCGTAAGCGAATCGCCAAATAGAATAGATATCAAAGTAACTGCTGGATAAAGGGCCAACCAGCCAATAACTGTCATTTTCCATTTTGCAGGTGGTTTTTGAGATCCTTGTTCAGGCGATGTAGCCCAGTTAGCGATGCCGGATAGCGTTTCCTTTTTGCTTGTTGTTACTAAGAGTGCCTCAATATTTTTCAACAATTCCGTACGCTGTTCGGAAATCTCCCACGCCATTAAGGTTTCGGGGCTCTTAAATTTGAAAACTATCTGGTACTCGGGATCAATGCACGAAGATGGGCGGAACAAGGCTGCACCCAAGTATCCCGGGAACCTCGCGGCTCTTTGAGTCAATTGGTTGCTTAAGTCTTCAAATTCCTTTTCAAAACCCTGGCGTACTTTTCTGGAGACCAGTACCGTTTGTGCCTTTTGGGGAGCTGATATTTTGCAACTTTTCATCCGGGAGCCCTCTAACAAAAGTGTGCGCAAGGATGCGACAGCCTTCGGCCTGACGGAAATTCGATGTTAGTGATGTCGTCAGTAGAGCCAGATTAAAAAGAGAGAACCGGAGAGCCGGTTCTCTAAGTGGCACAACAACGATGCCGTATTCAGGGAATGCAGACTTCGCAATCTGTGAGCATTGATTAACTGATAGCTGAAACTTAGCGGGGGCTCAGAGTTCTGTCAATAGTAAATCGATAGAAAGTCAATCAAAAATAAATTTACGTGCGGCCGGCGGAGTAAACTCTGCTTTCTGCGATGCAGGACAGGATACGAGGATCTCTTTCTCGCTTCGCAAGACAAACTAACGAGATCTGCTGTCGGACTCCTTTTAACTCATTGACCTGGAAGAGTTTTATCCTGTTTTCGAAAACTGCTTCGATTCTTTTGGGCAGAAGTGCGAAGCCTACACCTTCACTCACAAGGCTCACGAGCGAGAAGATGTCTTCAACTTCCATGATAACTTCTGGATCAAATCCTGCTCTTTTGAATGCCTGGTAGCTGTCTCGATGGGTCGCGAAATCTGGCTTGAGAGTTACAAATGTCTCTGCTCGGAAAGCTGACAGACTTATAGGCTGACTGTCGGAAAGGGTGGTGTTTGCCGGGGCTGCCAAAAGCACTTCATCGTTGAAGAGTGGAAGGCTGGTGTATTGCGGGTCTTGCTGGCCGGGCTCAAGAGAAACCAGTGCGGCGTCGATCTCGAGTGAATGAAGTTTTGCAAACAACGCTCGGTTAGAGTCAAGTGTGAGTTCGACATTGAGTTCGGGCTTGCGAAGTTTGAGCCCGGCAATGAGCTTGGGTACTGTGCTCAGCGTTAGTGAGTAGAGTGATCCAAGTTTGAATTGATTTGAGAAAACACCTGCTCGTTCACGGGTTGCCTTAATGCCGTCTTCAAGTACGTGCATGGCTTGCTCGGCATGTTCGGCCAGTACCAGCGCGCTGGGCAAAGGAACCAGTTTGCGCCCTTCTTGGGAGAATAACGGGCACTTGAGTGTTTCCTCGAGGGAGTGTATGGCTCGATGCACGCTTACAGAAGAGAGCTCGAGCCTTTCGGCCGTAGCCGAGAGTGTCCCTGCCTCCATGAATGTCAGAAATATCTCAAGCTTTTTGAGGGTGAATGCGTCTTCGATCACAGCATGCTTCCAATCGACCTAGTTGTTCCTATCATACCATTACTCTCAGAGTAATGGTTTGTCGGGTGTGTTGATTGATGCACGTATGGGAAGCTCCTAAGGTCAGTTGATCAAGGCACCTGACAGAGGATCCCCCATGAGCAAGACTCCAAAGATTCCATTCAATTGGCACAGTCGTCGTCAGGACAAGTGCGAGCGAATGTCTAAGATTGAAAGTTTGACGGATGGAATTGCGATACCGACCGAGCAAATTGTCCCGGCACTGGAAAAATTGCTTAGATCCGGCGATCGAGTCACATTGGAGGGAAACAACCAGAAGCAGGCGGATTTTCTCTCCCGTTCCCTCGGCATGGTAGACCCATCGGTGGTTAATAATCTCCATATGGTGATGCCGAGTGTTGGACGGCCTGAGCATCTTGATCTTTTTGAGAAAGGTGTGGCTCGTAAGCTCGATTTTTCTTTTTCCGGGCCGCAAAGTCTCCGAATCGGGCAGTTGATTGAAGACGGACTACTCGAAGTTGGAGCAATTCATACCTATATAGAACTTTATGCTCGCCTCTTTGTTGATCTTAGTCCCCGGGTCGCTTTGTTGGCAGGCTTCAAGGCTGATAAGGCTGGCAATATTTACACCGGCCCCAGCACTGAAGATACGCCTGCCTTAGCCGAGGCTACCGCTTTCAGGGATGGAATTGTTATCTTTCAGGTCAATGAAATTGTTGAGGATGTTTCTGATCTGCCGCGTGTCGACATTCCCGCCTCCTGGGTCGACTTCGTAACGCTTGCGGATAAGCCTTTCTTTATTGAGCCATTGTTTACCCGTGATCCCCGGCTCATCACTGATTTGCATGTGCTGATGGGCATGATGGCGATACGCGGAATTTACGAACGCCATCAGGTTCAGTCTCTTAACCACGGTATAGGTTTTAATACTGCAGCTATCGAGTTGCTGCTGCCGACCTATGGTGAATCTCTTGGCTTGAAGGGAAAAATTTGTCGGCACTGGACACTCAACCCCCACCCAACGCTAATTCCCGCAATAGAAAGCGGGTGGGTGGACAGCGTCCACTGCTTTGGCACGGAATTGGGTATGGAGGATTATATCGCAGAGAGACCTGATGTGTTTTTTACGGGGAAAGACGGGTCTTTGCGTTCGAACAGGGCGTTCTGCCAGCTGGCCGGGCAGTATGCGGTTGATATGTTTATCGGGTCTACGCTTCAGGTTGATGGCGATGGCAACTCATCAACCGTTACTAGGGGCAGAGTCGCCGGTTTCGGTGGGGCTCCCAACATGGGGCATGATCCTGGTGGACGCAGGCATGCTTCCCCGGCCTGGATGGATATGAAACCAGATGATTCATTGATGAGCAAGGGCCGAAAACTCGTTGTTCAGATGGTTGAAACGTTTCAGGACAGCGCCAAGCCAACGCTTGTGGAAGAGTTGGATGCGCTGGCAATGGCCAAAGATTATAAAATGCCTTTGGCGCCCGTCATGATTTATGGAAGTGATGTTACTCATGTTTTGACTGAAGAGGGGATCGCTTATCTCTACAAGGCAGAATCTCTGGAGCAAAGGCGTGCCATGATAGCGGCAGTTGCGGGCGCGACACCGGTAGGTTTGAAACGTGATCCAAAGGTAACTGCGGAGTTGCGGGCCAAGGGGCTTGTAGCTTATCCCGAGGATTTGGGTATTCGTAGAAGTGATGCAACTCGTGATCTTTTGGCTGCAAGAAGCATCGGCGAATTAGAAAAATGGTCGGACGGTCTTTATAAACCTCCCGTGAAATTCAGGAATTGGTAACTATGAGCCTCGCAACAGAATCCCGATCTTCTGTCTTTGTGTACGCGGATTACCTTGGCGACCTGGCGGTATGGTCTCTAGAGCAGGAAGCAAAGCTTAGTCCCAAACCCGGTTTAGTGGATAGCCGGGGGAGCGGAGTGCACAGCGATATGACCTTATCTCTGCTTTTAAGATCTGCACGTGAGCTTGGGCCCTGGTTCAGTGCAATGGCTGAGGGGGCTGTAAGCTCCACGTCGGATATTCAGCTTCGTTGTGACATTGGATCCCTGGGTAGAAAAGCCGAAAAGCGCATGTTGACGGCGACAGGAGGAGTAAACACCCACAGAGGAGCAATTTGGGCTTTGGGTTTGCTGGCTACCGCTGGTGCGACCCATACAGAAAGTGAGCAGGATCTCTTCGAGAGAGCGGGAGCTATTGCGAGGATCGGTGATCTGGTGGTTTCTGGTGCTGATCAGGAAAGTAATGGCCGCAAAGCTTGCCGATTATATGGGGTGCCGGGGGCAAGGGAGCAGGCTCAGTCCGGTTTTCCACATGTTCGCGAGTTAGGGCTGCCAACTCTGCGTAAAAGTCGAGATATGGGGGATCCCGAGCCGGTGGCGCAACTGAATGCGCTCATTGCGATTATGGCCGAATTGGCGGATACCTGCGTGCTATCACGCTCAGGAAAGCGGGGGCTTGAGACAGTCCAGGCGGGAGCCAGGCGAGTGCTCGAAGCAGGTGGCTGCGGGAATTTTGAGGGTAGAGAAGCTTTGGCTGCGCTCGAATCCAGAATGATTCGTTTAGGTGCGTCGGCAGGTGGTGCCGCCGATCTATTAGCCGCAACACTCTTTGTCGATCGGCTTTTACCCGTATCTCAACATAAAGGGGAATCCCATTATGCAAACCTTGCAATTTGAACGTCCTGGTCGGGCCGTGGCGTTACGCTCGGTGATTGTGGGCTGTGTAGGATCTGGAGACCTTGAAGTCATGCTAGAGCCTGGAGTCGGTTCTATGACGACGATTGACATTAAGACATCTGTATCTGGCAGTGAAGTACGGTGGCGGCAGGTGCTTGATCTTATAGAGAGTAATTCAGCACTTCCGCTGATGAGGATGGATATACACGATTTCGGAGCTACGCCTGGGGTCATCCGTCTTCGCATTGAGCAAGCTATTGAAAAGGCCAGGGAGACGGAAGCACAGGAGGCGACCGAATGAGCGTACCACAGGCAAAAGGGTTTATTGATTTTAATGCTCGAAAGCGGATTTCAAGTTTGCTGGATCCGGGGTCTATGCGTGAGCTCGTATCGCCTTTCGACAGGATAACGTCTCCTTGGCTGGAAAAGCAGAATGTTGTTCCTCAATTCGATGATGGTGTGGTCGTTGCGAAGGGGCAGATGGATGGCCAGCCCGTTGTTTGTGCAGCCATTGAGGGAAGCTTTCAGGGTGGGAGTCTCGGAGAAGTTGGTGGTGCAAAAATTGCCGGATTATTGGAGCTTGCGATTGAAGAAACGCGAGGCGGTAATCCGACATGTGCTGTTCTGCTTTTTGAAACTGGTGGTGTGCGATTGCAAGAGGCCAACCTTGGCTTGGGTGCAATCGCTGAAATACAGTCCGCGATTATGGAGTTGAGAGAACTTCAGCCGGTAGTTGGTGTTATTACAGGGCCTGTTGGTTGTTTCGGCGGGATGTCTATTACTGCAGGCCTTTGCAGTTATCTGGTTATGACAAGAGAAGGCCGTCTTGGACTTAATGGGCCTCAGGTGATCGAGCAGGAAGCCGGGGCCGATGAGTACGATTCCAGGGACAAAGATCTGATCTGGGGGTTGACTGGCGGTATTCAGAGACATGCAACGGGGCTCGTCGATGTTCTGCTTGACGATGACTCGTCGGCAATGCGTGATCAGATTTGCGATTTTCTTAATCGCGGTGTTCGGGAATGCCATCGTAGTGATCAGGTGTCTCAATTCCTGTCGATATTGCAGAAAGTCGACACCGATGAACAGATAACGGCCGAAGACGCTTTTAACATTCTGACTCGGGGAAATTTCGATGCGAGCTGAAAACATGACAACTGGTTCTCGAGGAGATATCTGGTTTAAGTTACTGGCGACGGAGGATGTTGTTGCGCAGAACAAAATGGCGTCAGTCAGGGTTGCAAAGGGCTCGATTGGGGACGAAAACTGCTGGTTTTTGGCAGTTCGGCCTGATCCGGATAATCTCTATCCCCGAGCTCGAAATGGCGAAGTCGGTTTGCTGGAGGGATGGGGCCTGGCTGAGGCCATTGAGGACATTATGTCAGTAGCCGTTGATTCCACCACAAAGGAGCCGATTGTCGCGATCGTTGACGTGCCTAGCCAGGCATATGGTCGTAGAGAGGAAGCTCTCGGAATTCATCAAGCACTTGCCGGCGCCGTAAGTGCCTACGCGAGAGCGCGCCTTGCCGGCCATCCAGTGATTGCTTTGCTGGTTGGAAAAGCAATGTCAGGTGGGTTTCTTGCTCACGGGTACCAAGCAAACCGCATCGTAGCGCTTGCTGATCCTGGTGTGCAGGTCCACGCCATGGGTAAGTCTGCCGCGGCAAGAATTACGTTGAGGACCGAGGAAGAACTGGACCACCTGGCTAAAAAGATTCCTCCAATGGCTTACGATATGGAAAGCTATGAATCTCTGGGTATGTTGGACGATCTTATCCGTATTGGCTCGGTGGATTCTCCGGGTCAGGATGATATCAACATTGTCAAACAAACCGTCGGCAAAGCAATTGCAGATATCGGAAAAGGGGATACCGGTATTGCCAGGCGGCTGAATGGAGCTAATCGCAAGGCCTCTCAACGGGTAAGGGAATTGATGCGTGCACAATGGCGAGACTGAACCGGCACCCCATGACCTGCTATGGATTGATCGAGCACTTCTGGTTCCCATCGGTAAGAAGGAAACGGTACCGGATTGGGTAATAAAAGGTAGTGGCCCTGTTGTTGTCAGAAGAGATCAACCCAGCCCCGGGTGGGTGGCAGTTGGTGTTCGAGGGGAACGTCGGGCAAATCGTTTCCCGGCTTTTGCTCCATTGACGGGGATCCGGTGGTGTGTGACGCCTTTCGATTTGGCAGAACAGTGTGCGTGGATGAAAGCTGGTGATCGAAAGGGTTACCCTGCATTGCGCGCACTCGAGCGGGTGGCGAGCCATCTCGAGTCTCTGAATTTAAGCTGGGGCATAACCGGTAGTGTTGGTTACGAGTTGGCTAGTGGTGAGCGTCAGATCAGCATGCAAAGCGATCTTGATCTGATAATTGCTCGGCCAGAGCAGCTGGATAAATCAAAAGCCCGAAGTCTTGTGAGCTTTCTGGAGAGGCAACAGTGCCGTGTTGATGTTCAATTGGAGACGGGTTGGGGAGCTGTAGCTCTGGCGGAATGGGCGAACGCATCCGGTAAAGTGCTGCTAAAGACCAATTCCGGGCCTCAACTGGTTGAGAACCCCTGGATGGCTCATAAACAGGGAGCTTAAGTTGATTACTGTATTTACTTTCCCGGGTCAGGGCGCGCAGCGCCCGGGGATGTTCGGGAACTTACCTGAGGATCCTGGCACTGCAGACCGCTTGGCTGAAGCCAGTGAGGTGTTGCAGCAGGATATACGGTCTCTGGATACTCAAGAAGCATTTGGGAACAGTCGTAATGTCCAGCTGGCGCTATTGATCAGTGGGGTTGTCTGGGGGGAGTATTTACTTCGCTTGGACGTCAGGCCGGAATACGTGTTGGGGTTGTCCATCGGAGCATACCCGGCGGCTGTGCTGTCTGGCTGTATGGAATTTGAGGATGCCCTTCACATCGTTGACCTGCGAGGCAGTCTAATGCAGCGGGCTTACCCCTCCGGATATGGGATGATGGCGTTGACCGGGCCGACCCAGTCGGAAGTCGAGAAGGCTGTGCATTCCGGATATCTCGCCGGCCAAGAGGTTTATCTGGCCAATATCAACGGGGAAGGTCAGTTTGTTTTGGCTGGGAAGCTGGAGGCTTTGGTTGAAACGGAAGCATGTATTCGGTCGAGGGTTCCGTGTTCGGGGCAACTGCTCCAGGTTCCAGTGCCGTCTCACTGCGAGCTACTGGATTCGCAGGCAGATGCATTGTCAGAGGAGCTGGAGAAGGTTCAGATGGCGCGGCCGAATATAAAGTACGTCAGTCCAAGCGCAGCCCGTGTACTTCATAATGTAGACGATATCCGATCTGATCTGGCACGTAATATGAGTCGTCAGATGCGTTGGTACGAAACATCAATGATGCTGGTAGAGCGAGGTCTCGAACGCGCAATAGAGATGCCTCCGGGCTCGACACTCTCCAACTTGTTTCGCCGGGCAATGCCATCTGGTGTGTGTGTCTCAGCTTCTGAAATCCGGCCTTAGGGCTTGTTCTCTCTGTACCTGCATTTATGTCCTCTGTCCCGTCTGGCTAAGTTCTTAACCTGCTGAATTGATAAAGCTGAAGAGCCAGGCGTGCTGTTGATTTTGGTGGTTCCAGATTGGACGGGCCACCTCAGCAAGTTGTGCATAAACCGCTGAGGGTCGTCACCTCTTCCACGTCAAGCCTGCCACACATTGGAGTGTAGCGGCGCGGGGTGTCTCCTCTAACTCCGAAGTCTCAGTGCCCGTCAACTTTGCTTGCAGTTTTCGCATGGATTCGCCCCGCAGTATTCAGCGTAACTATTTTGTCCGGTTCCCGACAACTATGATGGTCGGTTTAGTGGCTTTACTTATTGATCTTTTCCGTCTGCTTGAGTTTTGGAGAGTACCTCAAAGATACCATCCGTAATCTTGAATCAATGACAAGGCACGCCGAGCAAGTGGTTTCCGCCGAGTATACGGTGGCCGGGCAGAAACGACGGTGTTTTAGCTGCGTG